>CAZAJF010000006.1:35292-131352 GCA_964485395.1 uncultured Treponemataceae bacterium | reverse complement strand
CTGCGTGCGCTGCGCATCGCAGGCGAGGATTTCGTCGGTGCGTTTGCTCCAGCCGTCGATGATCCGGCTTGCCTCAGCCACGGCGTTTTTCAGCTCGCCCGCTTCGAGCAGCCGCAGCCGCGCCGCGCTGTCAGCGTCATCCTTGATCGCCGCGATGAGGCGCGGCCCATAGTCGGCGGGCAGCAGCGTCGCCATCAATTCGGTGTGCTGCACCGCATCCGCCGCATAGTGCCTGAGCATCGCGGCCGCGAGTTCCTTTGTCAGCTTCCCTGCCACCCGCGCCGTCAGGTCCTGCACGTCGCGGCCGGGGTTGTATTCCACCAAGTCGGCACCGACGATGGGTTGCGGTAACGATTGTATCATCGAGATGACGTCGCGGACGCTTAAGCCTCCGGGTTCGCGGTGGGATACCCCGGGCGCGAACGCCGGGTCGATGCCGTCCATGTCGATTGATACATAGACGGGGCCATTAACTTCAAGTCGTATGTCGTTTTTCCACGTTTTCATGTCGATTACCTGTACGCCAAAGCGCTTGGCTTGCTCGGACTGATGCTTGTTCATGGTTCGGATGCCGATCTGCACGAGCCTGGCCGCCAGTTTTTTTTCCATGATGCGCGCGAAGGGGCAGGCGTGGGAATATTTGTCTCCCTCGAAATTATCGTAGAGATCCGGGTGCGCGTCGATATGCAGGATTGTAAGCCCGTGGTAATGGCGGCCCAAAACGCGGAGAATGGGATATGTTACGGCATGATCGCCACCCAGGGCGAGAGGCACGCCCCCGCCTTGAAGGACCGCGGCTATTCCCGCCTCGATTCCCGCCAGGGCTGTGTCGTCGTCCGAAAGGCTTAAGTCCCCGGCATCGGCCAGGTTCCCGATTGTGCCGAGGTCTGTCATGTCTTCCGACCACATGTTCCCGGCCGGAGAGAAAAGCGCCTGCCGGATCAAGGCCGGAGCCTTTGCGCAGCCTCGGAGAAACGAAGATTTGCAATCCCAAGGAAGCCCTATAAGGGTTGGTGTAGAATGTGTCATGCCCTGGATTGTCACTGTTTCTTGAGGGAAAATCAAGCTTTTTCGAGCAGTGACTGTACCCAGGCCCGCTTATTCCAAAGAGCGCAGCCTCCGGTTTCGGAAAGCTCCGCGTGGTTCTCTCGGATAGCCTTTAAAAATGGGGATTGCAAAGCCTCCTTCAGCGAAACAGTATTCAAGTCCGCGTCTGAGTATGGCGCGAAGGGGCAAGGTTCGACGTTTCCCTTTGCGCTGACATGGATGAATCCCCGGCCGGCGGACAAACATCCCCCGAACAGCGATTCCTCGCCGGGGAATGCGATGAAAAGACTTTTTGTTTTTTTACGGAAGACCTTGATACTCTCGAGAAGCATCGCCCGCCGGGTTGCGCTCAAGACCAGGTTTTCGGAACCCGGGCTTACCGGAGTATATTCAACGTAGAAAAATAGCCTTGCCCCGCAGCGGTTCATTTTTTCCACGAACGCAGGGTCGGTAACGAGATCGAAGTTCGCGGAACTTACCGTGATGGAAAGACCGAAAAATATTTCCGCCTTTTTGAGCGAGGCCATGAGCGTCTCAATTTTCAGGAATACGCCGTTGCCCCGCCGTTCGTCGGTATCTTTTTCCAAACCCTCCACGCTGATGATGGGGATTATGTTTTTATTCCGTTTCAGGACGTCGATGGCGGCCTCGTCAAGCAGCATTCCGTTGGTAAAAAGCGGAAATATGATATCCGGGAATTTCCCCGCCGCATCGAGCAAGCCATTTTTGGCGAGCGGTTCGCCTCCCGCGAGCAGTACGGCCGAAATACCGAGTTCCCGGGCTTCCGCCAGGACGGATTCGATTTTTTCCAAGGTTATTTCGTCGCCGGGATCGCGCTCGAAAGCCCGGTGGTAGCATCCGGAACAACTCAGGTTGCAGCGTTGCGTAACGCTGAAGATCATGAAAGGCGGCACGTGGAGGTTTTGCGCCGACCATGTTCCGCGCAGGGATTTTGCCCGTGCCTGATGCGCGATCGCCTTGGCGAAGAAAACGGCGCGGGGGAAGCTCGTAAGGGAGATGGAAAGCGCAGCCCTGAAAAGCCTTTCGATGCCCATATCAAGCTTGGTTATATAATTATTGTTTTTTTTCATTGCATCTCCCTGCCCGCATCCGCCTCATTCGACTGAATCCCTGGGCTTGAGGTTATCATATACGCCGTTCATAATCCATCCTTGTTTTTAATAGGTTTGTTTTCATGATACCCTTGAGCCGCTAAGGCTTCCCGGGCGAGGACGGCGGTGTTCCCGCTTTTTATCGGGCTTACCCTGATCGCTATGATTATAATTATAGCGGATTGCCAGATTTTGCCAAGATCGGGATTCGGGCATGGGAATTGTTTCTAACGCTACATTGTTCAAAATAATTCCTGCCCGAACCAAAGTTAGTTTGACTATTTAGCGGGATGGATCGAAATTGACATGGGCCATATGGTTAGGCAAAAAGACCTGTACAATGAAAGAGGCGATCCGATGCGCAAAAGCAATTTTTTCAAGAGTTTTCCCTTCTTGATTTTTTCGGGATTTTCATTGGTTTTTGGATTGCCGTCCTATGGGCAGCAAAAAAAAACAAGTATCACCATGCGGGAAATAGCGCCACTGATTTATTCGACGGGCAATGCCGAAAGCGACACGGTAATCCTGTTTTCGCAGGGCGGACCGCAATCGGCGCTTAATATGACCGATTTAGGGAGAATCTCTTCGATAACAGGTACGTCAAAATGCCTTCTTGTAAGCGTTCATCAGGCACAGTCGCTCAACCCTAATTTGCTGAAAGGGGAAATTTCGGCTCTGGAAGCCCAGAGATACAATGCGGAGAGCGTCGAGTATTTAAGCAAAGTCGCGAGATATTATAAACAGATGGATAAAAAAGTTTTTATCGTCGGGATATCATTTGGCGCGAATCTGGTTCAAGCATTGATTTCCGAAAAAGGAATCGACGTAGCCGATCGCTATTTAATTGTCGTCGGGCGGCTTAAAATCGACAAAAAACTGTGTGACGCGTTGGATCAAGGATATTGGCCGAGTTACAGGAAGGGTACCGAACTCATGATTCCCGAAACGAAGCGCACAGATGCGATATTCCTTGCCAGCGCAAGATTAATGGCCAGCCTGGGAAGAATCCCGTTTATGGAACGCATGAAAAACCTCGATCTTTCAACGCTTACCTATGTGTATGGAAAAGAGGATGAGGCTTTGGGATGCTTGTCGGGCGAAGAGCTGGATTTTCTCGGCTCAAGGGGAGCCGCGGTAATTTCGGGTCCGGGCGGGCATGCCGATACGATGCTGAGCCGGACTGGCCACGGCATAGCGCAGGCTTTTGGAATAAGGCGTTGAGCGCGCGGGTTTTATCGGAGCACCCGTTAGCGGCATCGGCTGCGGTCAAGCAGCCTCCGCCGCTAAAAAATATTTACGATAATCCGATGACCCTTCCCGTGTCGGGATCGATGTCCATGCCGTGGTAGCCGGGTTTGCTGGAGAGACCGGGCATGGTGTTTATCTCGCCCGAAAGCGGGTAGATGAAACCGGCGCCCGCTGCGAGGCGAACGTCGTTGATGGGGAAGATGAATCCTTTGGGCGCGCCTTTGAGCGCGGGGTCGTGCGAAAGCGAATACTGGGTTTTTGCCATGCAGATGGGCAAGTCTCCATAGCCGAGCTCGCTGAAGGTGTCGATCGCCTTGTCGGCCTCAGCGGAGTAGGTGATGTGGTCGGCACCGTATACTTCGCGCGCGATGCGCTCGATTTTTTCCTTAACGGAAAGTTCCAGCGGGTAGAAGGGCCGAACGTCGCTGTGCTTTTCGGCTGCCTTGACCACGGCGTTGGCCAGGTCCACGGCGCCGTCGCCGCCTTCCGCCCAGTTTTTGGTAACCACGGCATCGAAGGCGCCCGCCTTGATCGCGGCGTCCTTGATGAGGTCCCACTCTGCCTGCGTGTCGCTGGGAAAGGCGTTGATGGCCACGACGGCGGGTACCCCGAATTTTCGTACGATGCCCAGGTGGGCTATCATGTTGGCCAGGCCTTTTTTTACGAGTTCCAGGTTTTCCGCGGTGTATTCCTTGGCGAGATTCTTGCCCGGCGAAACTTTGGGGCCGCCCCCGTGCATCTTGAGCGCGCGGACGGTTACCACGAGCACGGCGGCGTCTGGATAGATACCCGAGCTTCGGCACTTGATGTCCACGAATTTTTCGAATCCCATGTCTGCGCCGAAACCGCTTTCGGTTACGACGTAGTCGCCAATCTTGGTGGCTATGAGGTCCGCGATGATGGACGAGTTGCCGTGGGCTATGTTGGCGAAAGGACCGGCGTGCACGAACGCCAACTGTTCCTCGAGGGTCTGCAGTATGTTGGGCTTGATGGCATCCTTGAGCAGGATGGTCATGGCCCCGGCTACGCCGAGCATCTCGGTGGTGACGGGCTTGCCCTGCTTGTCTATGCCCAGGACGATTCGGCCCATGCGCTCCCGGAGGTCCCGAAGGTTTTTGCACAGCGCGAGTATGGCCATGACCTCGCTGCTAACCGCGATGTCGAAGCCGCTCTGGCGGAGCGGGCCGTTGTCGACGCCGCCGACGCCAAGGAGTATGTTGCGAAGCGGCCTGTCGTTCATGTCCACGACGCGGCGCCACATCACTTGATATGGGTCGATGTTAAGTTTTTTTAGACCCTGTTTCTCGAAAAACGAGTCCGACCAGCGGCTTTCATGGAACATGCGCGCGTCCAAGGCGGTGGCGCACAGGTTATGGGCGGCCGAAACGGCGTGGATGTCGCCTGTAAGGTGCAGGTTGAAGTCTTCCATCGGAACGATCTGGCTGTAGCCGCCGCCGGCCGCGCCGCCCTTGATGCCGAAGGTTGGGCCCATGCTCGGCTGTCGAATCGCGGCGATGGCCTTTTTGCCGATTCTACCCAAGCCTTGCGTAAGCCCTACGGTCGTCGTCGTTTTTCCTTCGCCGAGCGGGGTGGGGGACATGGCGGTGACGTCGATGTATTTGGCCCGCTTTGGCATGTTTTCATTCTGCTTGAGGAACTCGAGGCGCACCTTGGCCTTGTACTTGCCGAAATGGTCGATGCCCTCGTTGCAGATCCCGTAGTCTTCCGCTACCTGGACGATGGGTTTGATGATTGCCGACTGAGCGATCTCGATATCGCTGGGTACTTGTTTTTTTCGTTCTACCGACATGGAACCTCCCGTATAACCTGATTACTAATCTAATGGTTAATGACGGGAGGGTCAAATGGTGCCGCAAACGCACCTGGGAAATCCGCACCGGAGAAAAATTGTCGGGAAACATTGTTTTTCCTTCCCGCATTCTTGATAATTAAATGATTATTGGTTTTCCATTATCTCGGATTGAGCATAGGAGAAATATTTTGAAAAGAAAGTTCGTCGCATCGGTATTCGCGGTTTTGATAGCCGTTTCGTCTTTTGCCCAAGTCAAGCCTGAAATAAAAATGGGCGTGGGGCCATCCGCAGGCAAGGAACTTCGGGACTTGTTCGTAAAAATATACGCGGACGCCGGGTATACGGTCGTTTTCGTTGAATTTCCTACCGCGAGACAATCCTGGGCGATCGAAAGCGGGGAAGTCGATTCCCTGATATTTACTTCGGCCACCGCCATTAAAAACGAGATTACCAAAGGAACCAAGGTAGGATTCGGAGAAAAACCGCTTTTTAAATATGAGATCTTTGGTTATGTAATGACTGATAGGGCCGCGGAACTAAATGCGCTTGCATCGTTCAAGGGCGTGATCATCGGAGTGACCCAGGGAAACCGGACGCAGGAAGGCGCGGTAAAAAGTATGGGGGCCGTGCCTGAACCGGTTGTCGATGTAAACGGCGGAATACAGATGCTCGATAAAAAGAGGATCGACATACTACTTGCCGTACTTGGCGCGCTGGACGACCCCATGAAGAAATACGGATTGGCGGGCAAGGTCGTGGCGTTGACGAAACCAATGATCTTCGCCGAGTATTACCACGTAATTCAGCAGAACAAGAAAGACATAATCCCGAAAGTAGAAGCTTCCCTGCTTAAATTCCAGAAGGAGCTCAACGCGTTGCTCAACTAGCATCCGACATGGGCGCGCCGGGATTATCCGGCGATTACTTTATATGCGCCTTTGCATCCGGAAGGGACGTCGTCTATGGCGACCATGGAAAAACCTGGCAGCCCCGTACATTTTTCCATAAAGTCGGCGGTAACGAGAATTTCACCGGCCTTGGCGGTGTCCTCTCCCAGCTTGCTGGAAAAATTCACCTCGGAGCCGTAAACGTCGGCATCGCCGATCCGCAGCATCCTGCCATAACCCAAGCCCACGCAGAGGAGGACTTTATCCTCCGCCGATTTGTCCACATTATAGTCGTCGAGCGTTTTATTCATCGTGATGGAGCATTGCAGCGCTTTTTGCGCATTGCGGAAAATAACCAGGAAACTGTCGCCCTCGACTTTGAGAAGGATGCCGTCGTAGTCCTCTATTACGGGAATGAGGAGCCGCTCCGATTCCTGTATGGTCTGAAGGAAATGGATGATGCCGAACTCCGCCACGCGCCTTGAAAATCCGGAAAGGTCGGTAAACATGACGGCCCAATCCTCGCCGAACAGATCCCAGATGCGTTCGTCGATTTTTTTCTTGTCCGCTCCCGGAACAAGCCGTTTCTCGATCAGCATCTCCAGTCGGTCCTCGGAGGCGCTTGAATATATTCTGCTTCGTGTACTCATGAATTGAGGATACTCCGGAGTTGCCGGCTATGCAAGCTTATTTTTCATCCCCGGCTGACTCGGGCATGCGGGTGGCGGATTCCATGATTCCCTGGACTTTTACTTCGAAACTATAGCTCTTGGTGCTTACTTGACTGCTTCCCCGCGATTGCCTTACTGTTCTTTCCATGAAAAGAAATGCTCTTGCAGCCTTAATGGTTCTACTGTTTTGCGCATCGATGCTTCATGCCGATCCCGTAGCGCCGGAGCTAGACCAGGGGTTTCTTCCGCCGCCGCCGCCGGAATACACGCTGATTATTGCGCAACCCCAGGGGCCGAGTCTCGTTGTAAGCCGCGTAGCATCCATGATTGGAACCGCAGGCGGCATCGCGCTGATGGTTTGGGGCTTGGGAAACATGGCCGATGCTTTTGGCAGGGGCGCCGAATCGGGCGAGATTCACGCAGGGCTGTCGCTCACGATATCCGGCAGCGTGCTCGCTGCATTGTCATCCACGATTTACAGCCTGCTCCAAGGAAATCCATGAAACCGGATTCGTTGACAGGAAGCTGCCGGTAGGCGACACTTTAAACGGATGGACCCTGTCGATGGAGCATTGTGCAGTGTGTGTGCTCTCCTGGATGAAAGTGAGTATCTCGAGGACCCTTGGGACATGCTGGACGAAGCGGCTCCCGCGTACCGTGCCAAAATGGGTGCAGCGGATTCGCTGAAGCGAATTCCGGGGCAGCCGGATACAGGAAGCCAGTGCATCAGGCACTGCCCGGAATGCGGAAGGCTCTTTTTTTGGCACCACGGCTTCAGCTATTTCGGGGACCACGATTATCTTGAGCTGCACAAGTTTTCGCCGGAAATGGACAGTCTGCTGCGGCCGGTGATCGAGGCCGCGGACGAGAAGGCCGGCGCCGCTGCTTTTTTCGAGGTGTGGAAAACGGACGACGAAGCCGTACGCGAAGGAGCCAGGAAGGTGTTTGCCCTTCTGTTGTACTGGAAGTATTGGAAGTCCAAGAATATTCGGCTCCTGTCCGCTTTGGCCATGCATCCGTCCGCAGCAGCCAGGAGTTTCGCGCTTGACGCGCTCGCCGGTTTGCTTCGGAATTATCCGGAGTATGCCGACGAAGTACGGGCGATATTCGGGGCTTGTGACAGCACTTCGGCGCCTTTGGACGTTCAGGCGTTTCTTGGGCGTCTGCGCAGCGACGGCAGCCCGGATCGGGATGGCGTCAAATGAGTCCGGCTGAATCGCTTGAATTAGCGACGCTCCTCCGGAACGGCTCCGTATTCATCGAGGAAGATTCCGAAGATTCCCTCATGTACAGCTGGCGCTTCGAGAGCCCGTCGGGGTTATACGTTTTTCGCAGGCAGGACACCATCGCGGGATTCTTGTTTCCCGATGAAACCTGTTCCGAGGCTGACTTCAGGGCGATCCTCGAGGAAAATTATAGTTACAAAGAATTTATCGCAAAAATTTATAACCGCAAAGACGGCGGATCCGGAATTCCTGGGTAAAGGAGGCGGCCTGTGTCCGAAGGAGCATGCAAGCTTTGCGGAATTTTCGCCGATCAAGGCTGGACGGTGGAGCGGAGAGGCTTTTTTGAGTTTTGTTTGCCGAGGGTGCGGATTCGAGGATACCGTAGACGAGTATCAGGCGGACGACTGGTATCTTTAGAGCCCTGCCTCCGAGGACAGGACCGCAAGCAGTTCCTCGTCAAAAACCTCGCCGAAAAATGCCGCGTCGTTTTCGTATTGGTCCTCGGTGACTCTTTTAAGCGACTGCGCAAGCGCGACCATTTCCTGGATCTCGGAAGCTGAGAAGCATCCGGAGAGCCTGGCTTTAGCCTCCGTGAACGTAAGGGCTTTTGGGTCTATGATGTTGAAAAATCCAGTTCCGACCAAGGGATTCCCGCAGGGAGCCAGGGAGTTATTGTTTTTTAAGGATGAACTCCACGCGCCTGTTTTTCCATGCGTTTTCCGCATCCTCGAATGGAACGATCGGTTCCGAGCCTCCGACCCCGCGAGCCTGTATCCGTTCGCTGGCGATACCCAGGCTTACGAGCGCTGCCCGTACGGAATCGGCGCGGGATTGCGAAAGGGGCACGAGCTCGTTTTTTTGTTCGGCGGTAAACGAGGCGGTATTTTGCCAATAGAGCGAGTTGGCGTGGCCTTCCACGATTATGGAGTATTCGGGAAAGCGCGCGAACAGCGTTACGAGCCTGTTCAATACTTTGCTGTTCGCGGACACCATCCACTCCGTGCCGGCGAGGTCCGCGGAATTGGAAGGAAACAGGATAGACGGAACCCTGATCTTATATTGGTTCCCCGTCTTGATTACGAGGATGTCCACCGTAAACCGCGACTCGGCCTCCGAGCTTCGCCCCAGCGAATCTTTTATTGAATAGATGAACCGGTAGTCGGCTGCCGGGTCCACGAGCCTGCCGTCGTCGGAAACGCCGTCCCACGTGTATTCCACGGGAGGAATGCCCAGACCGGAGCGAGACAGGAAAACTTTTTCCTGAGAATCCAGTATGGTTATGGACCATGACCGTACCTGTCGAATATTCTCGCAATCCAGGCGTACGGTAAAATCGTCGTCCGTGCCGTCACCGTCGGGGGAGTACAGCGCGGGAACTCCGGCAAGGCTCGGCACGGGCATGGGCAGTTGCCGCATCCATACCGATTCCGTGCGGGTTCCCAGGGATAGGCTCAGGGTAAGCCTGTTGACGAGCGAAGGCGTCCAGCGGGCCATTGGGGAAAGCACGACGTAGTTGCGGCTGCCCATCAGGAACGCCATGCTGAAACCCGCGGCCATATCCACGCTCCAAGTTCCCCCGGCGGCCGAAGGCGAATATGCGGCGCCTAATTCAAGTTTGGGGCGCAGCGAAAAAATACGTGCGACGGGAATGCGGAACGAGAATTCGCCGGCCGCGCCTACGGCAGGGATGATCGTTCCTCCGCTTGAATTCAGCCAGGCATACGAGATTGCCATTCCTGCGCCGAGGCCCTTGAGCGGCTTGATGCCCTCGGCGAAGAATCCCGCCCTTGCCCCGAAACCGGCCGTCAGATCCGGAGTTCCGGCTATCGGCGCGGCCAAGAGAGCTTCCCACGAGCTGGCGGTGATAAACGCGGGGCCGGGCCATGCGGCGCCCTCGGCGAGAACCGACCCTGAGATAATAATAAATAACATAATCGCCGCGACCCCGGGTCCCGGGCATCGCCTGCGCGCGCGGATCAGTTCCAAGGGCGCAACTCCACGAGTACGGCCGCGCCGAGGCCTTTTTTGATATTCCATACGAGGGGGAGCGCTATGTTGAAGGCCCCCACGCGAAAACTGATATTGGACGACAGGTAGGGCGAAAAGGAAAACGTCTCCGTTTTTGCGGTAGTTCCACTGACGCTGATGCTACCGTCCGTCTCCACGAGGCCGGCCAAGTAGCCTTTTACCGTGATCGGTTCGTCGGCTTCGATGCTGATAGCCGAGTTTCCTTGAGCAACGCTGAATCCGACTCCCGCCGAAAGCTTCAGCGCGTTGAAAAGCGTGATTCCCGTGGAACCGAATATACGGGCTCCGGCCACGATGCTTCGTACCCCTGCGTCAATTGAAGGTTCTATGCTGATGGTGGCGATTTGCGGCACCAGGGGACCGGCGCCGTCCGCGTCGATTGGAATATCCTGGTAGATGGGGCCAGGCGCGACGGTCATGCTCAAGGTGCCTTGAGAGTAGCCGCCGCCCAGCGACAGTTTGATTCCCTGCCAGCTGAATATGGATCCGGAGTCGTCGTTTTCAGGGCCGAACAGGAGAAGCCCCGAGAAGGCGCCGGTGGAAAACGACTGAATGCCAATCGTGCTTCCCGAGATTTTCATGTACCCCAAGTATCCCCCCACATCCAAGCCCGGCAGGATGCCTTTCAACGGTACGGAAAATTGAGCCAGAAGGGGCATGATGCATGTACCCGCCTCAAGATCGGTATTCATGCCGATGTCCTTGAGGCTGGTTATGGTTTCCTCTGAATAGTTTGCCGACCAGACGGATGCGGCGCTTCCCATTGAAAATGCCACCCCGCGGTTGGACTGGAGTTGGCCGGGCAGCAAGGAAGCCGTAATCGTGGCCCCTGTGAAGGCTTGCATAAAAAGCGGCTTGGACAGTGATGGTTCGATAATCGACACGATATTTCCCGAAAAGGATTCTGCCGCGGCTTGCAGCATTACTTCCAGCGCGGCCATGCCCGGCTTGAGTTTTGGCGCGGTTAACTCGACCTCAATCTGGGCCCAGCCGGCTTTTACCGACAAAACCAGGGCTAGAAAAACTAATTTGCGCGTAAAAGTCATGGTTTTTGTTCCTTCTCGTGTTATAATTGTGAAAATAGCAGGTATAGTCAATTCATCATGAAACATCATGAACGCTGAAATGGTATTTCGAAACGGGCTTCTTGTAAAGGAGATACTTATATGAAGGCAATAGCCTCAAAAATAATCGGCATGCTTTTTCTTGCCGCCATGCTTGCCTCGTGCACGTTCAGTTTCTTGGAAGTCGGCGATATTTCGATACCCGAGGATCAGCTTGTCTGCACGATTACCGACATCGTGCCCGACGGCAAGATGTACTCGTACTCTACCAAAGCCGGTGTTCTGCAGTATTACGTCGAGCATTACTATACCGCCGGCGGCAAGGAAAAACAGCAGCAGAAGTATTCTTCCGCCGGAGTGCTTCAGTACAGCTATCTGTACGAATACGACGCCGCCGGCAACCAGAGTTTCGCTGCCTACTATGATGCCACCAATACGCTTGGTTGGTATCGAGTGTCTACCTATACCGGCGCTCTCGTGGAGTCCATCAGGGAGTTTAACGGGGCTAACGCGCTGCAGTGGACCAAGCGCTATTCCTATGGCACCGATACCCTGGCGGAAAAAGTTCTTGGGTTGGCCGCTTTCGATGGCAGCGATACGCTTACCGATTATACGCAATACGAATACACGACTTTTAAAAACGAGATCAAGCCTTCCATAACGAGGGTCTACGGTAAAACGGCCGCAACCGTAAAAGCGTCCTCCCGCGCACTTGTTTCATTAACGAGGCCTACTACCCCGACATTGACGATTCCGGCTATGCCCGACGCAGCCGCCTATACCGCTTTGGGTGCGCTGTCGTATACCTACTATTATTACGATGAAAACGGCGAATCTGAAATCGTAATGGATAAAGACTGGTATCCTCAAAAAATAACGAGGACGGACGGCCGGGTGGCCAAGCCTGTGTCCATGCAACTTACCTGGGGTACGGATCACCGGATCAGCCGCAAGTCCAGCTATTACGGTACGACGCTCGCGTTGGACGTAGCGTTGACTTACGACTCGGTTTCCGGGTATCCCACCAAAGCCGTTACCACGGGAGCCATGCTGCTTCTTCCTCTTGAATATGAGATTATTTATGACACCAGCCAGATTCCAACTCGCCTGAACGTAAGCAGCGACGGGAAACTGCTTCAGTGGTTCGAGTATAAATATACGGGCCCATCGCTCCCGCTTACCTTGACCGCTATCCGCTCGGTGGATCCTTTCGCGATGTTCGACGAATTGGTTAAAGCCCAGCTGGAGATATTGCATTACAACGGCGATAACATCCTTCTGGAGACTTTTCAATTCCTCGCTGACGGTAACAATATTCGCCTGAATGTTCTCGATGCGGCCAAAGCCAACGCAATCAACGGCTATTATCTTGGCGCATACGATGTTGAAGGGCGAGTAGCTTCCCTTACGAGCCATTCCGCGGACGGAACGCAGCTGTGGTCCAATTCCTATTCCTACGCGGATGCCATCAAGCTCCTGGATGCCAATATTCCCGAATTTGGGCGTCTCGTGGATACATACCTTACCAATGACATGGCGAATTATGCCCAGGCTTTCGTTATGGACATGCTGTTCTAACGTAAAAAATCACGGATTGATCGACAGCCGCCGTCCCGCAAGGAACAGCGGCTGTTTTTTTTATGCTGTTTTTATATACGGCGGGGACAGGTACCGTTTAGGCCGCGACTGGTACCTGTCCCTGTACAAGCTCTCCCGGGCGGTTTACTATGGCGCATCATGACTACAACCGCCGATCACGATTCGGGCGGCCTCTCAAAGCGGCCGCGGACTTCGAAAGAAATATTGTTATCGTATTTGATACGTTACTCGTTGCCGTTCCTGTTGGCGCTCCTGTTCCTGTCTCTGGAATCCGTCTGCGATTTATTGCAACCGACCATCATGTCGCGCGTGCTGGACGAAGGAGTTTCCACCGGAAACAACGCGCTCGTCATCGCGCTGGGCTTGCGCATGATAGGGGTGGCGGCAATCGGGGCTATCGGGGCGATAGGCCGGAATATCGTGGCCAGCGTCGTGGCGTACAAATTCGCGGCGCGCCTGCGGGCGGATTTGTTTTCCACCATGATACACCTGCAGGCCGTTACCGCCGACGGTTTCGACGCGGCATCGCTCGTGACCAGGCAGACGAACGACGTTAACCAAGTGCAGACTTTCGTAAACGGCATGATGCGCATATTCGCCAAGGCGCCCATCGTGTGCATCGGGAGCCTCATCATGGCCAATCGCCTTGAGCCAACCTTGGCGCCCATCGCGCTGGCGGCGGTGCTCGTGGTTTCGCTACTGGTGGTGCTGAACATGAAGCTGGGCTTTCCGATGTACGTAACCGTGCAAAAGGCGCTGGATTCCCTGAACGCGGCGGCGCGCAGCTTTTTAGGCGGCGTGCGCGTGGTAAAGGCCTTTGACAGATTCGGCGACGAGGCTACCCGCTTTGGGGCCACGAGCCAAAGCCTCGCGGATTCGTCGCGGCGCGCGGCAAAAGTGGCGGCCATCTTTGGGCCGGCATCCGCCATTACGGTTAACCTGGGCCTGGTGGCAATCCTGTGGCTGGGAGGGTTGCGGGTGCGTCTGGGCGAAGTGCCTGTCGGCAAGGTCGTGGCGTTCATAAGCTACATGACGCAGATACTGTTCGCGCTTACGGTAATCTCGCACGTTTTTTCGTGGTTCGTGCGCGCCAGCGCCTCATGGAAACGAATCCGCGAGCTTTTTGATTCCGCGGCGGCTGCCGGAGCGGCAACGGGCAGTCCGGGGCGATCGGCCGCGCTTCGTTCCGCGCCGGCGGCAACGTAGGCCCGGCCGGCTGATTCCGCTGCGCTGGCCTGCAGGTCGGTTAATTTTTTTTATCCATCCGGTCCCGGAATCCCGGCGCTCCGCTCGGTCAGCTTCTCGTTGCCGGCGGGTCAGGTGTGCGCGGTTATCGGGTCCACCGGCGCGGGGAAATCGACTTTGACCCAGCTCATAACACGCAATTATGCCCTGCAAGGCGGGAATATCCTGGTGCATGGCCGGGACGTCGGCCGGTTCGACCTGCCAGAATTGCGGGCAATGCTTGCGCTTGCGCCTCAAAATCCTTCGCTTTTTACGGCTAGCATCCACGATAACATAGCCTGGGGATGGCCGGGCGCCGATCGCGGACTCGTCGAGGAGGCAGCGCGCATAGCCCAGGCGGACGAATTTATCCGCGCCTTTCCGCAGGGTTACGAAAGCCTCCTGGGGCGCGGCGGCATCAATGTTTCGGGCGGGCAGCGGCAGCGCATCTCGCTGGCCAGGGCCCTCGTTCGCGTGCTCTCGCGGAGGCGGGCCGGCGGGGACAGCCTCCTTCTCCTGGATGACTGCACCAGCGCGGTGGACGTGATAACCGAGGCGAAGATACGCAAGGCTATTCAAGGCTTGGGCCAGGGGTTGTCGTGTCTATGGATTACCCAGCGCGCGGCCACCGCCATGCGCTCGCACGCAGTGCTGGTGCTCGAGGAAGGCAGCGTCGCCGGATTCGGCACGCACGCGCGTCTTTTGCGCGACTGTTCCATATATCGCGATATCTGCGTTTCGCAGCTGGGCAAGGAGGTGCTTGATGCCAAGCCCGAATAGAACCGAGCCCAGCGCGGCCGACATGAAAATGATTCCCGGCGGTCCGGGACGTCCCGGCGGCGGTGCCGGCCAGATAGGCGGAATGGGCGGAGCCCGTTTCCGCGCGGGCAACGAAAAACCGCGCGACTTCAAGCGGACGCTGCGGCGCATCCTGGGCTTGTTCTCCGCCGAGAAAAAAACGGTAGCCGTCATCATGGGGCTTGCGGTGTTCGACGCGGCTTTGGTGCTGACCGCCCCGCGCCTCGTAGGCAAGGCCGTGGACGCCATGGGACTGTCCGGCGACTTGAGCGTGCTCCTGCGGATACTCGCCGCGCTGGCGCTGGCCTACGTCTGTTCGGCCGCCTTGTCCTTCAGCCAGAGTTGGCTCGTGGCTTCGGCCACCCAGCGCATGGTACATGCCGTTCGCGTCGCTTTTTTCGGCAAGTTCGACCGCCTGCCGCTTCGCTATTTCGATACCCGGAGCCATGGCGACATCATGAGCCGCCTGGCCAACGACACCGATGCGCTGTCGCTGGCCGTGTCGCAGTCGGTCGTGAGCCTCCTCGGCGGAAGCATTACCGTGCTGGGCAGCCTCGCCATGATGCTCATTCTGAGCCCTGCGCTGTCGCTGGTGGCGCTTGCCTCCGCCCCGCTGCTGTTTTTACTTTCCGCCACCATAGCCCGGCATACCAAGCCGCTGTTCAAGGCGCAGCAGGCAACCCTCGGAAAGCTCAACGGGCACATCGAAGAGATGGCCACGAACCTTTCCACCGTGCGGGTTTACGGTCGCGAGGCAGGCGCCATGGACCGTTTCGCGGGCTTGAACGGCGAGCTGTGCGACGTGGGCGCCAAAGCCCAGGTTTGGGCGGGCTTTCTCATGCCGCTCATGAACGTGATCAACAACCTGAGCTTCGCGGGCATTGCGCTCGTGGGCGGCCTTCTTGCGGCCGGAGGATCCATCGCGGTGGGCACGATCGCGAGTTTCCTCGTGTATTCGCGGCAGTTCATCCGGCCCCTCAACGAGATCGCCAATATGGCCACGGCCCTGATGTCCGCGCTTGCCGGGGCCGAGCGCGTGTTCGAGGTGCTGGACGAGGCGGAGGAGCGGGCCGATACCCCGGAATCGGTGGCGCCGCAAGACGTGCGGGGCGACATAGACTTCGACGACGTTACCTTTTCTTATGCATCCGGCCCTGACGCGGCGATGGCCCTGGACCATGCCTCGTTCGCCGCGCCGGCGGGAAGCTGCACCGCCATCGTGGGGCCTACGGGGGCCGGCAAGACCACCATGGTCAATCTCCTCTCGCGGTTTTACGACGCTCAGTCGGGCCAGGTGCGCCTCGACGGCGTCGTTATACAAAATTATTCCCGCGTTCCGTACCGCAGGCAGTTCGGCGTAGTGCTGCAGGACGCGTGGCTTTTTCCCGGAACCATCCGCGACAACCTGCGTTACGGCAAGCCCGATGCCGACGAGGCCACGCTCCGGCGCGCGTGCGAGGCTGCCGGGGCTTTGCCCTTCATCGAGCGGCTGCCCGCCGGGTTCGACACGGTACTGTCCGAAAACGGCAGCGAGCTTTCGCATGGCAGGCGGCAGCTTCTGGCCATCGCGCGGGCGGCGCTCGCCGAGCCGGGCATCCTCGTGCTGGACGAGGCAACCGGCTCGCTGGACACGCGAACGGAGATTCATGTGCAGAAAGGGCTGCGCGCGCTCATGCGCGACCGCACCACGTTCGTGATAGCCCACCGCCTGAGCACGATACGCGACGCCGACCGGATTCTCGTCATGGATAACGGGAAAATAATGGAAAACGGCACGCACGAGGAGCTTCTTGAACTGCAGGGCCTGTATTCGCGCCTCTACCGGGCGCAACTTTCCGGGGATTTCGAGTAGAAGGTCTGGAAACTTGATACCCGAGAGTTTATACTGCTGACATGGAAGCAAAACAATACAGCGCCTTGATTAAATCCGCGCTGGCCGAAGATCTAGGGACGGACGGCGACATCACCAGCGCCGTCCTTTTTTGCAGCGGAGAGCGGAGCGTTTTCAAGCTCCTGGCCAAGGATAGCGGCACGCTGTGCGGTATCGATGTTTTTACTGCCGTTTTCGCCGAATTGGACCATACCCTGACCGTGGAGACTTTCAAGAAGGACGGCGACGCGGTCGACTCAGGCGATATCGTGGCTCGCGTGAGCGGATCTACAAAATCGATACTTACCGGCGAGCGCACGGCCCTGAATTTCATCTCGCACCTGTCGGGCATCGCCACCAAGACGAGAAAATTCGTCGAGGCCGCCAGAAGCCGGAGCCCCCGCGCGGACACTCCTTTCGTGACCGTGCTGGACACCCGCAAGACGATTCCCGGGCTTCGCGCGCTGCAGAAGTACGCCGTGGCCACGGGCGGCGGACAGAATCACCGCATGGGGCTTTATGACATGGTCATGCTCAAGGATAATCACATCGACGCCGCGGGCGGCATTACCCCCGCGGTCAGGAAAATCAAGGCACGCTGGAACGACCGCTTCAAGATCGAGGTGGAGGCGCGAACCCTCGACGACGTGCGCGAGGCCATGGAGGCCGGGGCGGACCGCATCATGCTGGACAACATGGACGACGACACCATGCGGCAGGCGGTCAGGATAGTCGCGGGGCGCGCGGAGACGGAGGCGTCGGGCAACATGACCATCGAGCGCCTGTCGCTGCTCGCGGATTCGGGCCTTACCTACATTTCGTTCGGCGAGCTTACCCATACCGTGAGCGTCTTCGATTTCTCGCTCAAGCAGGAAAGGAATTTATAACATGAATGACGCCGACTCAGAAGGGCTCAGGGCCGGGATAAGAAAATTGCGCGAACGGCTGGGCGGCCTCGTCGTCATGCCCGCGCACCATTACCAGAGACCCGAGATCGTCGCCTTCGGCGACTTCGTAGGCGATTCCTACAAGCTCGCCGTGGAAGGCGCCAAGAGCGACGCCGCGTATATCCTGTTCTGCGGCGTGCGCTTCATGGCCGAGAGCGCGGCGATACTGGCCCGTCCGGGCCAGACCGTGCTTATCCCGGATCCGGTCGCCGGCTGCCCCATGGCGGACATGATCGACGCGGCCGCGGCGGAGGCCGTGCTGGCAAAGCTCGACGCGATGCGCGGCGTGAGCCTCGCGCCCGTAACCTACATGAATTCCTATGCCGACATGAAGGCGCTGACCGGAAGGCGGGGCGGCTCCATCTGCACGTCCAGCAACGCGCGCCTCGTCATGGAGCACTACCTGAAGCTCGGCCGGCCAATGTTTTTCGGGCCGGACTACAATCTGGGAATCAATACGGCCCGGGCCATGAAGCTCGATCCTGATAAAATATTTACCGTGAACCGCGACGGAACCGTTACCGGGCGCGAAGGCGCCGACCCGGCAAAAGGCGTCCTGTTCCTGTGGGACGGCTCCTGCCACGTGCACAAGCGTTTCACCGTGGCCGATATCGATGCGGCGAGGAAGAAAAATCCCGCCGTCAAGGTGATCGTGCATCCCGAGTGCGACGAAGCCGTGGTAGCTGCCGCCGACCTGTCCGGTTCCACGGAGGCCATCTTCAAGGCGATACGCGATTCCTCCCCGGGCAGCGCCTGGGTCGTTGGTACTGAGGCGAGTTTCGTGCATCGCCTGGCGGCGGAATATCCGAGTTTGAGCGTTCTCCCCTTGCGCGAGTCGTATTGCTTCAACATGGCTCGCATCGAGCTGTCCAACGTTCTGGCATCGCTTCAGTCCATCGCCGCGCACGAGGAAGATCCCGGGGCAAGTCTCCTGTTTCCCGTAACCGTGGACAGGTCCGTTCAGGTCGACGCCGCGCGCGCCCTCAACGCCATGATAGCCATCGTGGAAAACTCGCGTCCCGAAGGAAGCGCTCGTCCCGAAGGACTCCCTCGATGAGAAACTCGTATGACGTCATCGTGATAGGAACGGGCATCGCCGGGCTTTCCGCGGCGATAAGCTGCAAGGAAGCCGGCCTCGACGTAATCGTGCTTACCAAAGCCGACAGGATAGAGCAGACGAATACCAACTACGCCCAGGGCGGCATCATCGCCTGGCGCGAAGGCGACAGCCCCGAAGCGCTGGCTTCCGACATCGTCACGGCGGGCTGCGGCTACAACAGCCGCGAAGCCGTACGCCTCCTGGCCGAGGAAGGTCCCAAACTTGTTTTCGATTTCCTCGTGGGCAAGGCGGGTATCGAGTTCAGCAAGGATTCCCAGGGCAACCTGGACTATACCGAGGAAGCGGCCCACTCGGCGAGAAGAATTCTTCACTACGACGACCATACGGGCGACGTGATCCAGGAAGGCCTCGTTCGCCGGGCGGCCGCCCTCGGCGTTCCCGTGAAATCCTCCTGCACCGCGATAGACCTTATAACCAACAACCACCATTCGGGCGATTGCCAGGAATTGTACAAGGAGCGGGAGGTGTTCGGGCTCTACGCGCTGGACAACGAGAGCGGGCAGATTCACGCGATGCTCGCCGGCGCCGTGATACTCGCCTCCGGCGGGTTAGGTAATATTTACCAGTATACGACGAATCCCCCCGAGTCGACGGGCGACGGCATCAGCATGGCCCAGCGCGCCGGGGCGGATATCATAAACGCGGAATTCATCCAGTTCCATCCTACCGCGCTCTACCACAAGGATATACGGCGCTTTCTCGTCTCGGAGTCGCTCCGCGGAGAAGGGGCAAGGCTCATCGACAGGAGCGGCCGGCAGTTCATGGGTTCCTACTCGGACCTGGGCGACCTTGCCCCTCGCGACGTGGTGGCGCGGGCTATTTACGAGGAAATGGCCCTGCAGGGCTCGAATTACATGCTCCTGGACCTGGCAGGTTTCTACAAGGGCGAGAAGCCCATCAAAGAACGCTTCAACCGGATATACACGACATGCCTCGAGGGAGGTTTGGACATTTCGCGGGAACCCATCCCTATCACGCCGGCTGCGCATTATTTCTGCGGCGGCGTCAAGGTGGACAAGGACGGCCGCACGTCTATACGGCGACTGTACGCGGTCGGAGAAGTTTCCTGCACCGGCGTTCACGGCGCCAACCGCCTGGCTTCCACTTCCCTGCTCGAGGGCCTCCTGTGGGGCGTGCGCGCCGCGGAGCATATCGCTGCCGCCTTCAAGCCGGTCAAGCAGGGCCGCCTGGAATCCATCCCAGACTGGAAGACGCCGTCCAATCCCGAAACGTTCGAGCCGACGCTCATTTACCAGGATTGGAATCTCATCAAGATGACCATGTGGAATCATGCCGGCATCATCAGGACCCGCAAAGGCCTTGAACGCGCCTATGCGGACCTTAATTACCATGCCCACAGGATAACCAAATTCTACAAGGAAGCCGTCGTCAATCGCGACATGATCGAGCTGCGCAACGGCATCGTATCCGCCCAGATCGTGGTCGAGGCTGCCATGCACAACGAAAAATCGATAGGCTGTCATTTCCGCCGGGATTGATACCCTCACCAATTGGCGGCAGGTCGAGCGTCTTGTCGCGGCGAGCGGTTCCTTGGCTGCCGGTTGCACGGACGTGGATTGACGGAATATGTTATTATTACTTCCCGTCGTCCGCCGCTTTTGAAAACATGAGGTAGCGGTAGCTGCCCGCAGGCGCATCGGAGATTTTCACGATGGGGAGGTTTTCATGGTAACCGAATTGTTTTCCGCGATGGAAATAGCGCAGTGTACCCGCGAGGAAAAAAAGGCACCGCTTGCGTTGATTTTAACCGCTTTGAGGCTTGCGGAAAAAGCCAGGAAGGAAGGCTTGCTGGCGTTGGATGAAGACCTCGACTCTTTGCCTAATCCTTTTTTTCGCGATTTGGTGCGAATGGTAGTCGATGGCGTCGATTCCGAAATAATAGCTAAGCTAGGCTGGATCCGAATGTCCGTAGAAAGGATGGGCGGCGCCGACATGCTTGCGGCATTGATCGCCCTTGAAGCCGCACTCGCGCTGCAGGCAGGCTTGAATCCAAAGGTCATAGCGAGCATGCTTTCTTCGTATCTAGGAAAAGACCGCGATTTGTTTACCGCCCATGAAGGAAAACTGCCTTGGGGCGACAAGCCGGAACCTGTCGATTCGTCATATTTCAAGGTATGCGAAACGCCGGAGGAAGCCATCGGTAAGATTAGCCGAAAGAGGACGCTCTCCAACGATGAACGCATTCTCCTGAACGGGTCGAAGGGGGCGGAGGAGCTTCTCGACGGATTGGAGCCGGACATTATGGCAGTCGTGCTGTCTTACCTCGATCCTCCGCGCAAGGATGAATGGTTCCGAATGCTTTCGGGAGAAAAAAAATGGAAAGTCCTCGAGGAAACCACGCTGCTTTCCAGCGTCGATCCCGAATACATAACTGCAAACGTCCGGGCTGTCCTGGAAAAGGTCGCTCGTAGTCTTGAAACGCATTCTTGGCCTGCTGGCGGGTTGGACGCGGCTCTCTCGCTTTTCAGGACCATGCCCCTGCATGAAGCAACGGAATTCATTGACTATATGGAAAAGCACCAACCTGATCTTGTATTTGAATTTCGGGCGGGATGGTTCAAGTTCGAAGATATCGCCATCTTGCCCGACGATAGGGCCATCCAGAAAGCTCTCCGCGAAGTAGACTCGGCAACTCTGGCCACAGCCTTGCGGGGCTCCAGCCAAGCCGTGCAGGACAGGATTCTCGCCAACATGAGCATGCGCGCCGGGAAGGATCTCATGGAAGATGTACAGAGATCGGGAACAGCGCTCGTATCTGAAATCGCCGCATGCAGAAAACGAATAGGCGCAATATTTTCCGCCTTGGAAATGGCCGGTGAAATATGCCTGGAGCGATAGGCCTGGTCATCCATACCGATCCGCTGCAAGTGAATCTTGCCGGAGCCCTCGATCATTTCGATCACCTATATTCCGTGGTGTGAGCCGACTGGCTTAGGGGCATCCGCCAGACAGTCGGGTAATTTCAATCAAGGCTTGCCCTGTTTTTTTACTCCGGTGTATACTCAAAACCGAAAAGCGCCGAGTGTACTGGAAATAAAATAAACGGTATGATTCAAGGAGCCAACGATGATCGAACTTGCGGGAATTACCAAAACCTACGCGAAAAGCAAGGTCAAGGCGGTCGATGACCTTTCCTTCACCGTAAAAAACGGGGAGATATTCGGTTTCCTCGGACCCAACGGAGCGGGAAAAACCACGACGATAAAAATGCTTACCGGCGTGCTTCGCCCCGATTCGGGAAGCGTTCGCATAGATTCCCTGAATATGGCGACCGACCCCATGGCGGCCAAGAACCGCTTCGGCTACGTAAGCGACAACCCCGAGATTTTTTCGCGCTTGAGGGCCATGGAATTCCTCAATTTCGTGGGCGACGTGTACGGCGTTGAAAGCGAGACTCGGCGCGCCCGCATCGACGAATACACGACGCATTTCGGAATCAAGGACGTGCTCAACGGCAAGATCGGCAGTTTCTCGCACGGCATGAAACAAAAACTTATTATAACGGCCAGCCTCCTCCACGACCCCGCCAACTGGGTGCTCGACGAGCCCATGGTAGGGCTCGATCCCAAGGCGGCCTTTCAGCTCAAGGAAGTCATGCGGGACCGCGTCAAGGCGGGCAAGACGGTGTTTTTTTCCACGCATGTGATGGAAGTGGCGGAAAAGCTGTGCGACCGGCTTTCCATCGTCAACAAGGGCAAGATCGTATTTACCGGAACCCTGTCCGAGCTCAAGGCGCTTCAGGGTACCGACTCGTCCCTGGAAAGCCTGTTCCTGGAGCTCGTAGGCGAAGGGGAAGAAGCATGACAGGGCGTTCCTGGCGGACGTTCCTCGGCGTTTGCTCAATGTATCTTAAAAGTTTTTATAACCTCCCGTCGAGGAAGGCAAGGGGGGAGGGCAGGGCGGCCGCGAAGGATATCCTGAAGGGAATAGGAATCGCGGCTCTCGTACTGCTGGTGCTGGGCGACGTGCTCGTCCTTTTCGTCGGCATGAACCTGATTATGTACCAGGGGCTCGCCCCCTTGGGGCTGCAAGGCGCGCTGTTCGTGTACGCCGCCGTCTCGGCCACCGTGCTCACCTTCGTCGTCGGATTCATGACCATATTATCCACGTATTTTCTCAGCGACATGGAACTCAATTTGCTGTCCATGCCCATTCCCCCGTTTACCCTGCTCGGCGCGAAATTCATAACGGTTTACGTTTCCGAGGCAGCGATCTCCCTTGCTTTCATGGGATCCGCCATCGGAATATACGGCTGGTTCGAGCGGCCTGATTTTCTGTTTTACGCATGGGGCTTCCTCGCATCGCTGCTTTTGCCCCTTCCGGCCATGGCGCTGTGCTACCTCATTCAGGTGCCGCTTTTAAGCTTCGCAAAATTCCTCAAGAACAAGCAGGTAATCCTGATTTTCGGCGGCGTCGTAGGTTTGGCCGCCGCGGTCGGGTTCAATCTGTACTACCAGGGGATGATGGTCGGCATCAGCGACCCGGCTTGGATCGTCCGGAATATCGCTGGACCCGACACCGTCGTCAACCGGATGGCTTCCATCTATCCGCCGGCGCAGCTCGTCCTGCGGGCCTTGACCGGATCGTCCAGCCTCGGCGGGTTTTTCGCGATCCTCGTTTTGCTGGTATCGTGCGTCGCCGGTTCCGCGCTCGTCGTCCTCGCATTGGCCAAGCCTTACGCGAGAAGCCTCCCCGGCTTCAACGAGCTGCATTTGAAAAAGCTCGGCAAGGCAGGATCCGCGAGCTTTCTGCGATCCAGCTCCCGCCGAGGTTCCCTGTTCGCGGCCCTAGTCAAGCGCGAAATCGTCCTCATGAACCGTGAGCCCATGTACCTGCTCAACGGTCCCTTCATCGTAGTGCTCATGCCGCTCATCATGATACTCATGTTGATGACGCAGAAAGAAACGTTCTTAAGCGATCCAGATATCGCCGGGGTGCTGGAAATGCTTCGCGGCGGCATGGCGTCGGTGGTTATCGGTCTTGCGGGGGCGTTCCTGGGTTCTTCCACGAGCATTACCTGTACCGCTCTCTCCCGCGACGCGAAGAGCCTCGCGTTCATCAGGAGCCTGCCTATTCCAGCCGGGAGCTATATGCTCGCCAAACTGGCTCATGGACTTCTGTTCGCGGTATTCGGCTCTCTCACCGGTGTCCTGCTCCCGGCGCTCGCCATGAAACTGGGCGTGCTTGAGACCCTGGTCGGCCTGCTTATTGCGCTGGGGCTTTCCTTTCTCGGCAACTTGCTGGGCTTGGCGCTCGAGACGATTAACCCGCGCCTGTCCTGGGATAATCCCATAGCGGCGCTCAAGCAGAATCCAAACGCGGTGATCGTCATCCTGGGCGAGATGGGGCTGATCGGTCTCTGCGGGACCGCCGCGTTTAGCTTGCGTTTCAGTTTATTTTCGAGCGCGCTATGGCTGGGTGCGCTTCCGTTGGCCTTGTTCGCGGCCTTGCTTTTCTATTACCCGAAATTCGCCGAGCGCAGGCTCGCGAAGCTGGAACCGTGATATGCTTGTACGCGTAAAACCGTCACTCGACCTCGAGGGGGCATATCTGGATATGTCCCTGGATTACGTGGCAAACGGCGATTCCCGCTATTCCTATGCGACCCTTGACGAAGTAAGGGCCAAGCTTCGGCGCGACATGGACAGCGAACTCGGCATAGTCCCCAAGGACCGGCTGCCGAGCAGAAGCTTTTTATTCATGGTCGGCGACCGGATCGTGGGAACGAGCCGCCTCAGGCTCGAGCTCAACGAGCGTTTCAAGGTGTACGGCGGCCATATCGGCTACGATGTCCGGCCCTCCGAGCGCAGGCTCGGCCATGGTAAGGAAATATTACGCCAAACCCTCCTCGAGGCGGAGGCGCACGGATTTTCCGAAGTGTTGATAACGTGCGACGACGACAACCCCGGCTCGTTCAAGATAATAGAGGCCAACGGCGGCAGGCTCATCGACAGGATGTTCGACCCTGAGGAAAAAGTGACGATACGCCGCTATTCCGTCGTTCTCGCCAATCCAAAGGAGTAGGCGCGGGCTTTCTGGAACAAGTCGACCAAGTAGCGTATACTGCGGCATGGATTTTTTACCTACAACCTGCGTCGAGCTCAAGGCGCGGCGCCTAAGCTCCGTCGATTTCGTCCTTGTTACCGGAGACGCCTATGTCGACCATCCCGCGTTCGGCGCGGCCCTCGTCGGGCGCTATCTCGAAAAACTCGGCTACACGGTGGGCGTCATCGCCCGACCAGACCCTTCCGACACCCTGGCATTCCGGGCGCTTGGGCAGCCGCGCCTTGCGTTCCTCGTAACCGGCGGCAACATCGACTCGATGGTCTGCAAATATACCGCCAACAAAAAACCCCGCTCGGAGGACGATTACGCGCCCGGTTCCGACCCGACCCTGTGCCGCGGCGCAGACGGCGCGCTGCGTAAATATTCCGTAAACGGCAAGCCGGCCAACGCCCGGCCCGACCGTGCCGTAATCGCGTATGCCGCCAAGTGCCGCGAGGCCTTCAAGGGCGTGCCCGTGGTGGCCGGGGGCCTGGAGGCTTCGCTCCGGCGCCTGTCCCATTACGACTACCTTTCCGATACCGTGCGCAAACCCATAATTCTGGACTCCAAGGCGGACATCGTGCTGTACGGCATGGCCGAGCTCGCTTTGGCCGAACTGGCTTCCCGCCTGGACCGCGCGCAGAAAAAGTCCGACGACCTGCGCTCGCCCGACCTGTTCCGCGGCATCCCTGGCACCGTGTGGCGCACCTCCGATATTCGATTCCTGCCGGTGGACGCGTTGCATTTGCCCGGACATGAAGAATCATCGGCGGGGAAGGAAACCTTCGCGCAGTCTTTCGCGCTGCAGTATAAGAACACCGATCCGGGTACGGCGCGTCCGCTGGTGGAAGAAGCCGCGGGCCAGTACGTAGTGCAGGAACCTCCCGCGCGTCCTTTGACGAGGGCGGAAATGGACGGCGCCTACGACCTGCCGTTCACGCGCGAGGCGCATCCCGTGTATAAAAAATCCGGCGGCGTACCGGCCCTGCTGGAAGTCAGATTTTCGATAACGTCGAGCAGGGGCTGCTACGGCGCGTGCGCCTTCTGCGCGCTTGCCTTTCATCAAGGGCGCATCGTTACGGGACGCAGCCGGGATTCCCTCGTGGCGGAGGCGAAAGTCCTGGTGGGCACGGCGGGCTTCAAGGGCTATATCCACGATGTAGGCGGGCCCACGGCCAATTTTCGCGGCCCCGCGTGCGACAGGCAGGCCAAGGGCAGCGCGTGCGTGGACCGGCGCTGCCTGACGCCTGAACCCTGCCCGTCGCTCAAGGTGAGCCATCGCGATTACCTCGACGTGCTACGGAGCCTCCGGGCGCTGCCCGGAGTTATAAAAGTATTTGTGCGGTCCGGTGTCCGCTTCGATTACGTCATGGCCGACGCCGACGGCACCTTCCTTCGGGAGCTCGCGCAGTACCATACTTCCGGGCAGCTCAAGGTAGCCCCCGAGCATGTGTCCGACCGCGTGCTCCGCATCATGGGAAAGCCTCCCTTGAAGGTTTACGACGCATTCGCGAACCGCTGGGCGGCCTTGAACCGCGAGCTGGGGCTCAAGCAGTTTCTGGTACCGTATTTCATCGCCTCGCATCCGGGTTCCACGCTCGACGACGCGATCGCCCTCGCGGAATATCTGCGCGACTCGGGCTTTGTGCCCGACCAGGTACAGGATTTTTATCCAACGCCGGGCACCCTCGCAAGCGCTATGTACCACACCGGTGTGGATCCTATGGGCGGTCAGCCGATCTATGTCGCCAAAGGCGCGCACGAGCGTTCCCTGCAGCGGGCCTTGCTGCAATACAATAAGCCGGAGAATCGGACGCTCGTCTGCGAGGCTTTGCGCCTTGCCGGAAGGGAAGACCTGATAGGCAGCGGGGAAAAATGCCTGGTTCGGTGATTGCCGCGGCTTGTCCACCTTTAAATTTCGTGCGACAATAACGGCATCATGACTTCCATTCCAATCGATACCGATGGCGGTTCAAAAGTCGTCCTTGAACTTATTTACCGCCTCAAGGTCCGCGACGTGATGACCCACGCGATCATAACCGCCACTCCCGATTCCGGAATGAGGGAAGTCCAGGTCTTGATGCGCGACCATGGGATTACCGGCGTGCCCATCGCGGAGAACGGCCGCCTGGTGGGCATCGTCACCATCGGCGACATCCTCCAGGCGCTGGACGCAGGGCTCATCAACGAGGCGGCGGGGCGGCATATGAGCACTTCCATCATCGTGCTCGAGGAAGAAATGCCGCTCAGCTTCGCCATCTCGTACCTGAACCGCTATACGTTCCGGAGGTTCCCCGTCCTCGGCAAGGACGGGCTGCTCGTGGGAATAATCACGGCGGCGGACATAATCCGGGTGCTGCTGGTGGAAATGAACCGGGAGGTGGAACGGCTCGAGGCCGACATGGCGGCCGTGCGGGCCACCTCGGGAACGAGCCCTGCCGCGGCTGATGTGATAACCCTGTATTTTCCGACGCGGCAATTCGATTTCGAGAACGCGGGCAAGGCCTCCGGCGAGCTCAAGAAGGCGCTCAAGGGGTTTTCCATAGACCCCGCCGTGATTCGGCGCGCCGCGGTCGCGAGCTACGAGCTTGAATTGAATCAGGTCATACATTCCCTCGGCGGCGTCATGGAATTTTCCGTAGGAAAAGGAAATATAACTATTATCGCGCGCGATACCGGGCCGGGCATCCCCGACCTGGAGGCTGCCCTTACCGAGGGATTCTCCACGGCCAACGAGTGGATCAGGTCCATCGGATTCGGCGCCGGGCTCGGCCTTCCCAACGCCAAGCGCTCGGCCAACGACTTCGACATCAAGTCCTCGCCCGCGGGTACGACCGTAATCGTCAAGATAAACTACGATATCTGAAACAAGGAGCATTCCATGAATATTAGCGAGTTCGGATCACGATTCGGCTTCGAGGCAATCCAAGGCGATTTCGACGATAGGCCCGTCGCCGGCGGCTACACGTCCGACCTGCTCTCTGACGTCATGGCAAGGGCCGGAAACGATTTTGCGCTCATTACCATCCAGGCCCACAAGAATACCGTAGCCGTCGCAACGCTCGTGGGGATTTGCGCCGTCGTCGTCTGCAATGACCGGCCGGTCCCCGAGGACATGACGGCAGCCGCGAAAAGCGAGAAGGTCGCGATTTTCCGCACCTCAAAGTCGCAGTTCGAAGTTTCCGGAATGCTTTATTCCACGCTGCGCCCGAGCAGTTGAGCCCTATCCCGGAATGACCGTCCTTTCGGATTTCCATAATCATTCCTGCCTGTCCCCGTGCGGCAGCCTCGAGATGTCTCCCAGGGTGCTGGCCAGGGCGGCTCGCGCGAAAGGTCTCGAGCTCGTCGCCCTTACCGATCACAATTCGGCGCGCAACGCTCCCGCATGGCTGGACTGCGCGCGCGCGGAAGGGATCGTTCCCCTGTTCGGCATGGAAATGACGACGGCCGAGGAAGTCCACGTATTGTGCATTTTCGCGGATCCCGACGCCGCGCTCGGCTTCGGCCGGGTCCTCGAGGGCAACCTGCTTCCGCTGCCCTACGACGCCGTGGTCCTGGGTGACCAGGTCGTCGTGGACAAAGACGAGAACATCCTGGAAATGCCGGATCATTACCTTGGATCTTCCTTGACGATGGGTTATGACGAAGTCTGCCGCATCGCCTCCGAAACCGGGGCGCTCGTGATACCCGCCCACATAGACAGACCCATGTTCGGGGTGATTTCCCAGTTGGGATTCCTTCCTGAAGGCCCGTATGCCGCCGTGGAGCTGGTTCGCGCCCCGGTCGAAGGCTCCGCCAAAGGTTATACGGTAATAACAGGGTCCGATGCGCACTATCCGGAAAACGTCGGAAGAAGGCCGTTTATCCTCGAGCTGGATGCCGGATGGAAAACATCCGACGGCTTGGCCGATTTGGGGCGAATCAGGGCATCGCTCGTTTCCGGACGGGTCCGCCCGGGGTTCGAGCTTCGCGGATGATCAGAAAACTCGCCGTATCCTTCGCATTGCTTTTATTCCCGCTCTTCATGTACGCGGCGCCGGCCAAGGCCGTCGCGTCCGATCTGCCCGTCCTGAACCGGGTGCCTCCCGTACTGTCCGCAAAAGCGGAAGCGCTATCCGTGGCGGCATTCGCCTATATCCATTACGAAGGCGGAGTGCGTCTTCCTTATTCAGCGATGAATTCTCTTTCGTGCCTGGAATTCTTTTTTGCGCTGAAATACTCAAAAGACGAATATTTCATGAAAACCGGCGTGCTGCCGGAAATCTACGCCGAAAATCCGCTTTGGCTCATGATCCCCTTTCAGGATTACCGCGCTTGGCAAGGTTCCGTTCTGTCGATTCATGCGGATACTCCCGACCTTGCGGAATTGATAGTGGTGGACGAATACAATTCCAGGATTTCATATAAAGACGCGTCTCTGGAGCACTTACGGGTTTTCAGCGGAATCTCCCGTTCGGACTATGTGCTCCCCTCTGGCTCAATCCAAGGTTCCGCGCTCGTGTTCATCAAGCTGAGCCCCGTCAAGACCTGGATAGCCGACATGCAACTGCAGAAAATTCCAGCGCACGCGAGGGTAACCATCGGACGGGCGGTCTTGCGCGGCATTGCGTATTCTCTACTGCTGTTCTCGGTGATCATGGCGTTTGTTTTTCTTACTATGCAGAAGCTCGGGAACCCGTTGGTTTTTATTTTATTCCTGGCCTACTCGATGATCTTCTGCGCCGTCGAGCTGTTTTCCGGAAGCCTTTCCTTTCTCGGGCTTGGCACGTCGGAAATTTTATTTACGGTTTACCTGGTTTCCTGCCTTTATCCGCTGGTCATTTTTTTCCTCTCGGCGATCTGGAATAAAATTTATTCGGTGCAGCTCGTGTACCTTTTCGCGCTGCTTTCGTTTTCGCTCATCCTTTGCAGCACAGTGGTGGTAAAGGCATATTCTTTTTCCGAGGCGGCGCTCTACTTTCTGGTCTTGACGACATCCGTACTCCTGCTCATGCGGGGTTTCAGAGATTCCTTTTCGGAGAAACCTTACGAAATATTCTATCTTATGCTCTATGGCGGCAATGCCGCCGTATCTCTATTCCTGTTCGCAGCCACGTTTTTTCCTTCCATATTCCCCTTCGGATTAAGATCCGCGATCTTGTTTGGCCTCATGCTTTTTTCGATGGCCATGATTTCCGTCGCATCGATAGTCGGCTACCTGAAATGGGGCAGGATTCGCGACCTGGTATTCTCCGCGCAGCGCGAGAAGGAAGAGAAGCTTCTGAGGGAAAAGCAAGGTTTTATAACGTCTGTCGCCGCACTGCTCAGCTCTCCGCTCAACCATATCGTTTCGCTGCTTGAAGACCGTGATGGCGGAGCGCAGAGAGCCGGATTCGGCCCGGACAGCGCCCTTGCCAAAAATGAGGCGGTCAATTTACTGAATATAGTCTCCAATATAGTTTCATACGTCAACCTCAAGGATGGATCGAGGAACCTGACGGCGGAGCCTTTCAGCCTTTCCGCATCCGTAAATTCGGCGATTCAACTGGTCAGGTATTTTACTTCCTCGGGGAAAATTATTTTCCTGCAATCGGTTCCCTCCATCGAGCTCGTCAACGACATTCAAACGATCCAGCAGCTGATATACAATACCTTGTACCGTTCCGCGATAACGGAGCTCGTTACGGAGATCGGCATCAAGGCGTATGTGATCGACTCGATGGTTTTTTTGCGAATCAGCGACAACGGCAAGGATCTCTCCGGCAGTCGCGGAGGTCCGGCCAATCCCGGGATAGTCTGGCCGGATAATGAAGAAAGCCCCAATAGCGAAGAAGATATGGACCTTGCCCTGACGGCGCGGCTAGCCAGCTTGATCGGTGGAAAATTTGCGTACAACAGGAATTCCGAAGGCACTTCCTATCAGTTCGAGCTTCCGCTTTCCAAGCATTTCCCCAGTCAGGAAGCGCGTCTGGATGCTCCCGAAACCACTGCGGAAACCAGCTTGCCGCAACGGATGAGGCTGTCGAGCGCGGGAAGTCCGATAAAAAAAATCGACCATCCCGATCAGCGGGAGCAAAGGGGTTTCTCCTCCATTTGCTCGGTGCTCATCGTCGATGACGAACCTGTTTCCCTCTTTACCGTAAAGAGAAGGATAGAAACGGCCGGCTGGAATGTGTATGCCAAGATCTCCGCGTGGCAGGCCATTCAGGCGTTGAAAACCGGATTGTTTTGCGATGTCGTTCTCGTGGATTCCTTGATGCCGGAAATGAGCGGCTTTGAATTCACCAAAATATTAAGAAAATATTATCCGAGGGAAACCCTGCCGGTCATCATCCTCATTGATGCGGGCCGCCCGGAGGAAATCGAGGAAGTTTTCAAGTCGGGAGCCGACGATTACATCGTCAGGCCCGTCGGCGCCGTCGAGCTGCTTTCAAAGATAAAGACGCATGCGGATCTTGGGCGCAGCGTCCGGCGGGAGCGGGAACAGCGCGACAAGATGGCCGAAACCGACAAGCTCAAGACGCTGGGATGGCTTACCGCGGGAGTGGCCCATGAAATCAACACTCCCAACAACTCGGCCCTGCGCAATGTTCCCATCTTGAAGGAAATATGGTCGGAGCTTGCACCCGCCCTTGAAAAACTCTACGCTGCCGAGGGCGATTTCAGCATTCGCGGATTTTCCGTGCCGGACCTCCGCAATGAAATACCCGAGATGTTCAACGATCTCTACATGGGTGCCCAGCATATCCGCAAAATCGTGGAGGATCTCAAGGAATACGCGCGCGGTCCGAGGCAGGAAGGGCTCGGACCCATCGACGTCAACCAATCCGTGCAGTACGCCGTCAGGCTGCTCAAGCATTCCATCGCGGTAAGTTCAAAAAATTTCACCGCTACGTATGCCCAAAACCCGCCATTTATCCTGGGCGACAAGCTGAAACTTACGCAAATCGTGGTGAATATCCTGGAAAACGCATTGCAATGCCTGCCGTCCATCGAGGCGCCGGTTTCCGTAAGCACCTTCGTGGAGCTTGGGAACGACGCAGCTTCGCGGGAAGGCCGGGTTGGAATTACGATTATCGACCAAGGCATAGGCATGACCCCGGAAGTCCTAGCCTGCATTTTCAATCCGTTTTTTACCACGAAGCGCGAAAAAGGCGGCACTGGCCTCGGCCTTCCCGTGGTCGCCGGGATCGTCCGCGAGTTTGGCGGAAAAATAGATATCGAGTCCAAGCCGGGCCTCGGCACGGTCGTAACCGTCGCGTTCCCCATATACAGGGAATCGGCAGCCGGGGAATCGGAAGGGGAAAAGTGAGATGAACGAACGAAACGGCGCGATCCTGGTTCTCGACGACGATACGGGGGTGCTCAAGCGGCTGGAACGCCTTCTCCGCTTCAATGGTTATGAAGATATAATATTATGCGAACATGCCTCGCAGGTCTGGAAGGTTCTGGAGTCGCGCAAGGTCATCGTCATGATACTCGATCTGCTCATGCCCGACGTGGACGGGTACGCGGTGCTGGACGAAATGAACAGCCGCAGGCCGGAGGTGCCCGTCATCGTCGCCACGGCCGTCGACGATCTGGATATCGTCGTCCGCTGCATGAAGGCGGGAGCCTTCGACTATGTTCCCAAGTCGGCGGAGGCAACGCGGCTCATAGCCAGCATACGGCACGCGGAGGAGATCGGAAGGTTATTGGATGATAACAAAGCCTTGAAGGACAGCCTCCTGGGCGAGCAGCGTCCCCTGCCCGATTACTACAGCCGGGTAATTACCGGAAATCGCGGCATGATCGCCATATTCAGGTATATCGACGCGATCGCCTGCTCGGAAAAGCCTATCCTCATCACCGGAGAATCCGGCACCGGTAAGGAATTGTTCGCAGCCGCGGTGCATGCCGCCTCGGGGCGGAAGGGTCCTCTCGTAACCGTGAATATCGCCGGCCTGGACGATGCCATGTTCAGCGACACGCTGTTCGGCCATAAAAAAGGCTCGTATACCGGGGCGGAAACCGACAGGTCCGGCCTCATCGAGAAGGCTGCGGGAGGAACGCTGTTCCTGGACGAAATCGGGGATCTCTCCCCGCAAAGCCAGGTAAAGCTGCTGCGCCTGATTGAGCAGAAACTCTACTACCCGCTGGGCTCCGACCTGACCCGCCCATCGGATGCCCTAATTGTGGCCGCGACGCACCGAAACCTTCAGGCTGACGCCGATTCCGGCAGGTTTCGCCTCGATCTGTTTTACCGCCTCGAGACGCATCATATCAGGATTCCGCCGCTTCGCGAACGTCCCGACGATATCCCCCTGCTCGTGGAATACTTTGCCGAAAAGGCCGCCGGAAAATTCGGAAAGAAAAAACCGTCCATACCCGAAGAGTTGTATGATCTTTTATTAACGTGGGATTTTCCCGGAAACATCCGCGAACTGGAGTCGATGATCTATGACGCCATAGGGCGCGCCGAAGGACGCATCCTGCCCTTGGAGTCTTTTAAAGCGCGAATCTTTAAGAATGGGGCCTATGAGAACAGCCATAGTCCCGCACGCTCAAGCGCAGGCACAACCTCGTTTTTTTCTTCTCGCACCGTCTTACCTACTTTAAAAGAACTCAGCGACGAATTAATCCAGGAAGCATTGAAAAGGGCAGGGGGGAATCAAGGAATTGCGGCAGGCTTCTTGGGAATCTCACGAACAGCGTTGAATCGCAGATTAAAAAACGATGATGAGGAATAATGGCTGAATCTTTTTTATTCTAGCTTTAGGGGTGTGCATTAATGCACTGCTGTGTACATATATAGCTAATATATAAGTATATATATTATAAGGATATACTTGCTATATGTCTTGTCTTTTCAAAAAATATAATAGAATTGTGCACACCCTTTGGTTTTTAATGCTTGTTTTTTAAACTAATTGCAGAAAATAATTCTTTATATAGAAACGAATTAAAATAAATAGAAATTCCACCATTTTGGCACGTTTCTTGCTTTATAAGAAGCAAGGTTGGTAAAAAAAGTTGCAGGTAAAATCAGTTAAAAAGACAGAGTAGAAAATATTGTTATATAGAAATAATCTAAAATCATGGAAACAGGGTGCCAGGGCCGGCACCCTGTTTTTATTGCAACCAAGCAATTATCAGCTTGTCTAACTTACGAACAAAACTTGAGTTCATGCAATGTCACCGTGCAAAACCGAGAAGGTTTTAATAGATGACAGCTAATCAATGTAAGCGAAAGAGGTCCCGCATATGCATGCAAAATCGCTAACCGACACCGGAGCTATACTTAAACCGTACCCTGTCGGCCAAGAAATAGCCAATTCAATCACACATGGGCTCGGCGTGCTTTTATCCATAGCCGGGCTTGTCGTCCTGGTAATTTCCTCGGTTTTACGGGGAGACGTGTGGCACATCGTTTCCTTTACGGTCTTCGGCGTGTCATCGCTGATGCTCTACACGATGTCTACGCTGTATCATGCGATTCCGTTTACGAAAGCCAAGCGGATACTGCGCATTTTTGACCATTCTTCTATATATATCCTGATAGCCGGGACCTATACTCCATTTTCCCTGACGATTTTAAGGCCCACGGTAGGCTGGTGGATTTTTGGCGTCGTTTGGGGCGCCGCGATTATCGGAATCGCCTTGAAGCCGTTTTTATTGGGTAAAGCCCGGTTCGTTTCCACGATTGCATATGTGCTGATGGGCTGGGTCGTAGTATTCGCCTGGAAACCGCTCGTAGCGGCGGCCAGCCCAACGACACTCTGGTTTATCATCGCCGGCGGCGTGGCCTACACCGCGGGGTCGCTTTTCTACCTCATCAAGAAATCAGTCTGGACGCATCCCGTGTGGCATGTATTCGTGGCGGCAGGAACCATTCTTCACTTTTTTGCCATAATGGCGATTCTTCCGGCCCGCTGAGACGGGGCGGAGAGTCGTTATTTAAGTTTAACGCGCATGCTGATTATTATATGAAGCATGTTGTGGTCCAGGAAGGGCGTCGTGTTCGTCCAACCGTTGAAAATCGGAAGGAACTCGCGCACGCCTATCAAAAAATTGAATCGTTCCTGCAATGCAATCTCGAAGCGTATGCCGGCGGCTGGGTAGAACCATCTGCCTTGCGCCCAAAAATAATCGATGATGGCTTGCTGATTGGCAGCCATCGCGGTTTCGGTGCCGATGGTCAGGTCGTTTTTAAATACGGTACGCAATACAAACGCCGGCCCCAGCGAGAATGCCACGGCAAACCGGTGCGGCAGAGCTTCGCTCACCGAAGGTCCAAACCGAACGGTAGCGGTGAGCGGAATATCCAGTAAAAATCCAAGTACGAATACGTTATTACCGGCACCCCGGTCGGTTTCGGTTGGAACGGCGCGTCCATCAAGATTTTCATAGTTGGTCCAAAACAGGTCCAATCCCGGTTCAAAAGTAAGGAAAAAACCCTCTTTGAACGAAAAAATCGCGCTGCCGCCCAAGGTGTTCATAACCGGGCTTGGAGCCAGGATTATTCCGGGTACATCGCTGTTCAGAATATCTACGCCGAAACGCCCGGTAGCGGCCTCTATATCGAAGGCCGCAAGATTGTGCAGTGCGATGAGCGCGCAGACGGTAATCGCGAGATATCGTTTCATGGTGCTATAAACTATATCGCTCCGTCGGGATTTTTCATAGCCCAAGGTTAAAAATCAGCAAGCCGCAGTCGCCCACGTCGGGAAACAGGTCTTCCTCCCAAATTACCACCAGTACGCCGTCTACAAGGGCCGCATCGCGTATCGTGGCGTCCGGCAAGGCGCGTGGAATCGAGAAGTTGCGCACGGGCAGAGATTTATTCTTGTACATCGCCCTGCCGTCTTCGATAACGAGCAGGGTGCCGCCGGTGCCGATTTGGGCATAGGCGTTCAGTGAATCCTCGTTTCCCGCGTTCCCTTGCGTAAAGGCGCTCCTGGAACCGTCTTCCATCCGGCAGCTTACGATAATCGCGCCGTTTACCAAGCCTGCGAGCTCCTGCAGGGTTTCAGGAGCGCGCGCCATGCCAGCGGGTTTTACGCTTTTCTCGAAGGCTTCCCTCCCGATATCGGAGCGCTTCCCGCTTCCCGGCGACCATTGTTCGTAGAGCATATCCACGCGTTCGTCGCTATCCTTGCGCAGCTGTACCGCCCATGAGTCCGGTGATCGAGCGTAGCAGGCGTATACCGAGAAGATGCCTGCGTCGGCGGTTTCCGTCGGCGCGGTTCCGGGCAAACTCCAGAGTGTCGACCCATTCCTGTCGGCGGAGATAAAAGAATAACCGGGGGCCTCGAAAGGTTCCGTCTCGAAAATCGGGTTCCTGTTAAGGAGCACCATGGCCTTGCCGTTAAAAAGCCAGGAACCGGCTACCGTTCTTTTGGCGAATGACCCGTCCGCGGAGGTCACGGGCGTAAATATGAATCGAGGATTTTGGCCGGATGCTTCCGGCGAAGACTGCTTGGCAAGCTCGATGAAGTGGAGGCCCGAGCGGTTGCTGGCCAGAATCGCGCCGCCGTTTGGCAGAGGCTCAATCGCCGCGGGGCCCATGTGAACCGCGAAATTAGACGGCAAGGTTTCCGCGCTGCCGTCGGCGGATTCGGGCAAAGGCCATGGAACGTACGAGCCCTCGGGCGATAGGGCAAGCCACAGGGTTCCTCCCGGCGGCAGTTCGAATCCGGGAAGCGCGACTGGCACTTCCGGTACCGGCTTCGGTTTTGGCGCGCATGATAAAAACGCGCATGCCAAGGGAATCGATAGGAGTAATAGCGCCGGAAGGATCGTTTTTTTAGGCCGTATAATCAAAGTTGTCGAGCTCATGGATTTCCTTTATTACGGGTCAGACGTCTCTATGAGTTTCGGCAGGAAAATAAGCGGTAGTGAGTATCCGCTATGGAAAATCTTACCACAGAGACACAGAGTCACAGAGGAAAAGGAGGGATAAGGAAATAGTAAGTCAATTTTTATATAACAGATAGAGGGTTGTCATACGATATAACCAAACTGCTGATCCTTTATAAACAGGCAGTCGTCGGGGCGGCACCAAAAAGGCCATCCTGCCATAAGCAGGACGCGCCCGGCGATAAGCCGCGCATGCCTTTTCAACGACAGGACCCCGTCAACCGCCTTTTTATAAAAGTCTTTTCGCGCTTTTCGTCAGTATGACTTCGCGAATATGGCTCTGTGCTTTGCGGATGCGCCGCAGAGGCAGCAGGAGCCGCTTATGCCTTCCTGTTGGTCGAAGGGCATATTGCGGATTGTTACCTTTTTTTCCAGCTTAAGCTTGGCTTCGCACTCGCGTCCGCCGCACCACAGGCCTCTTGCGAATCCGCCGGTAGCCGTAGCCGTTCCCTCGTGGTCCTCGCCGTCCGCCGCGTCGCTTGCCTTGGCTTTTTTATCCTTGCCGAAGAAGGCGAGCATCTCGTCGTAATTTTCCACGTCTTTGGTATTGGCGTCGCGGAAGGCGCGTGCCCGATCCAGAAGGTTTTTCTGGATCGCCGCCAGCAGCTCCGCGGCCTTTGCCGGAACTTCTGCCACATTGACGAAGGCTTTTTCACCGGTATCGCGGCGTACCATCACCACGGTGCCGGCGGCCGCGTCCTTGGGGCCGGCTTCCACGCGTATGGGCACGCCGCGCATTTCCCACTCGGCGAACTTCCAGCCGGGACTTGAGTTATCGTCGGTATCGTAGGCCACGCGACGGCCCGAAGCCTTGAGGGCGGCGACGACCTTGTCAGAGTAGGCGAGCACGTCCGCTTTGTTTTCGTTCTTGAATATAGGGACGACTACGAGCTCGTGCTGCGCCAGCGACGGGGGAACCACGAGCCCCTTGTCGTCTGAGTGCGTCATTATAACGGCACCGATGAGGCGCGTCGAAACGCCCCAGCTGGTGGCCCACACGTAGTCGAGCCCACCCTCGCGGGTCTGGAACTGCACGTCAAAGGCTTTGGCGAAATTCTGGCCAAGGAAATGGCTCGTGCCGGCCTGCAAGGCTTTCTTGTCCTGCATCATGGCTTCTATAGAGTACGTATCTATGGCGCCCGCGAATTTTTCTGATTCGCTCTTCTTGCCGGCGATAACGGGCAGGCAGAGGTATTCCTCGGCGAATTTGCGGTATACCTCGAGCATCTGCTCCGTCTCGGCTACGGCTTCCTTGCTCGTCTCGTGCGCGGTATGGCCTTCCTGCCAGAGGAATTCCGAGGTGCGCAGGAACAGGCGCGTGCGCTTCTCCCAGCGGACCACGTTGGCCCATTGGTTGTAGAGGAGGGGCAGGTCGCGGTAGGACTGTATCCACTCGCGGTACTTCGCCCAGATGATAGTCTCGGAAGTCGGGCGCACGACCAGCGGTTCGTCCAGTTCCTCGCCGCCCGCGTGGGTAACGACGGCCAGCTCGGGCGCGAATCCCTCCACGTGCTGAGCTTCCTTTTTCAGGAAGCTCATGGGTATGAGCATCGGGAAGTAGGCATTCTCGTGGCCTGTTTCCTTGAATCTGCGGTCAAGCTCGTCGCGCAGGCGTTCCCATATCGCGTAGCCCCGAGGCCGAATGACCATGGATCCCTTGACCGGCGAGTAGTCCGCGAGTTTCGCGTTCAGGACGATGTCGATATACCACTGCGAGTAATCGACGCTCCGGGGGGTGATCTTGTCTGCCATTTTCGTACCTCTTCTGGGCGGAGCTCCGTCCGCATACTGAATAAAAAACGCCGACCCACGGAAGGGTCGGTGTTTCTGATGAGTGCATGATAGCCTAAAGGGCGCTACGTTTCAATAACGCGTCAAGAACGGATTCAAGGTAGCTTGCAAGTCTCAACCATATAGCTTATGGCGGGTCCGTTTGGATTTTTCTCTATTTTTTCTATGATAAAGATAAGGGTTTTTTCATCCGGCCCAAGGATTATCTGGTTTATCGTATAATTTTTCACGTTGTTCCGCTTGATCTTCGGATTTCCCAACGTGCCGCTGGTTTTTTTCCCGTCCGTACCGATGATGCTATATTCGATACTGAAGGACGATGTCAGCGACCCTGCTTTTTCCTCGACGACTTCCTTGAGCGCTACGTCCCATTGGGATGAATCCTTGAAATCGCGGAATGATATTTTATCGGGATCTTCGGCTCCGTTTACCAGAAGGTAGGTAAGCCTGCCCTGCGCCAAATGATCGATCGCATATTTCCTGGATTGTGCGTTGGCATCCGCGAAAAGCCTGAAAAACGCGCCGGAGGCATTCCATCCAGGTTCAAGGCTGGCGCCATACATTCCCCTGAAGATGCCGCCGGTTACGAAGTTGTTTTTTTTGGTGTCTACGAGATATATCTCCGCGTACGGTTTGCTTGAAGCCGCGTCAATTCCGTAAAACCCGAACATGAAACAGCTGGAGTCCGAAGAGAATCCAAGATTGACCAAAGTCGGCAAATCCCCGGCAAAAGCCGTGGAGAGTAGTGCGATGCCCAAACTGACAAGAAGTATCCATTTCTTCATATGTACGTCTCCGATCGTATAGGCTGCAGGCTAGCGTCTGCCGAAACCTTTTACTTCTATAAACATCGGCGTTTGGCATGCGGTCTTGAGTTAAAGTTCAAAGCGCGCTAGTCTAAGCGCATGACCGTAAAACTACGTCAGCGATTATACTATGTTTTTTTCATTTTGGCTATTTTCGCCTTGCTGGGCGGAATTTTTTTTATGGTTAGCATGGGATTCGATACCTTGGATGCGTTCAGGCACTCTGTCTTTCCCGATACTACGTCGGCCAGCTTTCTCTCAGGAATATTTTCTATTTTTTCGTGCTTTGCTGTCTCGTCGGTATTTTTAGGTCTTATAGCCTTTCGAATGGGCAGGAACGCGTCTGCGGAGATTTTTTTCTTTTCTCTATGGTGTGCAAGTCTGTCATTTGAGCTTGGCCGGATTGTTATCGTGTGGTTGAGCAGTCAGGGTGCCGGAATTGCCTCTGTCGCCGCGATTACGCGCTTTGTAATGTTTGGCAGATATGTCGGTTCTCTCGCCGTTTTCGTGGCTAGCCTTTTTTCGCTTGGCTTCAAGCAGGAAAGGATTCTCACTGCCTTTATCGTTACCGTTTCGGTTGCATTGTTTTTTGCGTCCATCCAGCCTCTTAATACCGGGCAACTGGGGCCGGGGTTTTTAGTGATACGCGGCTATGCGCCGTTGGTCTATGCTTTCGACTTAATCCTGATCGGGAGTGTTTTCGTAAATTATCTTATTGCGTTCCGAGTAATCAGGGATAGAACCTTTCTTGCGGCGGCGGCCAGTATCAGCGTCGCGATGCTATCTCTTCTTCTACTGCGCATCACCCCCGGGCTTGTTTTTGGACCTCTTTCGCTTGTAGCGCTTTCTGCGGGTAGCGGTATTTATCTCAAGACGCTACACTCTTATTACCTTTGGCGCTAAAAAAGCGCTTCCTGCGTAGGAAGCGCTTCAAAATTCCCCTGATTACGTCTCTGGCGCCTTGGGTTCCTTTTTACGGATTACCGTCCGGAATCATGGCATCCGGCACATGATTCCTATAAAAGTAAAACGGCGAAAACCCCCGTGACCACGGGAAGCAGAATATTGTCCATGTCTTTGGTTGGGAGAACCTCGACGAACGTAGCTACCAGGGCAAGCAAGCCCGATTTGGCAAAATCGCCGGTAATGGCATAGGATGACGAGAGCACGGCGACGAAGCAGGTTAAGCTGCCTTCTACGGATTTTCCGCCGGTAAATGGTATCTTTATGGTTCCGAAGATCCTGCCTACAAGGCTGGATAAGCCATCCCCAAAGGCAAGTGCGTATATGGCAATTGATGCCGCTGGATTCGGGTATAGAAGGAGTGCCAGCATGGCGCCAACGCCTAGTGTGACGGGTCCAAGCACGAATTTTCCCGCATCGCGCTTGCGGGCCGCCATAGCGGTTATTTTAGAAATAAAAATAATCTCGAATCCGCGGAGTCGCATCATTTCGCTATAGGCATAAATGATGGTCCCCGATGCCAGCAGCGCAACGGTAAAACCCATGTTCCATGTCGCGAGCGTTGGAACGAGAGCAATAAGCAAATGGATGCTTTTGCGTAGAATTTCTGTCGATATTTGATTAAATGATGTTGATCGGGTTCTGAAGCCAGAAAGAAATGTAGTTAAATCACTCATCATTTTCTCCATAATATTTCATGGCACTTATAATGCAATAACCATGCCATGTAAAGATTGGCAAATTTTAATTATCTAATTGTATACTGTTGCAAAGCTTAGCATGACTTGAATCCTGCCTTGAGAAGTCATTATCCTACCTTAGTGCACATTTTTATACAGCAATACTACTAGCTAAAATAATCGCTAAATACTTCTGCGTTGACACGATCTCTCTCCGCAAGATAATATAGAAACGTTGAGGTAATACTTCGTTGGATTAACTCAGCAGGAGAGTGCGCGTCAATCGCGATTTCCCTTGATCGGTTTTTTTGGTGGGCGATTAACTCAGCGGGAGAGTGCTACCTTCACACGGTAGAAGTCACTGGTTCAATCCCAGTATCGCCCACCAAAAAAATCTGTTGTCTACAAACTCGATTGACGAACCTTCACACGGTAGAAGTCACTGGTTCAGCGCGTGAATACACGCGATCCCAGTATCGCCCATAAAAAGCATGCATAGTTTTAAACTGCTTCGTGAACCTTCACACGATAGAAGACCCAAGTTCAGCGCGTGAATACACGCGGCCTATGATCACATCAAATCCAGGCATAGCCAGAAAACACTTTTCAATTCACGAGCTTCTCTGTATCGGCGCATGCAAACATGTAGTCCAACGTAAAAAAAAACCGAGTAGGAATTTAGAAAAAACTGGATAATTAATTATGTATTTGATTTTTAGTAGAAGAACTGATTCCAGGTTTCTTGGATTTTTTTTGTATTATAACAATAAAAAACCGACCCTTTCGGATCGGTTTTTATTGCTTGCAAGGGTAGGACTCACTTATGGCTTTCGATTTATTTGTTGTATTATAAGAACTTAACTGCTATGTTATTTTTAGTTGCTCCATTTTATACCACTGCCTTTTTATACATATAGCGTGGCGCTACATAGCAGGTGCGGGTTCTCAACCTGCCCTTTTCTTTAATCAAAAAACATATCATTTTGTCAATATTCCTCGATTCCGCGCAAATAGCTCTCTGTCACTTGGATCGAAAAACACCTAAGCAAAATCTTGAACTTGCATATCTATTTCATAGTAATATTCTTTGAAAATTCTGCCCAAGAGCTACTAGAATCAAGAGCTAGTGCCCTATTAACTTTGACGATCTTAATAAGGCTCGTCCCGGACACATTCCTCTTACCCTTAATAAGCCGCAAGCCCTTTTAAGTATAGCTCCGTGACTTGATTGTTCGCATGGTTCAATAAGACCTTCAATCTATAGGTATTCTTGTTGTCATATAAATCTGAAAGGTGATTCATATCGCATGAAAAATCGCTTGAAAACCGGGATCGTTGACCTCGCAGAAGCCTGAAAAAGCGAAATTCGCAAACCGATGAATTTCGGAAATTTAAATCCAGTGTTGACACTTCCAGTCATATATAGCTTTCCAACAGCATATCGGAACGAATTACGAACAGCATCCTGAGGAAAATCTGCATAGGGCTTTTTAGAAGCGATTTACGCTTCAGTTATCGCCTACATGACCTTTTCCGAAACCTTTCAAATAATCTTTTTCCCTTTGGAGTTTCCAGAGTATCTCCCTGCCCTTATTGTTATTGCTCCTGATGCACCAACCCTAAGACCATGTTCTACTATAAAAGCGATATCCACTTGCATGGGAAGCGAATGTAGCAATATTCTATTCTGCCGCCTCTTCACTTGGCGAACTTCTTCTCCTCTTGATATTAGCCTCAAGGCGCTTTGTTTTTAGTTCCTCAATCTTCTTCCCTGTAGTAGTCTTCTTTTTAACCTCATCGAATGCCACAAGCCCAAGGAGTAATAACTCCCGCAGATTGTCTCCGTCTCTATGCCACCTAAGGCGGTTGCATCGAACACAGGTTGGTAGACAGTTCTCGTCATCTTTAGAACCACCCTTGCCTTGCTGGATTACATGGTCTGATTCCCATGCTCCCATAAGGTCGTTAATGTCCTTTATACCGTACTTTTCAAAAACCAATCCATCGCCGCAGAAATGGCAATGCCCGCTGGTCTTGTCAAATACGGCTCGAAGTTTTGTGTTTGGGATCATGAAAAACTCCTTTTGTTAATATACTCAACCGCTTCTTTCATGGATGGAAAGATAGCTGACTCAATATTTCCCATGATATTTGATAATTTAGACAGACTCATTATGCCTTCGATGCACTTCGCTCCAGTAACATATGCAATAGGAATTATGTTTCGAAATAATTCAAATTGGAAGATATGTATTCCATTACCCCAAGAATAGGATAGTGATTGCATATCAACAATGATTCCTTTTAACCCATTCTTTTTGCAAGTTCCAATAATCTCGCCAATTTGAATCATTTTCCCTAAATACCCAGCATCTTCATTTCCTTCTGATCCGTATTTATATACACCGCTAATTCTTATTAAAAGACAATGAATATTATCTTCTTCTATTTTTACTTCAACTGAAACTGCCAATTTAAGTCCTCCTAAATTTTACAGTTAACTTCTCAAAAAATATATAGGAAAGAACAGATGCTAAGATCAATATCACCTCAATTAAGTCAAACGAATTGTTTGAAATTGTGATGATTGAGTATGTGAAGAGTATCCAGAAATGTTAATACTAAGAATATCTCTGGATAATGTTGGTAGAAAATTATATATACTATGTACGATCAAGCATGGCAAAAGGGATTTGAACTCAATATACATATTTGCCAATAATATTCCCATTAAAAATGCTCCTGCAAATTGCCAGAGATTTAAATGAAGAATTGCAAATAAAAGCGAAGATAATACAATAGCATTCGATTTTGTCATTTTAGTTAGAAAGCTTTTCAGAAATAATCCTTGAAATAATAACTCTTCAGTTAGTGGAGCAATAATAGAAAGAGTCAGGATAGAAGGTATCATTCCAGATTTAGTGCTGCCAACTGAAGTAAATATCTCTCTCCACATAGGTGGAATAGGAACGAAAAATTGTATGACATTATTTAACTCGGATAGTAATATAGAAAACCCACAAGTAACAAGAATTATAGGAATTAAATATAAAGGGTTAAATAGCTTAAATGAATATAGTTTGCTAAAGCTGTATTCATAGTATTTTTGAGCATTAAAAATAATCAACCCTAGTGTAATCGTATCAGCAAAGCCGGCTAAAGCGGAATTATTTATTTCATGATTGAGAGCTTGAAGTAAACCCGTTATAAATACACCAATTATTGTCTGTATTGTCACTATGCAAAATAGTAAAAATAGCGCTTGTTTAATGCTTGGATAAGAGGGATTCATCTAATCTCCATAATTTAAAAGTATTTCCTCGAACATGGCCTATAATTCAATGCCTTCAGACAAATTTTCCCATATTTAATCTCAGGTTCAAATAGTATTATTAACTTTTACTCTTCCACAGATTCTAAAAATCCAACGCTATTCTTAAGTAACTTGGTTTTCAATTCTTCGAAGAGTTGTTTTATTGTAAGCCTGCTATCTTTGGTTTGCTGGTATTTTACTAAAAATATGAAAATATTTTCAGGGCAGGGGTTAAAATAATCAAATAAAACAGGGCAAAGCCATCCGATTTTATTTTCGGAATTAGCATACCAATTGCCACCTTTTTGAGAATCATACCGATCCCCGCGAACCCACGTCAATTTCATAAAATCGATATTTTCACAATCAATCTTGGTGTCACTGAAAATCACATCAAATTTTCCATATTTCTTTTCATATTCCAACAACATGTCATCTATTCCTGCAACGAGCGCATTGTCAAATATTGATCGTTCTGGAAGTTGAGGATATGCAAATCTCGGGGTATGAAATGACCAAAATCCATTGCCAAACCTTTTAATATGAACTCGATATTGCATATATGCTCCTGGTTTTCTCTGAAATAAGATTATATTCGCTTTTAGTTGAGGCGTCAATCTTATGTTTGCTAAACTGGGATGGCTTTAAAATAACAGATTTAAAACTTATTAGATTTGCTTTTTAGGCGTAATTTGCACTATTTTATTTTCTGGAGCTATAAATATTGTAAGCACGTTATGTTTTTGGGTGTCTATACAGATAGTGTTATTGGATTGATATGTAATCACTTGGTTGCCGTTTATTACTGCTTTATTGCTCCAGTGACCATATACAACTATTTTATTTCCGTGGTATTTTTCCGGAAATCCTTCAAATCCCCATCTCATGTTGTGCCTATCCATTTTGTCAAGATCTTTATATTCTGTTGATATCCCTGCGTGAACGAATATGTAGTTTCCTTCAATGTAATAGTCTCTCATGTTTTCTATGAAATCCAAATGTGCTTTTGGTAACACCTTGAAAAATTTATCATACGATATTGGTACGTGATCATTTACTATTGCAATTCCATTTGCTTTTAATTCACTTTTCAATTCTTCTTCTACACTTTCAGAATAGCTTTTAATGGTTTTTAATCCATCCATACTAATTATCCATGAGTGACTGGTATAATCATCTTTTGTTTGTAGCATCCATTCTTCATGATTTCCCTTGACTGCGATTACTTCATATTTTTGACTCATTTCAAGTATTAGATCGATACACTTTTTTGTATCACTGCCAGAATCAATTATGTCCCCTAGGAGGACTATTTTATCATTTAGAGATGCGCGGTTTTTGATTACTTCAAACCCTTTATCTAATAAGTCAAAACATCCATGAATATCACCAATAGCAAATATGGACATATGCACCTCATATATAGTTCAATCCAACACTAATTCAATCAATTCATAAATGACTATTCAAACTGATAGTGTATCACCCATTATTGTTTTGGATATGAATTTTGCTGATCTACACAACTAAGAAAAAACAGAATCTGTAAAAGCACCATTCTTGGGTAATACTAAAACATTTTTTGTTTTTATATTACCATTGATTGATCAAGCCTGCCATATATAATTTTAACATCAAAGCTGCTTTAGTATGAATTAAGAAAACAAAAGTAAATAATCGTAACATAACTATTTTCAGTTAATGCCAATCTTAGGACAATCTTAAAGCCTTACCAGTTGATAAATTCTGCTTTGCTTTTTTCTGTATCGATGCTTGCAAATTTCTTATGCCTGTAACATCCCCCATTAATGATGTTACCGTTAATACCTATTCCTTGGTGTACATGACCGCAAAGGCAAAACAGGGGATGCTTTTTGTTTACTATTTTAAGAATATTTTTACTTCCAACATGTGTAAGGACTACTTTATGATCCCTCCTTCGCACCATTTTCGTAATATCCATTATTTTATATGGTGGAGAATGACAAACTAAAATTGTACCCTTATCAATGCAATTTGCTATTTTACTTGAATACCTAAATTGGCTTACTGCCAATCTAAAATCTTCTTTCAAACCAAATAGACTTATTGTTCCTAAATCTATTTTCTTGTTTTCAATATTTTTTATATATTTTGTATCACCCCAATCGGCAATATCATGGTTACCGCGAATGTAGTATATTGGTCGCTGTGCGATTTCGAGAGTCTCTATTATTTTTTTTCTCTTAATTTCCAATCCTTTTCTATTTGTTGAATTCTTGTTATGGAGTGCATTTTTTATGGCTTTATCCATTTCAACAACTTCGTCAAATTCCTCGCCATGCAATTCTTCGATTAGTTCTTTGTCTTTCAAGCCAAATGCGATAGCATCATTAGGTGACAGGAATTCTTCCATCAAGTCACCAGCAATGATACCAATGTCGAAGTCCTTCAATTTTTCTGAGAAGGCTTGATATGTCTCCATATCACCATGGATGTCGGTTGTGAATAAGATTTTCATTTGCCCTCTATAATAATCCCACTATATATGTAGCGTCAACCTAATATTCACTAAATCTATAAAAGCAAATGTGATAGGTTTTTGTGTTATGGTCAATGCAATAATAATTCATGGCAAAGAGCGAATCTGGCTGAATCTTCCTTGAATTGTATTTTATAAAAGCATGTAATCTCGAATTCGGCTTAACCATTTTCATAATATTTTGTTTATCGCAACTATTAAAAATAAATCAACTATTGGTAATGTAATCCCGGTAATCCCAGCAATTAATGAAAAAGCAATAGAAGACAGCCAATAAACATTCGCAAATGTTGTTTTTTTACTTCTCGCATTCTTAATAAACAGAATAACAATAGGGATCAATATCAAAATAAGTAATAAATAAAATGTCCAAACCAATGTATTGAGGTCAACAGCAGTGATAGTATTTAGGAATAAAAATCCAAGAAATACTGCGAAACAAATTATATAACCTGTAATAACCCCTAATAATACTGCTATTAGAGTTTGTCGTGCTTTCATATCTATTCTCCTCTCAAGAAGTCAAAAAATATTGGTTTGTATTCAACCACTTTTTATAAACCTAAAATATTCTCAGCAGGGTCGGCTTATCATTAGCGCAAACCTGATTTGTTAAGGTTCGTATTTACTTCTTCACATTAGTATTTATTTAAGTAACCTATGCACTCTTGCATTGATCCAAGTACGAAATTTAACATTCCACCAAGAATCCCATCATAGTAATTCTTGACTATTGTCGATTCTTTTTTGGCATAAATAACAAAACAAAGATTGCTATCTTTAGGAAATTTAAGGTTAGTGAAAAATGGATCAATATGATCGTAAACAAAAGTTTCATTGCAATCGAGTATAATTTTTTTATAGCCAACTTTGCTTAGTTTTTCGATTCTGCTAAACCAGTTTCCTTTAGAAAATAAGTCTAATGAACCTACTATCTTTAACAAGGCAATTTCTGGATGATTGATCAGTTTATAAGCAGTGGTAATGCATTTTAAACTGTATTTATTTTCAGTCATTTTGCAAAACCTCCATAAAGATTTAAGTCATAGTCACTGCGAGATGCATTACTATGCTTCTCCAAGATAAGTCCAATGATGCTATCTTGTAATGGGGAACTGCGATAATAGTCGTGCCCTGCCAAATCAAAAAGCGAACATTGCGATAAAATCATTTAAGTACTTTTGCATGGAGCTAGCAGTCGTCAACTATTAACACAAATAGAGTTTTCGGAGGATTCTTGAAATACCAAAAGAAGACAGGGCAAAGCCAAAATTTATAGTCAACATTGCCCTCGTGATATCGATACGTTGAACCACTTGGTCTGGTTTCAATCAGATCACAGGTAATGGCATCTTGAAATTTTACTGAGCTATATTTAATCATTATCTTAGTCGAAGCGCCAACAAAGTGTTCGATAAGCTCGGGAACTCCTCCAATAAGTTGGTTTTGAGCTTTGGAAAATCCATTTGAATCAGAAATAAACCAACCTTCAGAATCCTTATATGCTTTCACTATTGGTTTCTTGAATATTTTTGTCGTCTTTGCAAGGAAAGGGATTATAGAAGATAATGCCCTTCGAATACGCATTCTGATTCTTAGAATCTTGTAGTTTACCATATTCATTTAAGGTTCTCCCTATAGTATATTGAATAATCAGTTATTCAAGGTAATTTTAATTTTTCAAACTAGTCTACTACAGATTTTCTGGATAATCTATGAGATTGAACAGAATTGAAAAACATCCTTTTGACAGAATATTGGTGCTTTAATGCACCATCTGATTAGTTTCGAAACTATTTTTTATAGTCCTTGTCGGAGCCGAATTTTTAATGTAGTTTCCTCCTTTTCTACAGACACCAGAAGATCAGAATTCTTAAAACACACAGTAAACGAAGCCAAAACTTAATTTCGCCTAGGTGCAATAATTATATATTGTTTAACGAGAAGGCTAGTAATTGAATCGAGGGTAATGAACAATCCACTTTTCTCAATACTGTTTAAGAAACTTGTGCTTACTACTCCATTGATTCTACATTCCCCGACGAATTTTCCGTTCTGAACAATGACAAGAATCATTGAAGTATTAACAGCTCCTTTTTTGAATAATTGATCGTCTTGAATCAGGCGGGTAAGTTGTGCATTCCACTGTTCGTCAGGGATTATGAAGGTAGATAGCCGGTCTGACTGCTCTCCTTGTGCTTTCTTTCCTGAGAAAAATAGGTCGTAGTCATTGAATTGCTTGGCATCAATTTTGTTGGTGTAGTTCTTAAATGGGTCCCCGAAAAAGAACATCCATTCAGCTAGGGCGGTTCGAAATGCCGTATCCATATTCTCGCCAGAACCCACTGTTCCGACGGTGAATACTGGATCAAGCACGTTGTCTTTAACTATATCAAATCGGACGCCGACAACTACCTTCCCGTCCCTTTTTTGCTGACTCTCTGGGGTAACCTCAATTCTGATATTACCATCTCTTGAAAGATTCACTGTCTGAAAGTAGTAGGTTGTCACCTGATCGCTCAGGCTCTCTTGCGTAATTAGAGTGCTGCCGAGAATGAACAGCGACATAGCAATCAATCCAATTCTAGTATTCATAATTACTCCTTCATCGTAAATCATCTATATCGATTAACTTTTAAGCAACCCTAGTGTCCTAAATGTCCAAGTAAGAAGCTGTATCGCCTAAGTTTCAAAAAATACTTAACTAAAATGCCCACTCTATAATTCCATTACTCATAGTGGCTTTATTGCTTGCAGTGTATATTGCAATATCTGCTCTTTCTAAAAGTTCGGTAAGATTCTTTGTTTTTTCATTTGTGTTTGAAATTCCTATACTTAATGCTACTCCATATTGGGCTGTCGATAATTTTCTTACCTTTTCAAGGATTTTTTCAGCCATTTCCTTAACCTGAGATTCCTCTTTATGGGGAATTAGTATGACAAACTCATCTCCGCCATATCTAAATATGTAATCAATATTTGAGCATAACTCCTTAATTATAATACTAATTTTGATAATGAGCTTATCCCCAAATGCATGTCCCTCTAAATCATTAATTATTATTAATCGCTTAATATCCAATATCATCAAATGGAATTTGACATTGTAAATATTGAAACGATCGTTTTCTAACCTAAGAACAGTATCCAGTTTCCTATTATTGTAGAATCAAGTCAGAAAGTCTTTTCCAGATTTTGATTCGATTATTAGGTCATAAAGACGCTTGATTTTCAAAATTAAACTCTTTGATTTCTTTTTATCGGTATAGTATTCAATTATTACAATACTTTTACTAATCGATTTCCCAATATTTTTTTCTAAATTTTTCTGAATCTCATTTATGCTCTTCCAAAAAGCTAGATTGACTTTGTTCCAAATAAATCGTGTATTATATGAAAAATAATTTCGAAATCAATAAAATCATGATTAGTATTCGTAAGTTTTAGGAAAATTTTATTTTCTTCCCCAAAATAATTAGTTTCAGCAATTTTGTTATTTAAGTAGTTGGCGTTTAGCATTATAGTATTATAGTTTTTATCGAACTCAGATTTCATGATCTGTTTTCCTTCCTTAAAATATCAGTTGTCATAATATCTGCCTGACTTGCCTCATCCTTCCTTAATGTATTTTGCTCTTAATTAAGCGAGCAAATAATCATAACATAGGTTCATAGTCTTGAAACGTTTGTAAATCTAACTTAGCCATTTCGCTATTGATTTTTCCAGATCAATCATGATGAATTTTCTTGATATTGGATATGAGCCATTTATGGAGTTTTTTCTAATGCCATATTTCTGATGGTAATGTCCATATAGATGGTATCTTGGCTTTCTTTCAGAAATTAATCCTCTTAAAGCCTTGCCACCTATTCGATTTAGGTTCCCAGTTAAGCCATTATGCAACATATCATTTTCTTTATAAGCTGGACCATGTGATACGAAAATTGTTGACTCATCAACAAGATTCCAAATATTACTCATATCTTTTTGCTGTTCTTCTTCTCGTTTTTCAAAAAGACCACCAACAAATGGTAGTGTATATTGGTAGCCAACAATGTTTACCATACCAATGTCAATCCGCTTCATGTTTACATTACTAAATATTTCATCTTCATCCCATGCGCCACCTACAATACCATCATCATTACCCATAATGAAATAGATTTTCTTATTTGGTTTTTTTAATATTTCTTTATATTCTTTTTCCTTCTCCTTGAATGCTTTATTTAATTTGCTATTAGGGCTTATTGGTAAGTAATCGAATTCCGAATGTAATTCTTCAATTAGATCATCGTCTTCAATGCCATACTTTTCTCTTATTTGTTCAAATTCGTCTGGTGTGAAACCAGTATTCAAATCTCCTCCTAGAATTCCGAAATCAGCATTTTCTACTAATTCAGCGAATCGTTGATATGCTTTGATATTTCCATGAAAATCTGATCCGAATAATATACGCATCTATAATCCTCACTTTTCAAATAATCGATCTTGCATTAACCCTTGCTTTTTACAAGATACTAATAGTACTGTTACGCATAAGATTGCTATTGCATTTCAAAAAGGTCTTTTCATTACTTTATAATTTATTTTATCCCGAAGGATTGAATCTAATATTCCTTTAACTGGTACTCCGGCTTTGACGCGATTTGAACCGAGCCCGGAGACTGTATGTAATCATGATAATAGCATTGTACGGTTGACCCATGTTTTAGATATTTTTATTTCTTCTTGCCTTTCAATAAAACTGCGAAACTAGTATTTTTAAATATCTCAATAGTCTCTTCCATGGTCTGGCTTCTTTTATCGCCCCATGCCATAACATGGTTCATATGTTCTTCATCATACATTATAGTATGTATTACTACTGAATTAGCAAGTTCAAAGTTAGTAATCATAGTTAGTCTTTGGTTCAATAATTCTTCTCCATTGTATTTCGGTTCTTTATTTAGTGAAAAGGTTTCGGTTTTAGATGCTATCCCATAGATTGAATTAATATATTTTTCAATTTCTAAATATTCGTTAAAATACAATTGTGGATTATCCTCATGTTGAGATAATATAAATATACTTATACTTCTCAGCAACTTAGATGAAGAAGTCACAGTGCAGCATATAACATTAGGGAATTCTATTTTACTATATCCTTTAAAGTAATATGCTGTTACTACATCTGATTGACCAGATGTGGTAAGTGGCGAACCAAGCAAGGCTATTAATTCGGCTAATGGTTGATCCCAGTAAAATTTTGGAAACATTACATTATCAACATTAATCTTATTAACTGTATCGGGTGGTGATAATGAGACGCAGCTACTAATCGAAATTACAATTAGCAAAGCGATAGCATAGGCTCTGATTCGCATAAGTATTCCTTAATAATAGATTTCATATATCGTATAAAAGTTAGATTCAAATATCTATATACGAAGAGTGCGTCTAAACATGCGTCAAATTAGTATAATACATATAGACAATTCCAGCAAATAATATTAATTCCATAATTAGTATAAAGTTCCCTATATTCATTCTACTAATTTGGGTTATTTTGATCTAGATAAGGATATTTCTTCGTCCAAGATGCATTTTAAATCAACCATTTCGTATAATAGCTAATTGCATATTAAATATTTCTTAATTTTCCCATCAACATTGCCTACCTTCTTAGCGCTTCAAATATCCCTGTCAGAAAATCTACGTGCCAACTTCCTGACGCTATACTATTATTAGATGCGGTTTTTGACACATGGCATGAATAAGGTATACACGGGTCTCGACTTCAACTCTGTCCACAGATCGCCAAGATGACGCAACGAAGGGGCTTGGCGTAGATCGCCTCTTTGTAGACAAACTCAGTGGAAACAACGCAAACCCACCTGAGCTCAAGAAGCTTCTCGACTACGCACGCGAAAGCGATACGGTCGTGGTTTCCGATATTAGTTGCATTGTGAGCTATACGAGAGACTGGCTATCAATCATCGATAGCATAAATCAAAAAAAGTCGGCTATATTTCTCATATAGAAAACATCGATACAACCTCAGCTCAAGGACGGTTTAGCATTACTCTCTTCGGAGCTTTCGCCGAATTGGAACGGCAAAACATCCGCTCCTGGCAAAAGAAGACATAGAATTTGCAAAAACAAAGGTTAAAAAGCTTGGAAGTCCCACAAAAGAGTTTCCAAAAAATTGGGGGATGGTTTATAATCAATGGAAGATTGAACTCTCAACCCCACGGATGTAGCACAAGAGTTAAAGCTTAAAAGACTTACCTTTTATTTAATAATTAAGAGGTGGGAAGAGAAGGGTTCTTAGATAAAGCGATTTTATTTATATTTTGTAGAAAAAATTGGAGTTATGAAAGCATTAATAAATGATTGACACAGTAGAAATATATTCCCAAAACGATCTTCAGCGAGATTGCCGAAAACATAATTTTAATTATGCAGTCTTTGTTTCGATAGGAAACCCCCATTGGATTTTCAAGAAAACTCAGGCTGATGAAAAAATACGAAGAATATTTAAAAAGAGCATTGGGAAAATATTACGCCATGAGTTCTTTGATCTATTTGATATAATACTTTTTGAACTTAAAAAGCCAAAGCGTATACCTGAGCTGCGGGATGAAAAGCTGTGAAACGATTTTTTGAAAAATATAAAAGGATAGTATTGCTTTGTTTTTTTGGGGGGGCGACAGGTATGGGATGCTTGTACTGTACCTTATTCTCACGAGTGAAGAAAAAGTGATCGAAAAACTGATACTCGTTCGACCTATGCATTAACCCATGAAAGCATATTAAGGATGATAGATTGGCTATATTGCACTGCACTTCGATCAAAAAGAATGGAGGTCTTGCGGGACTGGAAAAGCAGAAGAAAGTCAGATATATGTGAACTGGAAAATGAAGGGTTAGAGGAAGCTGATTAAAGGTTTTTGGTTATTCTGGGAATATTTGATTCTGAATCAAAATATTCAAAGGAAGCATCATGTTAATATTGATCGGAGTAATTTTTCTCGCTATTGTTTTTTATTTTTATTTTGTGGTGCTGCAAAAGCCAATGATCAAGTAATAGGAGCCGAAAATTTGAAATCACTTGATGTTTGCAAAATCGAAAACACAGATTTAGTATTAAAAAAAAGAAATATTATCGATCATTATCGGTTATTGAAAGAATCGAAAAATCTAACTCGGTTATATTATTGCGGTGGAGTATATTCGAAATATTATAAATATATGATTTCTAATAAAAACGCGATTTTAGGTTATGATTACCTTGTTGCTTATAAAGCAGATTCAATTATCGGATTATGTGCATTCGAGATAATCCATATGGAAACAGAGATATCATTGTCTCTTGAATATATTTATACTAGAAATAATGAACATATAAAGCAAAATGGTGAATCTATAATTTAATTATTGAAACGATATTGTGAAGTTGAAAATTGCTCCTTAGAAGAACTTGGTGATCTATGGTAACTTGCAGATTACGAAAAAATATATAGAGGTGAATCTGTGAAAGTGTTATTTGGCTCGTCATTTAAAGGTGAAATTGCAAGATATACTTCCTTTGCAAATGCCTTGGCTGTAAAAAATATTGATATTGGGATAATTTCTGGAAACGTGCATGATTTTTTGGATGTTAGCAACCATAAAATATTTGATACAAACGAAGCTCGTTCGTATATTAGAAATTATATGGTTAATGCAGAAATTTTTAAGCAGGATAGAAATCTTGCAACTGGTCTTTTTCTTGTGCAGTCCATTGGATATGATGAAATAGCTATTGGTTATTGTAAATATTTAGGAGTTATATTTGAACATAAACTTAATGAAATATTAACAATATTTACAGCTTCAAATAGAAATATACTTTTCTTTTTAAATTCAAAGATAAATCTACCAGATCAAGTATCAAGTAATTTAAGAAACATTTATAACAAAATTCTATATTTTAATGATTTTGTTTTTATAGGTTTATTTTTCGAGAATTCAAATAATAAAGAATGGTTATATGAAATAATTAGAAAAATAGATAGAAAAGTAAAAATGGCAATATTTATTACTTATGGACATTATGCTTATCAATATGATGATGGTGATGCGGTAAACAGGAAGAATGTATTTGAAGATAGTAATAGTGTAATTAAAAACATTTGTGACTCGCTGTCCATTAAACATTCGATATTTCATACAACCGAGGGACTGGACTGTAGCTTGATAAGCGGTATACATAAGGTGTCTTATAAGATAGCGGAAAATAAATTGATTTACTGCAATTATTGAAAAGCTATGTACAACTTAAAATTTGAAGGAAGAGGTTTATGCACAATATAATCGCAATAGGTGATATTCATGGATGTCAAAAACAACTCGACGAAATACTCGAAAAAGCAAAAACATATCCTACACATAGTTTTGTTTTTTTGGGTGATTATATTGATCGTGGCACTGATGCAGAATATGTCTGTAAAAAAGTCGCTTCACTCAACGCAATTTGCTTAAAGGGAAATCATGAGGAAATGCTATTAAATAGAGCAAGACATAATCCAGATGATTTAGATAAGTTGCTGGGTATGGCGAAGATATCCAAAGAATCATTCTCTTGGATCAACAATTCGCTATTTCCTGTTTATTCGGCCGGAAAATATATTTTTGTACACGCAGGATTAGATGTCTCAAAACCCTTGGATCAACAAACGGAATTTGATTATTTATGGACTCGCTATGACAATAATTACTACAGTATAACTAATAAAACTGTAATTCACGGTCACATGATTGTTAGCGAGCCTGTTGTATGTGGAAATAGGATCAATATCAATACTGGGTGTGGTAGCGGAGGATATCTAACAGCTTTGGTGCTTCCAGAGATGGTTTATTTGGCTTCAAGCGTTTCACAAGGAATAGAATATGATTGGGCTGGTATAAGAAAAGAATTGGAAGCTGATATTGAGGAGTTGCTTGTGATCGAGGAAGAGGAGTGACTATTAATAGAATTAGAAGATATGTTACTTTGGAATTTCTAGTTAGCAAATTGAGCTAAAATTTGATGGACACTACGTGAGGAGAATTGCAACTGAAAATTATTTATAAGTTATATAAAAAGCTATTGAATCTCTATTTACCATGGGGGAATAATGATAATTACTAATTTGACAAACCCAGAGCAAGTGTTGCTTTTTTATTTTTCCTGTAATGATGAGATTATATTTGGAATTGAAGATATAAACAATCAAAAATATATATTTGATAAATCACAAAGACAAGGTATTAAATATGTTAATCCTGGCGAGAAATATTTCTTACATTATGTATCAAATAATATTATAAAAGAAAAATTGGAAAAGATATTGTTTGTTTTTGTTCTGATTAAATCCGATCAAATAGGTCATGATATTCAGATTGCGAAAGAAATACGATCAGTTTTTCATGATTTTTACGTGAACCCAGAAGAAAATGCATATAAAATAATGAGTATAAAAAAGGAAAATGACCGAAAACTAGGAAACATAAGCAGTAGTTGTCATGAGACAAGTCCACTGTTAGAACTATTGATAGAAGATGATTTTAGATGGCTTTATCCGCTTTCATGGGTAAGTAGTTGGTTAGAGAAAACATATACCAGTAAAACGAAATATTCTGATTGGTACCCGAATAGGCATTCACCATTTGCTTCAAATTAATATGACTTAAACCGACTCTCTTATACCAAATTTCTCTATAATTTTATTTCTTCCAAAAATATTGCCAATCTATTCATAGCATTTCTAATGCTTGCATCCTCATCTTCAAATAATGTAATAAAATTTTTCTGAATGTTAATCTTCAAGTGCTCATTCTCAAGTCTGAATTCCACCATGATGTTTTTTTCAAGTGAAGTCATATACATTCTTGCACACAAGCTTTTACTAAAATCATAATCAGTTGTATTTACTATAGATGACATAATGGCATTATTTCAACCCGTTTTTTCGAAGGTTCTATTAGCCAAGGATTACCATCTTTATAATGAATACAACAATCTTCCCAATATTTATTCATTTCAAAAAAAGTCATAGAGCTTACTCAAAAACGGCAATACATTCTTTAAGCGTGTTCAGATGTAATAGTATCACCTTATCTAAAGGTTCTTGATAACCTCCCGCTAAATTCCATACTAGTGGAATATTGCTACTTTTTGCAAATTCAAAAACAATTTTATCACGAAGTATCATTTGCTCTGTGGAAAGTTCGCCGCCAAAGTGGTCATCTATATGTGCATCCGCCCCGGCTTGGTAGAAGATAATATCGGAACTTGAAAATTTATCTTCAAGTATTGCTGGTAAATCAGCCAGCCACTGGTCAAACCCAATGCCTTTTCGAATGATTCTTTTGAATTTACCAAATGTGTAATGGGTTACATATGATAAATTTAATTTTTCAATAATTGAATCCGTTCCATTTCCCCAATGACAATCAAAATCAATTATACCAATTTTATCCGGATTAAACTCATTTTTAAGCAAAATCGCTGTGATAGTCAGTCCATTAAAGGTACAGAAATTCCAGCTTTCATAATAATCTGCATGATGGAATCCCGCAGAAGGTGACAATGTAACAGTTTTTGAAACAAAAGCTTCACACGCTGCATGATAGAAACTCTCCAACTCCCAAGGAGTTGCATCGGTAAGTTGCATATCGGTGTTGCCATATCCATTATTCTCTGTGTAATTTAGAATACTGTCAACATGCTTTCTGTCATGAGAAACAGAAATCTCCTCGGGAGTTAGTGGATTCCAATCGGAGATTATTTGAATTGAAGGATTGCTTAGAAGTGCCTTAACAAGAAGCATTGGTTTTTCTGAATTTCTACAGAAATTTCCTGTATTGTATATAGCGACTTGATTATTGTTGTAAAACACTTTCATATAGCTATTATACCTCCTGTTTTGTGATTTCCAATACAAATTTTGGCAATACATCTTCTGCATTTCCGATAATCTGTTTTTGAAAATATGTATTATCTGTAGGTTCTGTATTGATAAATATGGTTTCAGCCCCTGCATATTCTGCACCTCTGACAAAATTAGAAGCTGGAGCTACCGTCCCAGATGTTCCAACTGAAACAAATAAATCACAATCTCTTAGTGCAACCTTAGTTCGATGCTCATTAAAAGTATCTAAATATTCTCCAAATAATACAATTGCAGGTCTTAAATTTGATCCACATAAGCCACATATAGGAATGTGTTCTTCGTATGTGTCATAATCTTCAGGTTTTTTAAAATTACACTCTGGATTTGAACACTTTGTAGTAAAAATATTGCCATGTAGTTCAATAAGATTTTTACTTCCTGCTTTTTGATGTAGCCCATCTATATTTTGAGTAAGCAATAAAAAATTTGAAGGAGCATGATTTTCCAGTTTTGCTAATGCATAATGAGCATCATTTGGTTTTACATTTTGGATTTCTTTTCTCATTTTTCCAAAAAACTGCCAAATCAACAAGGGCTCTTGTTTGAATAGCTCGCTTTTAGAATATTTTTCATTTTCTGGATCATTCCAGAGTCCTCCAGTCCCTCTAAAGGTTCTGACACCAGATGCTTTAGAGACACCGGCTCCTGTTAAGATGATAATGTTATTATACATATTCAACCTCCTGTCAAATATTGATCCCTTAGTTCAGTTATTACACTACTTAAAGCAATCATGCAATTTTAAGAAATCAATAATTTTTTCTACCACAATAATTTCATCTTTAATTCGTAACGATACCTATTCTTCTTCATTCTAAACTTTCTGATTTCTCGATGGATATTTCCAAATCAGAAAATTTTAAAAACGTTACAGATTTGTATAAAAAATCAGCAATAATAAAGCCGGGATCATGTTTTAACGATCCTGCATTTATTATTACAATATTGCTAACTTTTTTAATCATTTTTTTATGCGAATGTCCATTTATGATGAACTTGTAGTCTTTGCTTTTAATGATATTATGTAAATCGTCATTAGACTCAATCGCATAACCATAGTCATCGGGATTGATTTTACTCATGTAATTGTTGCCAATGCCATGACAGAAAAGTGCTTTTCCTGCCGATGTAGCTATATCAAGTGTTAATGGAAGCTTTGATATAAAGTCGAAATCTTTATTTAGCCAACTATCATGGTTGCCTTTTACTGTAGCGACACTGTTTTCTTTTAAGAGTTTTATGCATTTTTCTATACTGTCATCTGCCTCACCATTGATGGCAGATATTGGAATGTCTCCTGTACAAAACATTGGAAGATTATTTTTATTGAAACAGATGATTTGTTCTAGTCTTTGAAACTCACCGTGAACATCACCTATAAAGATTGCCTTTGTAATCATTTTTATTTCTCTATTATTTTTTCGGTTAATTTCTTGCCTCTTGAATCTAATTGAACGGCAATGTACATAACAGGTGGAACTGTTCCCAAAAACTTCATTAATTCTCTTTCACTCATGGTATGTGATTTATTATCTTCGTCGACATATATATTGCCTGTAGACTTTGTTAACTTCAAATCGTAATCGGATATGGCTTCATCTGATATAGTTAAATTAACAACATGGGCATTTTCTGGATAAAAGGAGTTGAGAATGTCAAAAAATGAAATCATGAAAAAATCTTGGTTTCGATCTTTATACCATGGGGTAGTGTTAATTTCCTTGTAAGTTGCCCACATGATTTTCTTGATTTTAACAAGTTTGAAGGATTTAGCCATGGTCTCAAGCTCCTATTATAAACTTACAGCTTCAGTGTTGCGTTCAATGTCGATAAGATTGAAGGGGGAGAAGAAATATATTTTTACATGTTCAATCCTCCATGGGTCAGGAGTTATTTCTGTTAAACTATGAAATTCTGGTGATTGTCTTCTGCTGCGAACAGAAATAATAAATACCTTGCCATTTCCCTTACTAAAACAAGCATCAGTAATTTCTTCTCATTTATGGCGTTCATCAGCATGTATTTCCATGCTATATCTTCCAGGTTTTCCTGAACCCGTTTCCTCACCTGCATATTTTTTGAGTATAAATAATACTAAGCCGTCATTTTCTCTTCTATAAAATCTATGCTCCATACAAATCCTCCAATGACATGTAAAAAGAGAATTAACTAAATCACCCTAAATCATCTTTTGTTTTATCGAATAAACTTTCTTCAAGATCTCTTGATTTCACTTTTTTAATAATGGTGAAATCAGTTCCAACATTTCTGTTGGACTTTTGGGGAAATTAGATTTATTATAATTTAACATTAAACCACTGGTGCGTATCCCCGGAATCACAAAGGAGTCATACTTATCTATTAAATATGTCATTAATTTGAAAATATATCCAGGGGTGGCATTATCGAAATTTGATAGTTCTTGTGTGTAATCTGCAACCCTATCATCATCCGAAGGAGATATTTCAATCCTGCTGTCTATAAGCGTAAAATAATCTTCCCGATATAAAGTAGCCAATTCTGTTTTTTCGCCCATATGCTTCGCCAATCGTTTTGCGAATGCATACAAATCAAGTTTGGTCTTTATGAAAATATTCATTAGTCTTCCACCTCCGAATTGGTTAGGATGTTCTCCCTTTTGGTCCTTCTACACCTATTTCTCTATTCAATGCTTTCAGATAGAGTTAATTTACTTGTAGATTGCCCCCTGGTATTCTTGATTTTTACGAGTCTAAAGGATTTAGTCATTTTAATCTCCTGTGAATTATATCAAACCATTCGATTATAAATCTTCCAGTAGAAAATTATAAATAAAACTGATATCAATCAAACATTTCCAGTTGCCAATCATATTATACGGGATTATTTTAATTCTTGCTTAAATAGTTTGATTGAGGATTCTATAATGTCCTTTTCATCAATGACATTTATTATATGTTCACAATTAATATTCTCTCGTCCCAAGTATGCCCCTAATATATTTCCACATATAGCACCAATACTATCGCTGTCTCCTGAATGATTGATTGCAGTTTCGATAGAGTTTAAAAAATCGCCATTATAAATTAACGAACAATATATCGCGTATGCTAAGGCTTCAGGAGCAATCCATCCAATTCCTCTTGATTTTGGAGTATAATACTTTGCATTGTTTTCTGAATATACCGATCTAATGGAATCTTCAGTTTCCCTTGAATTAACTTTACCCTTAAGTGCTAGTTTTATCGCACTAGTAATGCAATAAAAAGATTCTTTGGTTTCATCTCCATTGTGCGTGTAGGCTATATCCATAGCTTTTGTGATGCTCCCCACCAAAGATTCATTGTTATTAATATAATAAATAATAGTTGCTAAAATACCAGCGGGTATATATCCAGAAGGATGTCCATGTGTTAATAAAGCAATATCGCAAGCGTTTATGTATACCGAATTTGCATCATTAAAAAAGAAACCGACTGGTGCAACTCGCATCACACCCCCGCAACCTTTACTATCATTTAATATCAATTCAACTGTTTGAATCCTGCCAGTCGATAGTGCCTCTAAACAGGTGTTTCCGGGAGAACGAATTTTGTATAGTTTTTTAGATTTAATCAAACTACTATTTGATATTATCTTAGCTATTTCCTCTGTTGATAGATTGTTATAGATTGAATTCTCAGTCTGATTAAAAATGTGCTTTTGGGTTACTAGCCATCTATGGTAGGAATGCAGCATATTTTTAATAGAATAATCTCTATTTAAGCCTTCCATGGTATATAACGACATCTGAGTATCATCGGTAATTTCTAATTGAGGGTGCTTTACTAATATATTCTTAATTACTTTATCAATGCCGAAAAGTGTGGAGATGTCATATTTTTTATAAAATTCAAGAGGTGCGCCTAAAGCATCACCTACAGCACCTCCAAAAATACACCCACTTATTCTATCCATGACATCTCCCTTATAGATATTTGTTCAAAACTAATTTACTGTCGTTGTTTGTTTAGTGTTCGCAATAAATCATTCTAATAAGCTTAAATAACGCCATTACGCCTTATAGTTCATTAAGGTATTAATATGGTGCTTTGCGGCACTTAGGCTTGATGCGACATTATATCCTCCGCCTGTGGTCGAAATTATAGGACAGTTATGCTTTTTAGCGATATCTACAACAGCCTTTGTCAGCAATTCATAATCAAAATCAGTCCAGTCGGTGATATTTTTACCACAATCATCAATATGTGAATCAAAGCCTGAGAAAATAAAAATCAATTCTGGCTTAAATGGCAAATTATTAAGTTTTTTGGAAAATTGCTCCTTGCAACTATCTGCTCTATAATACTCCCCCTTGAACTCAACTTCTTTAATAAACTTTTCATCATACAAAGCATCAAGAACAGGAATATTGCAATGCCCGATGCTTTGTGCAAACTCTGTGGTTCCTTGCTCCCAGATTCGCATCATGCTCATATACAAGTCTATGGCACTATGGATACTAATCTGATATACAGAATTATCATAGGCAAAAATACTTTGCGTTCCATCGCCATGATGTAAATCCCAATCAATGATTAGGATATTCTTAAAACCCTCCTGTTGTGCTTTTCTAACAGCGACGGACATTGGGTTTAATAAACAGTACCCATGTCCATGATCTGCATATGAATGGTGTCCGGGTAGTGTTGAACAAAATACTCTGCTGTTGTAATCTTGTTTGACAAAATCTATGGCTTGATATAAACCACCGAGGGTATATTCAAATCCGGGAATGGCGTATTCCAGACCTGAACATTCGCAGTTTATTTTTAGTGATACATTCTCACCAGCTTGCTTCATAAGTATAGAATCAAGATAATCTTTACTGTGTACTCTTAGATATTCGGAAATATTTTCACGTCTAAGACTAAGATTATGCATGGTATAGTTTTTTGAGAGCTGATGGGCAATGTTTCGAAAATGCGGAAGAGATCGACCAATAAACTCAATTTTTTCTTCTGGTATCGATAAACTGAATACTTCTTCATGGAAATAGAAAGCTTTGTTTTGTTTCATAAATGTTTGACCTCCATATTATTAGATCAATTTTGACTTTATCTTTTAAGGTTTCGTATAATGCTTCCTTTGTAATAGTATCGCTGCAATGCCTATATATATTTGATACTATGTCTTGGAAAGATGACTGGTTAATTTCCCGGAGGGGCATGTGGTTTTGTCGATTTTTACAAATTATCATGATCTTTTCTTTGTGGCATTTTTATTAGTAATGTTATTGTTGAAAAATATATTATTTGCATTTATATATCTTATCCTACTTGTAGTTGTATTGATTGAGACGAATTTTTTGCTTAAAAACCAACTGCCGTTAATAAAGTTCCCGGTGCGTCCGAATCTTTCATGCACATGGCCAAATAAATTTATCATTGGATTGGTTTGTTTAATAAAATCCCTTAGTGCTCTGCTGCCGATGTTCTCGTTTGACATATTTGTATCTAAAATCCCATATGGAGGTGAATGGGAAACCAATATTGTATTTTTATCCACTAATGGAATAAGATTTGCAAGAAAGGATCGTTGTTCTGATTCAGGTGATCTAAGGTTAGTAGGGCTGTATCCAACAAAGGATGTATTCATAAATATTACTTTTTTTAACTCAATATTTAATAAATTCCCTTGATCTATCCAATTCGCAATATCGTGATTTCCAGTTATATAAAATATGGGTTTTTTTGAGTGATTTAAAATATCAATTATTATATTTTTCTTTATTTCCAACCCTTTTCTATTTACGGAGTTTACGTCGTGCAATGAGTCATGATATCGCTTAGTGAATACATCTAAGTCATTTTCCTCTGCCCCAAGTAATTCTTCCGGCTCTTCTGGATTTATTAACCCATAGCTTTCCGCATCTCTTAGCGAGATCATTTCATCCATCAAGTCCCCAGCTAAAACACCACAGTCATACGATTTTAGAAGTTTGGAAAATTTCTTATATGCATCTATTTCGCCATGTAAGTCACTTGAGAATAATATTTTCATTATACTTTTGCCATTCTTGCATCAAGTAGTTCTGGAGATTTTTGAAAATTCCAAAAGAAAACAGGACAGAGCCAGCCCGGATGTGACTTGTCTCCGTTATTAGATTCATAAGTTGAACCCATGGAATCTGTTTCAATGAGCTTCAATAATTTTTTGTCAGTAAATACTGGATCACTGTACTCGATTTCTACCAAAGCGGTATGTGGTAATTCCTTTAAATTGACATGATTTAAACTACCCATTTATTGCCTCTATTGCTTCTTTGCAAGTATTATGAATTTCAAATTTTGACTCAAATCCAAACATTTTTATTACTTCTAATTGGTATGGGAATATATCACAAAGAATTAACTTCTTTTTTCGTTTCTCTAAGTTCTTAGTAAGGTCAAATAGATATCCCCAAGTTGTACTTGATCTCGTAGATTTTAAATTTTTGAAGCTGAAAATAATATTTGAGTTTTCGATATTATCTATTCGCATAAGTTTATCATCAAGGACTTCTAAATTTTCAGTCGCTAGAAATCCTGTTGGCTCAATATAGATTATGTTTGGGGGAAATAGTCTGATTATTAGCGGGAATGATTGTTCTAATTGTTTTTTTACCTTGGAAGCTTGAATTAAGGATATTGTCCCATTCCTACTGAGACCCTCTTCAAAAACATTTATACACTCTTTCAGAGTGTTCACATGTAGCTGTATCACAATTTCAATAGGCTTTTGATAACCGCCAGCAAGGTTCCACACTAAAGGCAGTTGATTATCTTTGGCAAATTGGAATATAAGCCTATCTCTCTGTTTCATTTGCTCGGTTGTCAGTTTCCCGCCAAGTGGATCGTCAATATGAATATCCGCACCTGCTTGATAAAATAAAATGTCACATTTCTTAAGTGGTTCAAGTTTTTTTAACAGATCGGGTTCATCAATAGCATCATCTTTGATCGTTATATCTGCAGTGCCAAGATGCTTAACATAGCTGATTTTTAGTTCCTTTATGATGTCATCGGTTCCATTGCCATAGTGCATGTCGAAATCAATGATTCCAACACCTTCTTTCTTAAGCAATCCTTTGTTTTTAAGCAGAATTGACGCGATCATGAGCGCATTGAAGGTACAGAAGCCACCACTATTATTATAACAGGCATGATGAAAACCAGAGGTAAGCGAGATGGTCACTGAATTGTTTTTTAGAGCAGATAACGATGCATAATAGAAACTGCCAGTAGTGTATGGTAACGATTTTGCGACCGATTCAAGAGTGTTGCTGAATCCGTTTGCAATCGAACAATCTAATATTCCATGCACATAGCGGGGATTATGTGCAACCGAAATTTCAGCCTCGGTTAAGGGCGGAAACTTTTTCCAGGCAAGATAGTCTTTGTATTGCTTTAGAAACTCTTTAGCAACCAATAATGGTTTACCAGCACTTGGGGAAAAGCCAACCTTTTCTTTTACATACTGCTCCATCATGAAGTAGGTCTCAAATTTCAATGAATTCATGTTTAATCTCCTTTGAAATTACGCTGTGATTACTTGAACGCTCTTTTTATAAGTATAGTTATCCATTTGATACCTAAACCGCCTCTACAGCAAATGACTATAGAGATGTATCTGAGCACTTAACCTAGTTTTTTGGTGCTATGACAAAACCGTTTCTTGACTTCAACCTTCATTGCAGGAACCGAGGCTTTCCTCTCTTTTACTTGTACAAATTTCGTAAGTTCAAGACGCTCTGCATTGAGTTTTACGGCTTTGACTTGCAACGCTTCGAGCTTCATTGCTATCTTGGAACGAGGTGTTGATTCTACTGCTCTACTGCTTCCTTTCTGGAAAGGGATAAGAAAAGTATGAAACAGAAATGAGGAATTGGCAAGAGCGGATTTGAAAGTAGAAATTGGAAAGACAGTTTTAATCGAAAACAAAAAACAATGCCAATTCCTTTAATCTATGTCTTATACTGACTAAGCTGAACAATTTTTGTTTTACCGATTTCTCCTCGATAAAAGGAAATGATTTCAAGCGCCATATAATGGACCCTGTGAACTGGACAGTATACTATAGTGGCAGCTGCCCTCTAAGTGGCGCCGTATGAGTGAAAAAAAAGGTTACTGGAACAAAGAGCAGAAATTCAAGATTGTGCTTGTAGCTATAAAGGACGACAAGACCATTTTTTAAATCATAGAACAGTTTAAGGCTCATCCCGACTTTGTAGGCAAATGGGAAAAGCAGCCTTTGAAAACCGGCTCAGATATATTTGCAACCGCTGCGCCAAATCATGACAAGGCAGTTGAATAAGATAGAGATGAACTCATTCAGACAATTGTGCTTCACACGGTAAAGATCGACTGGCTTAAAAAATAATAAGGTATTACCAATTCCAGCAGCGTCGACGAATGATCTACGCTCAAGCCATGACACTCCCAATTGCGAGCAATGCGAACGGCTAAATATCAGTAGATCGGCATGGTACTACACGGCATTGCAGGAAAGTGATGCATATTGAACACTACACTACAAAATGTCCGATTGTGGTTTATAAGGATTTGGCGGTTAAGGCTGTCTTGACATTGGTGGCCACTATACCTGATTTTGTGATGTGGAATGAGAGCAAATGTAAGAAAAAATCAGAAAATAGAAAAAATTGAATATAAGAACAACGGAAAAAAGATTACCATAATTTGTTAACACGGTAAGATGTCGGAAAAAGCCGAAAAATGAATATAACTAAATATAGGGTATATACTTACCTTCACACGATAGAAGGCCCAAGTTCAGCGCGTGATTACATGCGGCGTATGATCACATCAAATCCAGGCATAGCCTGAAAACACTTTTCAATTCACGAGCTTCTCCGTATCGGTGCATGCAAACATGTAGTCCAGCTTAAAAAAATACCGAATAGGAATTTAGAAAAAACTGGATAATTACTTATGTATTTGATTTTTTGTAGAAGGACTGATTCCAGGTTTCTAGGATTTTTTTAGTATTATAACAATAAAGAACCGACCCTTTCGGATCGGTTCTTTATTTCTAGCAGGGGTAGGACTCGAACCTACGGCCTCCGGGTTATGAGCCCGACGAGCTGCCAACTGCTCTACCCTGCGTCGTTGTATGAGTAATCTACAGAAAACGAGAAACAATGTCAAGGGGCGCGGAATAAATCAACAGAAATAGGGGCTGTGTTACTCTTATTGATTTAGCTGAGCTTGCAGTTCGGCCAAGACAAAGGGCTTTTGCAGGAAACTGTCAAAAAGCCCAGGAATGTTTTTATCAATACTGTCAGCCCCGGTAACGGCAATAATTCTGAGCGGTTTTGAATCCTTGCCTTCTGCGTCGGCAGGATCTTGCAATAATCGGATTCGGCGCGCGGCCTCCTGTCCGTTCATGTCGGGCATGTTCAGATCCAGAAGAACGACGTCGTACCGTGCGGCCTCGCAGGCCTTTACCGCGGCTTTCCCGCCGGAAACCTCATCGGCCAACCAGCCCAGGCGTTTTAGCATCCTGCTCAGCAACTCGCGGTTAAAAACATCATCGTCAGCTATCAATGCGATCATTTTTTCGACCTTTCTGATTTTTACGCTTGTCGCATACCGAAACCACCATGCGTTCTATCCGATTGATCAGTCCGTTGAGCACTGAATGATCTTCATCGGTGTAATGCTCGAAAAAGAGTTTGGTAAGTTCCACCCCTCCATTATAGGCGAATCTATTGAATACTTGGATAATCTTTCCGGTTTCAGCCTTGACGTCTATGCGCGCCCTGTTGTTGCCTTTTAAAACGTTTCGCAGCGCGGTACACGCTTTCGTAACCGTTTCCTCCAGGGTTTCCATGGCAGCAACCTGTTCCAAATCCCGGCCGGTAAAGGCCGCGTTGATGAACGCGAGGGGGACTATTTCCCTCGGCATGATGGCTTCCTCGATTTGTACCGTAAGCTTGCGAACATCCACGGGTTTTACGAAAACTTCCTGGAAGAGCTTGCCGGTATCGCCCATCTCTTCCATTTCTTCCGGATTAAAAGCCGTCATGGCAAACAGGGGCATATTCGGGGAGTACCTGGAGCCTGCATAGGCGCGTATGGCTTTTGCGAGCTCTATGCCGGAATATCCGGGCATTTGTATATCAAGGATTGCCACGTCCACATATCGATCCTCGAGAATCCGGAAAGCCTCGCTCGCTCCATTGGCGGTTAATACGCGGTATCCGAAATTTTGCACCAGCGTGCTCAGGTACTTGAGATTGATTTCGTTGTCGTCCACGAGAAGCACCACATAGGCACTGGGACTATAATCGTTTTGAGTGGAGACCGGGGATCCTACGGGAACGATGAGGGTAAAAACCGATCCTTGGCCGTCTTTGCTGTCCAGCCGAATTTCGCCTCCCAGCGTCCGCACCAGGTTCCTCGCAAGAGCCAATCCGATCCCTGCGCCGCGCGGATGCGGCCTGGCGCCTTTGTGGCTCTGGCTGAACGGTATGAAAACCTGTTCCTTCTCGGAGTTTATTATGCCGACCCCCGTGTCCCGAACCGTAAAGGATAGATGCGGTACGTTCATTTCCTCGCGTTCGATTATCGCGGCGATTTCTATCGTTCCGGATTCCGTAAACTTGACGGCATTGTCCACGATAGTCGTCAAGGCGCGTTGCAGCCGATCCGGATCGGTTTCGATATTGCCTTCGCTGATTTCCTTGATCTGGAACGAAAGGCCTTTACTCCGGGCCTTGAGCATGTATGGCGCGCATAAGTTTTCCACGAACGGCTTGAGCGGAATAACCAGTTTCTGGGTTCGCGCCTCTCCGCCTTCCGAACGCACGTAGTCCAGGATGCCGCTGAGCATGCTGAGCAATGCCTGGGCGTTCTCGATGATGCTGTCCATGCGTCGATCTATCTGCTCGGGCTGAGCCTTGACGAGATTGGCCGCGGATAAGATTCCGGTGATGGGGTTTTTAAGCTCATGGGTCATGGAGGAGAGAAATTTCGTTTTTGTGAGCGTCGCGTTCTCGGCTTCCAGTCGCGTGCTGCGCAATAGGTCTTCCATTGTCTTTCGGGAGCTTATATCGTCGATGATGGCGATGGCATGGGAAATGATGCCCGAGGGCGAGCGTACGGGAGATACTGAAATCTCGGCCCAGAATTGGCCGTCGTTTTGCTTGGGTACGACGACTTCGTCCCGCAGGTCCAAGCCGTCCTGGATTTGTTTGCGCATCTCGGCGGCTTTTTCCGGCAGTACCGCGAGATACTTGAAAATGTTCGTACCTATGACTTCGGTAGGGGTGAATCCCGTAAGCATGAAAAACAGCGGGTTTACGTACTCAATTTCAAAAAGATGATTGACGATGAACACGGAGACCGATAGTTGATCCACCGCCTGGTACAGCTTGCGGAGCATTTCCTCGGATTTTCTGCGGAGGGTTACGTCGCGGATTATGCCGACGGATCCTTTCAGCGACCCGTCGCCTTTTTCAGCGTAGGTTCCGGCGGCAGATACTTCCCCGTACGAGATTACCTCGCCGATCATGTCGTGCACGGCACCGGATTCAGCGTTTTTTTTTCGCAGGCGAACTTCGAGGCCGCTGGTCTTGCGGTTGATGCCACGGCGCTCGTTGAAGAGTTTGGGGCTCAGGGCCAATCCCGTACGTTCGCCCGAGTATTCGGACAAAAGCGTTTCTCTATCCATGGACAATACGTCTTCATTGTAGAGCAGGGCGGAATAATGCTTGCCAAGCAGTTCTTGGGGCGTATAGCCGAGCAGCTTTATGGAATCGTTGACGAGCGAGAAGCGGTCATTGATATCCAGTTCGTAAACGATATCGGGCAGCGCCTGCACCAGATCCTCGTATCGGCGTCCGTAGGATTCGGACTGCTTTTGCATGCGCTCCATGCCGCGCAGTAATCCAGTTAGGGCTGCCTGCAGCGTCGGGCAGCTTCCGTCGGGCAGGATGGACATGGGTATCCAGTCGGAATCGTTCGATATCGAGGTGTCGATAGCGGGAACAAACGCGGAAAAGCAGGCCACGCCGCTCTCAGGGGCATTCCCGATGAGTTTTACGGCGGCCGGCGAGGCTATTACAGCCAGAACCTCCGCGGATGTCAGCGCCAATGCGGCGGCGTCCGGATCGTCCATGGATTTTACGGTGAGGCTTGGATGGGAAATTCTCAAAGCGCCGGCCAATGCCTCGTGGTTGGGTAATCCTGAGGAGCATATCAGCACTCGATTAGGCAGCATAATCCGCAACACTTAGTTAATTGTGTCTATCTACGTCTAAAAATCAAGTACGAGCCGCGATTTGCGCGACGGAGCGGAGCCATTCCGCATCGGCGGATAAATCCTCGAGGGTCGGCCGCATGCGCCATGTCCAGTTGCTGTCCGTTTGCGTCCCGGGGATATTTACGCGGTCTTCGCGCGGATCCGCGGAGCGAAACATCTCGGATAAATCCAGGTAATCCTGCATTTGCGCAACAAAAATGGACGAAGCGCTTCGGGCAAGCGCCCGCAGGATCGCATAGGATGTTTTCGCATCCAGCTTGTCGGGCACCGTTTTTAATTCGGGACAATACGCCGCGGAAAAATCATTGCGGTCGGCCTCGCTGTTCCACCATTCCCGCAGCGTAGAAGTATCGTGAACGCTTACCGCGCATACCGAGGCGGGCCGGTAATCGGCAAGGGGCTCGTAAGGCTGGCCGTTTTTATTCCAGAAGCGGGTCCATCGGGGAATCTTGAGTCCGGGAATGCCCAATTCGGCCAGGACCTCGGGAACGCAATCCGGCACCGCACCGAGATCCTCTGCGCAGGCGAGCATGTCCGAGGCCCCCAGCAGTACGGTTAAAAGCCTTCTGCCGCGTTCTGCCCAGAGTATTTCGTTTTTTGCTTGTTTTTGCTTGAAGAGCCGATCAAGGCTCTCCTGCTCTTCTTTGGATAAACTTGCCCAGGCGGATGCCTCCGAGTGGCGCCACGTGGGCACGAAGGAGTCGCCCGATAGCGGCTGCAAAACGCGGTCGCGCCATGCGGATTTCAAGAACTCCGCCAAAGCCGCGGGTAGGCCCCTGGCGTCGATGTCGCCGGTACCGCGGACTACAGGCGCAAACAGATACAAGTCTTCGCTGCCCAGTCGCTTGAACAGAGGTTCCGCGACCTCAGATCGGGTGATGGTCAGGTCGCTCATTGCGCGCACGGATTTTTCCAGGGCGGAGCGGAGCTCGGAACCCTGGACATGGGGCAGGGAAAGCCATCGGAGCCGCTCTTGCGAGAACCCGCAGGCAGACAATTCTTGGGCGCTTATGGCTATTTCTGGATGGAAATGCCCCAGGTAGCCGTCGCTCTCGTATTCGCTCATGGCCCATATGCGAAAAAAACCGAGAACGTGGTCGATGCGGTAGGCGCTGTAATAGGCCGAAGCCTCGGCGACCCGGTTTTTCCAGAAGGAGTAACCGTCGGCAGCCTGCCTATCCCAGTCGTAGACGGGGAAGCCCCAGTTTTGGCCATAGCGCGAGAACATGTCCGGCGGAGCTCCCGCGCGCAACTCCATGGAAAAATAGTGCCTGTTTGCCCAGACGTCTGCCGAGTCGTCGTTCATGAGGATGGGAAGGTCGCCCAGCAGCGTGATTCCCGCGTCGCGGACCGCGCGGGAGGCCGCGGCGCATTGCTGCGCGCAGCGGACCTGCGTCCATACGTAAAACAGGTGCTCGGGGCGCATGGCGGGGTCGTTCCACAGCGTGGATACGGTGTGGTCCGTAGGGTCGCGATAGCTTTGCCAATCCCGCCAGGACCGGTCGCTGTTAATTTTTTTTAGCCTCTTATAGACGGAATACGTCGTGACCCAGGGGTGCGACGCGATGAATTCGTTTGTTTCGGGGTGGGCCGCTATGGATTCCTTGAAGCCTTCGAAAATGGTGCGGAGCGCGTCCATTTTTACCCGGTAGGCATCCATGTAGGAAAAGCGCGCGTCGTGCGCGTGTTTCGCGGAGTATGCCGCGAGCGATTCCACGACCTCGGGGAACGCCGCCGCCTCGGGGAGGTTTTCCACGCGGAGGTACAGGGGATGCAGCGCAAAGGCCGAGAGCGCCGAATAGGGAGAGCTCTGGCCGCCTGAGTCGTTGATGGGCAAAAGCTGGATAAGTTTTATTCCCGCGGAATTGCACAGCGCGGCGAGCGGAACGAGATCCGGATATTCCCCGATACACCACGAGCCTTTGGTCTTGATTCCTGCCAAAGGGATGGCCACGCCGGCGATTTTTTGGGCAGGTGCCGTGTATTTCATGATTCCTCCGCGACCAGTATATGATTTTCCCGAAAGGCGTACAAGAAAAATAATTCCAATATTTCGGCGTTGCCTGTGCGGATGCTCACGTTTCCGCCGAGGCTTTTTTGCCCGCAGGCTTTGCCCCGAACAGCAGTTGGATGGCCTGGCCTATGGAATTCGCCTTCTGCCACTTATCCGCGCCTGGCGGCGCCGAGCCATGCCGGGAATCGGCGGAGGCGAGTTCCGCCGGCCCGATTACGGAAGTAAAGCCCATGGCATTCGCCGCCTTTGCCCTGCTCTGCATCCTGCGGATGGGGCGGACTTCGCCCGCCAGGGAAATCTCGCCCGCCATCGCAAGCTTGGGCTGCAAGGCCAAGCCCGTTCGCGCCGAATAGAGGGCTAGGGCGAGAGCCAGATCGATGCCCGGTTCCATGAGGCGCATCCCTCCCGCCACGTTAACGTAGATATCCTGGTCGGAAAACCTCAGGCCCGCGTGTTTTTCCAGCACCGCCGCGACACGCGCCACCCTGGCGGCGTCGATCCTGTCCGAATATACCCGCGTCATGGAAGCTTTGCCCGGTACGGTAAGCGCCTGTATTTCCACGAGGAAGCATCTGGTGCCCTCCCAGCTTGCGGCCACGGCCGCGCCTGCCGGGTTCTGGCCTTCCCGGCGAACGAGAAACACGCTGGAAGGATCGGATACCTCCGCGAGCCCCGCTTCTGTCATGGTGAACAGGCCCACTTCGTCGGTGGACCCGAATCGGTTCTTGGTGGAACGGAGGAAGCGCACGTCGGAGTCGGTCTGCTCGAACATGAGTACCACGTCCACGATATGCTCGGCCGCCTTGGGACCGGCTATCATGCCGTCCTTGGTGACGTGCGCCACGAGAAAGCAGGCGGACGCGTGGTCCCTCGCCCAGTCGGACAATTCGAGCGAACAATATTTAACCTGGTTTGCGGTGCCCGGTATCGCGCCGCCCTCCGCGGAAAGCATCGTCTGCATGGAGTCCACCACGAACAGGTCCGGCTTGACGCGATCCAGCGTGGTTAGCACTTCGGGGAGGTCGCCCGAGCACAGTATCTCGAGGCTGTCCCGCTTGAGGCCGAGACGATCCGCGCGGAGGCGTATATGGGCGGCGCTTTCCTCGCCCGATACGTAGAGGATTCGGCCTTTTACCCCGGCCTTGGCGGCGATCTGCAGGAGCAGCGTGCTCTTGCCGATTCCCGGCTCCCCGCCCACAAGCACGCTGGACCCGCGCATGATTCCGCCGCCCAGAACCCTGTCCACCTCGGGCATCCCCGAGCTTACGCGGACGCCTTCGGCCGGATCCACCGCGGACAGCGGCATGGAAAATTTCCCCGCCTTTACGGCCCTGTTCACCGCCGCCTGCGCCCGGGATTCATGCAGGGTATTCCATTCCCCGCAGGAAGGGCAGCGTCCCAGCCACTTGGGTTCCCTATGGCCGCATGAGCATTCGTATACCGTCTTCTCGGCCTTCACCGCCATGAGTAGCTCTACAGGCCCAGGTCGAAGTCTATCTTCGCCCTGGTAACCGCAAGCACTTCGGCCGTGGAGACCCGAACCAGCTTCAAGAATAATTCATAGCGGTCCGCGCGCTTGTACAGCGTCCCGGCCACCAGGATGTCCGCCCCGAGGAATTGTCCCACCTTGGCGGCGTTGGCGTCGTCCACGAGGCCGGAAAGCTGCAGTTCCAGCTCTTTAAGCACTTTTTGCAGGTCTTTTCGCTCCACCAGCTTGAAGCGCTTGGCCTTGGCCCCGGTCATGGAAAGCCGCTCCGCGAAATATTCGGCCGTAGGCGCGATTCCATCGGCCATGGGAGTTATGGGCAGGACCGCGCAGGTCGTGCTCGCGTCTATCTTGAACGTGGAGTAGTCCGATAGGTTGCCCAATGCTTCCTCGAACAGGGCGTCCAGGGTCTGGTCGCGGCTTTCGGCGCTTATCTTGTCCGCGGTGAAATAGCTCTCGTCCACGACCGGCGGCGTATCGGAGAGGTTGGCTACTTCGTCGCGCACGAATCGGATGATGATGGCCTCGAGCTTGTCCGTGGTAAAATTGGCGCCCGTATGGTGGCTTACCGAACCTTCGGTGCCGCCGCCCGCCTCCGTCTTCTCGCCGTACGTCAGGAATATATACTTGCCTTCCGTAAGCTGGGATACCTGCCTGAGCACGTATTCCCCCTCCAGGGGAAGCCCGCCCGTGCCAATGGTGTAAATTTTTATTCCCTTGGCCCTGGCGTCGTTGGCGGCGTCCATGTAGGTGTATTCATGGTAGTAGTCCAGGTGGGGCTCCGCGTCGGTGACCACGAATACGGTGCGCACGCCGTCCTTGTTCCAGTCCATCTTGTTCACGGCGTCGTCGAGGGCGGTCTCGAGGTCTTCCGGCCCGTCGCCGCCGCCCGAGGCGCTCACTTTGTCCAGCTCCCGCTGAAAGGCGTCGACGTCGCCGGTGAAGGGCACGATCTCGGTTATATAAGCATCACCGCGGTCCTTGTAGAGAACCATGCCGAATCGCACGAGCGGCCTTGGCTTGAGCGCGGATATGTTGGAGTGGATGATCTCGATGGTGGAGCGGAGCCGCTCGATTTCCTCGCCCATGGAACCGGTGGTATCCATGACGAACAGCACGTCCAGCGGAACGGGCGCGGGTACGGCTCTCTTGATGCCGAGCTTGATGTCCACCGTGCGCTTGCCGTCTCTCTGTACGGGAATAAGGCTCTGGCTGCCGCCGATGGCCGCCAGGAACGATTTCGCGTCGCCCGCCTGCGCTTTGGGGTAGAACCGGAATATGCCGTCGGAGAAACTCGTTCCCGCCGCCAGCAGCTTCCCTGCCTTGTTGGACCCTGCCGAGGCCGGAGCGTATATGGAAACCTGCGCATTGGCGACCGGCTTGCCGTCTACGTCCAGAACCCGGATGGCCAGGCGCTCGCTGATATCGAAATCCAGATGCGGAACTGTGGCGTATTTTTTCAGGAAGTCCACAAAGTAGTTGAATTGCGCGTTGTCGTCCGAAAAGCCCGCTTTGAGGCCCGATGCCGATGCCACGGGTTTTTTGGCGGACCCAACGGTGCCGGCGGTAGTCGTGGGGCTCGCGGCAGGCGGCTTTGCGGGAGCTGCCTCGGTCCATGTCGTTTCACCCGTTGCCGTACTACCCCGGAGGGCGTCCGCAACCATAGGCGTCGTGGAAGGGCTTACGGTGCCTTCGGTGTCTTTTTTAGCCTTGTCGTCGGATGTTGTAGCCGCCGTACCGGCTTTGGCAACCTCCTCAGCTAGTTTTTCCGGTTTTCCCGAGTCTTTGTCCGCAGGTGTCGCCGTCGTGCCCGCCCCTGCATAGGGTTCGCCCGGTGGAGGTGCGGGAGTCGCTCCCGGAGTCGATCCGGGAGCGCCGACCCTGTCTGATGCAATTTCCGGTTGGGGCGTACCTTTTGGAGCTCCCGTACAGGAAGCGATAAGGCACATACACACTAGAAAAACAAAAAAGGCACCAAATAGTTTTCGCATATACTTCCTCCGGGTTTCGGTCTCTTCTTGAGTAGTATAGCGTGTTTTGAGCCGGAATTTTATAAAAGAGGAAAAAAAACTATAAGCGCCCTCACAAAACTCTCGTTTTAAGAAGGCGCCTTTCCTGATCAGGAACCTTGCTTGATGCTTCCGACTCCGGAAATATCCTGCTTGATGTTTTTGGGATTGCCGTAATAGGTAACGGAACCTGCGCCGCTGATGCTTACCTCAAGGGTTTCGCTGACCGCGATGCGCACCGAACCTACGCCGCTGATATCTATGACGGCCTTGGCGACCGAAAAGCTTTTTGCATTGATATTGGCAGCGCCGGAAATGCCGGCGACGATCTTTTCGGCTTTTCCAGAAATATTGAAGGATGAGGACCCTGAGCCATCCAGCGCTACGTTTTTATAATCGAGCGCACCTGAAAACTCGCCGTTTCCGGAGATGTCCACGCCGAGCGAGCCGCCGGAGAATTTGTCCGCGAGCGTTATGGCCGAAGTGCCGGAAATTGATACTGCTGATAATTTGGGCATGGTAATGGCCACGTTGAGTTTGGTAACATGGCTGATGCTGGTACCCGGCTTGAAACCGAGTACGAGTACGTTTCCCTTTACTTTCGTCTCGAAGACCGACTGAAGGTTGGAATCCGTTTCCACGATAACCGAGTAATCCTTGCCTTCCGAAACGGTGATCTGGGCGACGCCGGAAACGTCCAAGGCGTCGAAACCGCTTACCTTGCGGATGCTTTCCGTGACTTTGCCGTCGCCTCTCACGAATATGTCCGCGAAGACAGGAATGCTGGCGAGCAAGGCGAATATAATTGCCGTAATGCGTTTTCCAAGAGTCATACGACCTCCAAAAAAATTGTTTGCCCCTGTCCGGGGCGATGCCGCGCGTATAGCCGCAGCGTATGCCTGATGTCCGCAACGCGCGACGACCCTGCACACAAGGCTTTAATATATCGCCGCCGGTAGTAAAAAACAAGCGTGGAATAGCATAAGATTAATCGATATGGCATACTCGAGCGATGCGAACCGTACCTATGGAATCCGCACGGCGGGAGCTCGTCGTCCTGAATTCCAGATTCATAGCAAGCCTCTCTCCCATTACCTGCCATGAGGAAGCGCGGGCGTTCCTCGCCGCGACGCGTGCCGAATTCGCGGATGCTTCCCATCACGTTCCCGCATGGATCATCGGGGGAGGAAGTTCCGTGAGCGAGTTCTGCTCGGACGACGGGGAGCCATCCGGAACCTCGGGCCGACCTTTGCTCGCCGTCGTAAAAGGGTCGGGCATGGGAGATATAGCCGTGGTGGTAAGCCGATACTTCGGGGGCACGCTGCTTGGCACCGGAGGTCTCGTCAAGGCTTATTCGCAAGCCGGAAAACTTGTTGTATCCGCGGTAAGGCGAGCGAGTCTTACGCCTGCCACGACCGTATCCCTGAATGTATCCTATGAAATCTTCGATCGGGTACGGAGGCTGCTCGACGACTCGAAGATACTCGTCTTAAACGAGAAATTCGCCGAAACAGTCAGCTTGGAAGCGTGCGTCGTGGATGAGCGGCTCGCCGAGTTCCGGGATAGGCTTGCCGGGGTGAGCTCGGGGAGCCTGATACCGTCGGTAATCGGTCATGGAGAAATAAAGATTCCGCTTGAGGGCGGGGAGCCTTAAGCCTCTTGCAATGGTGTCGCCGGGCAGTCTAGCATTGAAGGCATGAGAACACTGGCATCGGCATACCTTAAGCAGCACGAAGAAGACAGGCTCCTCCGCGGGCACCCCTGGGTTTACAACAACGAGATCGGCCGCATCGCCGGCAACGCCGAGCCCGGAGACGAGGTTCACGTTTTTTCCTCGCAAAAGCGCTTCATGGGCACGGGCATCTACAGCCCCAGCTCTAAAATCAGGATTCGCCTGTATTCCGCGGACGACATTGCCCTGTCGGAAGAGCTCGTGCGCGCGCGCATCCAAAAAGCCGTAGTGCTGCGCAGGCAGTGCCGAAACTTCGATGCCGACTGCGCCAGGATTCTATTCGCGGAAGCCGATGGGTTGCCCGGTCTTATCGTAGACCGATTCGTGGGAAGCGACGCGACGGGAGCCAAGGGCTCTTGGCTTTCGGTGCAGTTTTTATCGTTCGGCATGGATCGCCGCCGCGACATGATCCTAAAGCTGCTCTCCGAGGCGCTGGCGCCGGACGGAATAATGGAACGGAGCGAAGCCTCGGTGCGCAAGCTTGAGGGACTCGAACCCAAGACGGGCGTAATTTTGGGCAGCGTCCCTAAAAGCATCTCGATTACCGAAAATGGGCTTAAGTTCGGCGTGCATATCGGGGAAGGGCAAAAGACCGGCTGGTTTATGGACCAGCGGGAAAACCGCGCCTTGGTTGCCGCCCACGCGCGCGGAAAAAAAGTGCTGGACATGTTCTGCAACGAGGGTGGTTTTTCCCTGGCGGCCGCTGCTGCCGGAGCGCAGAGCGTCCTTGCCGTGGATGCTTCTTTCGATGCCGTGAGCGCTGTTGCCGCCAATGCCAAAGCCAACGGGCTGGACGCACTCATAGCCACCCACGCGGCGAACGCTTTTGATTTCCTGCGGGACGAGACGGCATCCAAAGGGCCCTATGGCCTTATCGTGCTGGACCCGCCTGCCTTCGCCAAAAACCGGGCGTCCGTAGACGGTGCCATTCGCGGGTATCGGGAAATAAACGTGCGGGCGCTCAAACTCTTGGGCGAGGGCGGAATCCTGGCTACCTTCTCATGCTCGTTCTGGCTGTCTCGCGAGCGCTTCCTTGATACCTTGGAAGCGGCGGCCGCCGATACCGGCATGCGCCTGCGATACATCCAGGAACTCTGCCAGGCTCCCGACCACCCCATTGTCTCCGGCTACCCGGAATCGCGCTACCTGAAAGGCTTCATCGTTTCCGCGGAAAAGCGCTGACCCGAGAAATTCAATTCGTTTACGAATTGAATTTTCCGTCAAAGGGACAAGACTCGCTTCACCGTTTCCACGTTGACGCCGAAGAGACGCTTGAATTCCTCGACGGTCGTATAGGCAGTGCCCGATACTCCGTTGAAGTATTCTGCGAAATTCTTGAATTCAGGTTCGTTTTTGCTGAAAAGCGCCGAGGCGAACGCTGCCCGGAACAAGCCTTGCCTGGCCAGTTCCATCGTGGACAGCTTCCCGTACTTCGCTTTCGCCTTGGAATCCACCATCGCGGTGGTTCCGTCATAGCCGATGGTAAAAACAAATTCTTCCCGTGAGATCATACCTGCTCCATGCATAAAAAATGACCCCCCGGTATTCGGGGGGCCGGGCTCCCGCCTATTCGACAGGGCTGAAGTTATCTTTACCTGCGCCGCAGAGGGGGCATACCCACGAGTCCGGCAAGGCGTCGAAACTGGTTCCTGCGGGCATTTTGGAATCGGGGTCTCCGAGCTCCGGATCATAAATATAGCCGCATACGTCACATACGAATTTCTTCATCCATCATCTCCTCTGAAGTTTGATGCCGATACTTGGTTTTATGCCTTCCAGAGGCCGTGAAGATTGCAATATTCCCGTGCGCTTACCTTGGCAGCCTTTACCTTGAATTCGGCTTCCGGCTTTCCGCCGGGCGCAAGGACGGCGCGGTACACGATGCCGTCCGCTATCAGCTCGATCCATTGAATCGAGTGTTTTTCTTCCATGGGATGCGCCACGGCGCCCACGGTGACGCGATAGCCGTCCGCGATCTTCTCGATGACGGGTATATGTTTTTCCTTGGCGGCTTCGGTCGTGTTCTCCACGAGAAGCTTCATGGGCTGGCCGCAGCAGACGAGCTCGCCGCCGCCGGCAAAGAGCACTTCCACGATATTTCCGCATTTTTCGCAGCGGTACACTTGATTGACTGTAATCATCTTATGCCTCCTCATAACCAACTCAATTCAATCCGCACCCGGATGGAATTGTCAGATCCAAAAGTATCGATATTCAATCCGTTCCGGATTGAATTTTCTTTGTCACCAGTTTTCTTCGAGCAGCTCAAAATAGGCTTGGGGATGCGCGCAGGCAGGGCAGGCTTTCGGCGCTTCCTTGCCCTCGGCGATGTAGCCGCAGTTGCGGCAGATCCAAACCGAATCTTTCTCGGTCTTGAACACGGTGCCTTTATCCACATTGGCCTTCAGGCCTTCATAGCGCTTCGCATGCTGTTTTTCCGCGCGCGCGATGGATTCAAAAATAGTGGCTATGGCGTCCAGGCCTTCTTCCTTGGCAATTTTGGCGAACGACGGATACATTTCCTTCCATTCGTAGTTCTCTCCGCCTGCGGCTTCCTTGAGGTTTTCCGAAGTGGTTCCCACGGGACCGGCGGGGAATGTCCCGGTAATCGTTATTTCTCCGCCTTCCATCAGCTTGAACAGGCGTTTCGCGTGTTCTTTCTCCTGATTGGCGGTTTCTTCGAACACGGCGGCTATCTGGATAAAACCTTCGTCCTTCGCCTTGCTCGCGAAATAGGTATAGCGGTTTCGCGCCTGAGACTCGCCCGCGAAAGCGGCCATCAGGTTTTTTTCTGTTTTCGTACCCTTCACACTTTTCATACGGTCTCCTTGGTCGGAAATTGCGACGCAAAAAAACGTCGCTGCGGCTTTTCTTGCCAATCGAACAACGGGGCACCTCGAGAAACCAACCGAGTTTTTCGAGGCGCCCAACAGGCTTGAGTATACGTTTTATTTGGTGGTTTGGCAAATATTATGCGTTTCAGGAACGATTGTACCGAAAGTAATCTCCCCGATTGCGCGCTGCCGAGAAAATGACTCCCGGATGCCGGGGTTGCATGGCCGCGGCGAAACCGGAGTACTTATGTTCCCGACTGCCCTCGTGCATCGGAAAAACCATCGCCGGATTCAATGCTTTGATCGCATAGTCCGAACCTATGGACACGATCGGCTCGGCGGCCATCACCGGTCCTCCGACAGGCAGAAAAGCTATATCGATACCGGATTTCCTGCGGGCCAGCAGGTCGATTTCGGCCTTGAAAGGCCCCGAGAGGTCTGCCCGGCGATTCGTATGGTCGCCGGCGTGAAATATCGTGAGCCCATCCGCGACCACGAGGAATCCGGCGCCGCCCGCGGTTGAGGTTAAGGTGGTAACTTCGATATCGCCGATACGCGCGGTCTTGCCAAGCCCGATATCCACGTATGCCGGGCCCTGGTACGGGTTATCCTTGCGGTTCGGGTCGAAGCCGTACACGTAGGCGATTTGCGTACCTTCGCCCGCCAGCGTAAAGATACCGGGGTCAAAATGATCAGGAAACACCATGCTTGCGAATATCGTTACCGTGCGGCCGGCCAGTTCCCCGGCGACGAGCCGGCCGTTTGCGATGGATGCATCGGGGTTGTTTCCGGATCCCGCATTCCAGTAATCGAAAATTAATATATTGGCCTCGGTTTCCACCGCCCATCCCGAATGTCCCAGATAGCGAACGACCGCCTCTCCGCGTTTCAAGCTTCCCGGAGCCGTAAACGGAGGAATTGCCGACTCTTTTTTTGCAGGAGCCTTGGCTCCTCGTCCAGATAGAATCGATGCGACGGCCGGGTTTCCGTGTTTTTCCGCATAGGCGAGCGCTGTGACGCCTTGCGCATCGGCCGCATCGATGGATGCGCCGGAATCCAGCAGAATTGCTGCAATTTCGGGAAAGCCTCCTGCAGCCGCGTAATGAAGCGGAGTCATGCCGGAAGCATCGCGTACGTCGACTTTGAATCCGCGAAGCAATAATTCCTTAACCACCGAAGCCTTGCCCTTTTCCGAGGCCAGGTGCAGCGCTGTCTTTCCCGCATCGTCAACATGAGCTTCTTTGCCCGCCGCAGTAAGTATCATGTCGATTATCTCGTCGTTGCCCGACCGGAGAGCCGGATGCAGGGTGTGCCTATCATCGGCCTTGGCTCCACGGTCCAGAAGCAGTTTTACGATACGCGGGTCTTCGCCGGTACAGGCCCACGCGAGCGCGGTAGTTCCGTCGTCCAGGGCGGAGTCCGGGGCGGCACCCCGGTCCAGAAGCACGCCAACGATATCGGGGGAGATGCGGTGATTCGCGGGTCCTACGGCGGCATGCAGCGGCGTGCGGCCCAATTCCGGGCTGCGCTCGTTGATATCGGCTCCGCGATCCAGGAGAGCTGCGGTGCATTCCAGGCTCCCTGCGAGAATGGCCGCGGTAAGCACGGTATTGCCCCAGATATCGGAAACGCCGCGAAGACCGGCTCCCAGTTCCACTAGTACGTCGATCGCGCGAAGGTTCCTGCGGTACATTGCCCACTGTAGCGGCGTTTCCTCGTTGATGGACCGGCCGTTGACGTCCAGCCCGCGCGCGGCCAGCCAGCGGATCGCTGTTCCCCCGGAATACATTGCCGCATAATGCAGGAGGCTTCCTCCGAAGCTGGCCGTCCGGCCTAAATCCGCCCCGTTTCGTTCCAGTAGTTCCAGCATGGCGCAGTCGTCGTTCAGGGCAGCGTAGAACGACGCGGTATGCCCGTCGGGATCCGCGATATCCACCAGCGCGCCATTAGCAAGAAGCAGTTCCGCGCATCGGAGATTCCGCGCATTCGCTGCCAAATGCAGTGCGCTGTTACCGTCAGCATCGATGTGGTTTATCAAGCCGGGCGATTCTAAAAGCAAAGCCTCCAATGCCGCGGCATCGATATCGGTCGATCCCGTCGCGCTTGAGAGCAAAGCGGTAAACCGAGAAATAAAATTGGACATACATACCTCCGGAAATAATTCCTTGCGTGTTTTTCGCAGGCCTCAAGAGAATAGCACGGAGAATCGCCAGAATGTGTCAGCGATATTTTGCTTGCAGCGGCAGATTTCCGGCGAACTTATGCCCATGCATGCAAAACTAGCCCGTCAGGCGTAGTACGACTTGGGGGATCAATGACGGAATCAATGCGATATAACATCAGCCAATGCGATGAATCGACCAAGCCCGATATTCGCGAACGCATCACGGAATCCGGCGCACTTTCCGTCAGCGATCACGAGCTGCTCGCCGCGATCCTGGGGACAGGCACCAGGAGCCAGGATGTACGCTCGCTGGCATGCGAAATACTCGACAGCATCGACTTCAGCAAAGGTGTTCCGGCGGTCGAAGATCTTATTAAAGTAAGCGGTCTTGGAAATGCCCAAGCCTGCAGGATAATCGCGGCGCTGGAATTGGGGAAACGTTTCTTCGGCCAGCGCGAGCGAAAAATATGCACCCCCAACGATGCCTGGCTTATCATGCAGCATTATGCGGACCGCAAGCGCGAGCATTTTATCTGCTGCACCCTGAACGGAGCGCACGACCTCATCGCCGTGAGGCTCATCACAATAGGCCTCGTGAATCGCACGATTATTCACCCGCGCGAGGTGTTTGCCGAAGCTTTGATCGACCGCGCCTGCGCAGTCCTCGTCGCGCACAACCACCCAAGCGGCCATCTTGAGCCCTCGCGCGAGGACATCGAGATTACGCACCGGCTTCAGTCCGCGGGAGAACTGCTGGGCATCTCACTCGTGGACCACATAATATTCTGCGAGACCGGCTTTTTATCTTTGGCCGAGACGGGAGTCATCAAGCTGGGTGGGATTAAGCTATTGACTTGACACATCAGTTATACCATAGTTATACTACAACTATGAAGACAGCAGTTTCACTTCCGGACGACTTATACTCAAGTGCAGAGAGCATTGCCAAGGCGATGGGGATTCCCCGGAGCCAGCTGTTCGCAAAAGCCCTGGAAGAATTCATCGATCATCATAAGAGGGGAAATATTACCGAACGCCTCAACCAGGTTTATGTAAAAACAGCCGCCTCGGAAAACGCTTCCATTTCGAGCGTCGGCCTTGAGTCTCTGCGGGAATTGACGAAACATGATACGTGGTGATATCTGGTGGGCTGATTTCGGTATACCCTTCGGAAGCGAACCGGGTTTTCGTCGTCCTGTGGTGATCGTCCAGGATGACGCGTTTAATAGAAGCAAGATCGGAACCATCGTCGTTATTCCCTTGACCACGAATTTGACTCTGGAAAACGCACCGGGCAATGTGCTTCTGGAGCAAGAAGCGTCGGGCTTGTCAAAGGATTCCGTTGCCGTAGTTTCACAACTTTACGCGATTGACAGAATCAGACTGACAGAACCGGCAGGCAAAATCGGCAGATTCGTTATGTCCCAAATCGAAGATGGACTGAAACTCGTACTCGGGATTGAGTGAGTTAGGATGGGTCTGTCCCCAAGACAGCTGCAACGACGAAAGGCGAGCCAATGGAAACCAAGGACAATTCTTCGAAACCGGTAAGCTTTCTTGCCCTGTGCATGACAGGCGATGCAAAGGCAATCCTGGCCGCCATGACGGAAGAAATAAATATTCACGAAAGCACCGGCGACGGGAAGACCAGCCTCATTCTGGCCGCGCGATTTTGCAAAGACCCTGAAGTTGTTTCAAGGCTTATCCTTGCGGGCATACATGTCGATGACAAGGATGCGATCGGCTGGACGGCATTGATGTACGCGTCCTGCTGGAATGATGAAGCCGTCGTTTCCGCACTAATTTCGAATGGCGCAGAGCTCGGCATTGTTAATCATGACAGGCAGACGGCCTTGATGCTGGCATCGAAATATACGAATTCTCCCGGGGTCATTGCACTGCTTTGCAGTTCCGGCTCCAACATCGAAGCAAAAGATCGTTATGGAATGACTCCGCTGATGCTGGCAGCCTGTTACAACGATAATCCCGAAATTGTTGCTGAGCTTATCGCTTCGGGGGCTGGCATTACGGCGCAAGCCCCTGACGGCCGCGATGCCTTGCACTATGCCGCGATGGAAAACGGGCATCCCGAGCTTACGGCCATTCTGCTTGAGGCAGGAGCCTCGCCGGGCCCGGATGGTCCCTTCAGCCAGGAGATGCTCAGGCTTGCCGCCTTCTGGAACAGCCCTGCGACGATTACGCGATTACTAGAATCCGGCATCAACGTGAATGGAACGAATGGATGCGGCCGTACGGCTTTGATGTCGGCGGCAGGCAACAAGGAGAGTCGGGCGGTAGTGGCCATCCTGCTTGCTGCAGGGGCGAATGTCAATGATAAAGACTCAGGGGGAAATACAGCGCTCATTTCAGCTGCAAGCTGGAGTCCCCACGGGACGGTCGAACTCCTCTGTGGTGCTGGCGCCAATGTAAATGCCGCCACCACCTTTGGCGACACCGTACTCATGTATGCCGCACGTCAGAATTCCGATCCCGGTGTTATCAAAGTCTTAACACAGGCCGGTGCAAACATAGATGAAAAGAACAGGCGTGGAGAGACAGCCTTGATTTATGCAGTTAAAGACAATAAGAACACTGCAATAGCTCGGGCCTTGGTAGAAGCCGGGGCGGATGTCAATGCCGAAGAGAGCATGTCAGGCGAATCCGTTCTCATGCACGCCGTTGAAAAAGGACGACCGGACATCGTCAGATTACTGGTTGAAGCAGGTGCCGATGTTAAAAAGACTAACGAGTTTGGTGAAACTGCACTCTGTCAAATCACTTCTTATAAAGCTCATCCTGAAAGCGCCATGATCCTTATCGATGCAGGAGCTGAAGTCAATGTGTTAATCCGTTCCCACGAAGATATCCCCATCGATGCAAATGGGACAATACAATCTCGCCCCATCAGCAAACCCCTTGCGAGTGCTTTGCTTGAAAGGGCTCATTCCTGTGCTAGTCCGCAGAAATATGATCATTGTGTAAATTACCTGGAAAGTTTCGCTCTGCTAAAAGCAGGGGGAGCTGTGATAAGCAAAACAGATTTGGAACGGTATATAAGCCTTTCTAAAAAGATAAAAACCGAGCAGCCGATTCAAAAACCACAGCTTGAGGACCAAAGCAATGATCGTGTCCTCAAGCTGGGGCACCCGAGCATGGCATCCAGGAATTGGCTTGCAGGTTTCGAGAAAATTGTTTCGGGGGAAAATAAAAGCTTTGAACAGGCCATGATACGCGTCAAAACCATCACGGGAGAATCTCGTGCCCTCATTTCATCCAGTGAGACTAAAGGCAATCCAGCTATACCGGATGCCAGCACAGGAGAAGCCATGCCGACGGGGAACGAGGGTATCCTGCCTGGCATCAACACAAAAATCAAGTATGGCGATTACCTTAGATTATCCCTCCTGCCTGGAGTTCCTGATGGATTATCAGTAGAGATCACTATGGCTTTCGACGATGCTTATATAGTAAATGAGTTCGACATTTTAATGGACGCCGCTCTGGATGCCGGTTATAGACGAATTGCCATAGGCCTTGGGCATGCCGGTGATATTGCCAGTAGATCCATTGGGGCTTTCGTAAGATTACTCAAGAAACTCCTTCCGAAGGGCGGGAATTGTATCCTTTATGCAGTTGCCGAAAAAAAACTTCAAGTGATACAGCTACTTGGTTTTAAATATTTTCTACCCATTGCGGACACATTAAAAGATGCTGCTGCCTGGTTACTATTTTTTGACCCAAGTCCATGTAGTTTTCCAATTAAAAGATACTGTCCAATTTGCGACAGCCTTTATACGATTAAGAAGCCCGGTAGATATAAATGCAGTAAATGCATGACTCGGTTAGTCGCCGATAAAGACGGATTCCTGCTTTTGGGGTAGCAGGGATTAATATGCAGTGTTTTTATCCAGCGGGATTTACTGCGCTGCGCTTTCGCCATATTTAAAATCGGTATTAGAACGAAAACTGCTAGTTCAAGACAGCTTTGCCAAAAGTACTTTTATTGCACATGGTATCAGATGAAGTTCCTGGACTCCTTATATACTCGGGATGGATTCACGAGCCAACGGAGAAATCTCGGCTTATACTCGTTTTTTCCCTTTTTCTTATTTCCAATAGCGGCATAATTGAAAGCAGCATGGAATTAAGCGAGGTAGAAACATATGCACGACAACACCACCACTCCGACTGATTTTCCCACCCTTCCCGGAGTAACCTTCAGGCAATTCGGCGGCCCGTCCGATTTCGTCGGCATGAACGATGTCGTCCAAGCCTGCACGCTCGCGGACGGGATAGAAGACGCCGACACCGTCGATGACTTCGTACTCTCCTACTCCCATCTGGTCAACTGCGATCTCGCCAAGGACTTCATGCTGGCAGAGGCTGGGGGGCGCACGGTGGGCTATGTCCGGACCGCCTGGGATCGGGAGTTGAAGAGCGGGGCCTACTGCTACAACATAATCGATTATATCCACCCGCAGTGGCGGGGCAGCGGCCTGGACCGCGCCTTGCTGCGCTGGGCGGAGGCGCGGGTCCGCGAAGTGGCCGCGGAGCATCCGGCGGACAGCGGGAAGCGCTTCGACGTGTTCTGCATGGGGAACGAGAAAAATAAGGCTACCCTCCTCGAGAGCGAGGGCTATAAGCCCGTTCGCTGGTTCGACACCATGGTCCGCCCGTCGCTGGACGATCTTCCTGATTTCGAGCTCCCGGCGGGCTTCGAGGCCAGGCCCGCGACGGCAGACCAGTACAGGACGATCTGGAAAGCTTGGATGGCCGCCCTCGTGGATCACTGGGGCTTCAGCGAGCCCAATGAGGAGGAATACAAAGGCTGGATGGAGGACAAGCGCCATTTCCAGCCCGATCTCTGGCAGGTCGCCTGGGAAAACGCGACGGGCAGGGTAGCGGGCAACGTCCTGGGTTTTATCGACCACGAGGAGAACGCCAAGTACGGCCGCCTGCGCGGCTATACCGAGTGCATCTCCGTAGGGGCGGACTACCGGCGCCGGGGCATCGCTCGAGCCCTTATCATCATGAGCCTTCGGGCACAGAAGGCGGCGGGCATGACCGAGTCCGCCCTCGGCGTCGACAGCGAAAGCCTTACCGGCGCAACGCGGGTCTACGGGGATTGCGGCTTTCGCGTAGTGCGGCAGGACTGCCTGTACCGCAAGGCGCTATGACCGGTTTTTGAGAGCTTTACGTCCAGAGAGTTTATTTTACTCCCCTCAGAAGTTTTCTAAGAAAGGGAACTTTCAGTTCCACCGCGCTGTCCGGGCATAGCTCCTGGCAGCAATAGCAGCGGATGCATCGTTCGTACTTGAACGAAGGTGATATTTTCTTATTGCCATCGTGCCAATCCACGGCTTTCGGGTTTACCGGACAGGCTTTTACGCAGGTTCCGCATTTTGTACACTTCGCAGCAACGATGAAAGGTTTGGGGACGAGGGCATTCTTGAGAAATCCGCTACCCTTGCCTCGGGAATACGGCTTGACCGGTTCCCTCTTTATATCGAATTTTTTATTGACGAAATTCTCGAAGGGGTCGCCTACGAGTTGGATTTCATCCGACTTCCAGGTACCCATACCCGTTTCCATGCCGAAGGTCGTCGTGGGAACGAATTGAGGATCGATATTGATCATCCTGCAGACCGTAGCGTCGAGGGCGACTGGATCCGATGAAAAAAGAAGGACTTTCATGGGGCTTGGATCGCCCCCGCGCGGTCCGTTGCCTTCCATCGCGATGATGCCGTCCATCACGTACAAGCGGGGATGAACCAGGTTGTTCAGGTCTACGAGCATCCGCGCGAAATCGATGGCGCTGGGGAGTTTTACGTGGAATTCGCCCTTCAGGGCGCCGGGGACGCATCCGAACTGGTTCTTGATGCAACCGGTGAAGCGCTCGAGGGCGTGCGTCTTGAGCTTGGGCAAACTGATGATTCCATCGCAATCAAGTACCGCGTTTGCAACGACGAATTTCTTGTTTTGAATTCCCGCCTCAAAAGATGTCTCCCGGCCTTGCTTGAAATCAGCCAGCGGAATTTCCCGTTCTTGCGCAACATCCCAGAATCCAGTTTTTTTTGCTGCCAAATCCGGGCTTTGCATCGCAGGCGAGTCGCCATAGGAAAATTGTGCGCCGGTTGATTGGAATACTTCAAGCATTGCCTTAAAAACGGCGGGATGCGTCGTAGTCAATTTTTCCGGCGGATCCGCCACAAGCCAGTTCGGTTTAAAAAGTATATTCTCCCCTGGTTTCGCGAAAAGCCCTGCTCCTCCAATAAGGTCGATGCCTTTCCTGACCGCTTCAAGGACTTGGGCATACTCATACGATTCGCATCTTACAAGAGCAACTTTGGACATACGCACCGCCTGTAGAAGATTGATCGGGATTGCCATCTGCGTAGAAAATGCACAGCACCGGGCGCTTAATCATTGTCATTGTACGTGTGGCTGTCAAGCAATGCGAAAGAACAGGCGAGTTTTTGGGAATCTGTCTCGGGCATCCCTCATTCTAGTGGCCCTTTCAGAGTTTTGTTAGCAATCCTGCGTTATCTTGCTTTCGGTACGGACATATTATTCTCCTCGATTTAACGGGCGTCATAACGTACGTTAGGTCAATAAGAATTACTATTTTGTATAGCGCGCCGGATTTGTGATGCGCTGGGGCTGACCCCCAGGGAGCGATAAGCCGAGCCATCTGAATAATGAGACTCGGCTACCGATTAGAGCGGATTTCCTGCGGCATTCTTCTGAAGCACTTTTAGGCTGATGCGCTCCCACCATCGATTGGCAAGCACGACCTTATCATCGGAGAGATCGTCAGGGGTGCTGGCGTCATAGACTTCGATGATGTCGGCGAGATCCCAGGAGACTACGAATTCTACGGTTGCAGCATCGGCAGAAATGGTGAATCCTTTCCATGGAATGCGTACCAGACCATTGACCCATGTACTTTCCATGCCGGGAGTTTCTTTGTAGCCTAAGAGGTTTCCTTCGTAGCTCCCTTCCAGGCCATTCACGATCGCGTCATAGTCTGTTCCTCCGAAAAGCACCATCTCGATGTTTTTAGGCAGGAGCGGATGGAGAGTGTATCGATACTGGCCGCCACCGAGATCTGCCCTCGATAGAGGTTCTGAAGGATACCCGGGGTTATTGGCATCGATTTCGACAGGCCAGGCACGCACATTGGGGAAGACTCCAGCATATTCGTTTCCCAAATCCACTTCAATAGCGGGAGTGAAATAAAGGTAGCGGTTATTCGATCCCATAAGCATGCTTCCCGGATTCGTGAAAAAAAACATGAAAAAAGTGAGGTACTTACCGGCGAGAATTTGACCTTCCGGCGTTGCGGCAAGAGGGGTGGTGAAATCTGCATACTGGCAGATCCAGGTGGAGGTTGCCTCGTCGAAGGTGTGAAACGGAACCGGTAGGAGGTAGGAATCGGCAGTGGCTACTTCCAGCGCCTGGATGGGCAGCTTGAAAACTGTCGGAGTCAAGCTCTTGCGGAGTGATCCAAGGTTGGCATAGTTCGATTCGAGGGCTGTCAATGTCTCCGAGGAACGTGAAACGCCACGATTGGAGATAGGCCGGATGAAGGTAGGGGCTTTGGAGACGGAATCCCCCGACCAACTGACCTTTGCGTTAATCTTTGCTACTACAGGATTGGATGACGGGTTTGGGTCTTTTTGGGGAATAGCTGGATTATTGCAGCTTAATACAATCAAACTAGTCAAGGTCACGATTATTAAGTAAATTTTAATAGCTCTCTTTGCAATAAATACCATTGCTTCCCCCTGAATTGCTATTTCTCTAAATCGGATATGGTAAAATATCTCGAAGCTTTCATGGATGCATGCTACAAAAATCATCTGTTGCAAAGAAAAATCCGGCAGCTCATAAAGCTGCCGATTGTTTATTCATAATTATTAACTATGATTTCATGGTAATCGAAAACAATCGATGTCGCAATCATGGAAACCCGCTCTGCGTCATGCAAAAGCGCTATGACAATGTGCAGAAACGAAAAACGGAAAACGGAAAACACTGAGCAAAAAACAAACTCAAGACGACGGTGTGGGGCTTGGTCCTTTTAGGTACTTCTTCAAGGCTTAAGGACGAACAACTCGGAAGCCATAAATACTGGCCATTCCTCCAGCATATCCCGAGTCCCTAAATGAAACAGTGCATTGAGATAAAGTGCCGCCTAAAGCCATGGACTGGCCTTTAGAGCCACCTCGTGCGGCGCGAAACATTCCTGTTGTTGATGGTGTGTAGTCCACTAACGTTCCATTTGGATATGCCGTACTTCCATCCCATTGGTCCCAGCACCACTCACTGACATTTCCGCTCATATCGTATAAATCCACCCTCGGCTGCTTCAGTGATAATCACAGAACGTTCTATACTAATGCCTCCGCTTGGCTGATCGCGGTTGCTTTGCCGTAATTGTGATTCTTACCTTTGCACAGGCTTATTTCTAGCTGGATGATTTTAGGGACAGGTGCCGGATGGAAACCAGGCGGAGTACAAGCGGTGCCTGTCACACAGGTTTTGTGTTAGTATTTATTAGCTAATCGTAGCGCGTCCATATTCGCAATACCCGTACGGTTTTTTCTTTTTCAAAAACTTGGTATATCAAGCGGTGTTGAATATTGATTCTTCTGGAATATGCTCCGGATAAGTCTCCTAGTAGTTTTTCATAGGGCGGGGGATTCTGAAAAGGGTCAGACTCTAGAATTGAAATTAAGCTTTTTGCCTTCTCTTTTAATCCGGATCCGATTATTTTTTTTGGGTCTTTCTGTGCCTGTTTAGAATAAAGCAGCTCCCACATTACCAGTCCAGCTTCGTTATGTTTTTTTCAAGGGGCTCTTTCATTGCATCAATGATCGATTCTTTCATTCCCGGAATCGATATCAAATATAAAGTTTCCTGTATCGATTTCCAATCATCTTCAGCGATCAGGACTGCATTATTTCTTTTACCGGAAATAATTACAGGTTCATGCGATTCGTTTGTCTGGTCTATCAATTTATATAAATTGGACCGCGCAACGCTTGCAGTTAGTATGGACATAATGTCCTCCTTGGCTAAACGTATGTCATAACGTACGTTTAGCCAAGGAGGATGCCTGCTTTGTGCAGCGTTCCGAGTTTATTGGATCAGGGAGCTGTCCCCAGAGGCATCGTTATGCACGAACTCATGGGCGAACAACCCGAAAACCAAGATCGGAGCCTCGGTAAGATGGATAAGTGTAGTTCCGAAAGGCCACCGGGCAGAAAGACGCACTTGAGCTCCAAGAGCTGCTACGTACAACGCGATATGCACCAGAAGCTGCCCCCCGGTAGTCCACATGGGTTCCGGTTATTGAATAGTTTTGCCCGCTCCCTGCCCACCAGTCCCAGCACCATTCCCCTATATTTCCGCTCATATCATACAAACCCAGCTCGTTAGCTTTTGCAGGTGTCCCGCCTGTTGTCCCCACCATCCTTCTGGTACCTCCACTGTTTACGTTGTACCATGCATAGTCTCCAATAACTCTTGTTCCACCGCTACCATTCGCTGCAGTTGAATCACTTCCGGCAAATAACTTGCCATAACCCGTCAGATATGTAGGAGCAGAATAGCCTGATCCACTGGTGGCTCCCATAGCCGCCCACATCCATTCCATCTCTGTTGGCAGGCGGTAACCGTTGGCAGTCCAGTTAGATACCGTAACAGTTGCCGCAGTAATGGGATAGCCAGTTGCAGGTGTTCGTCCACTAATGCTATAGACTGCGGTCAACCCTTCAGCCACACTCAACTTGTTGCAGAACTCAATCGCGTCATACCAGGTTACCATTTCTATAGGGATCGTGCCATCGTTATCATTGAAACTGTAAATATTAAGAAACTGGTCTCGGGTAATTTCATACATGCTCATTCGGAAAGCGCTGTTTATCGTGCTGATGTTGAGCGAACCGGAATCACGCTGGAAACTGCCGGCAGGAACATACTTCAAGACACCAATATTGGCAGAATCATAATCAAGGAGCGCTGATGTTTCATGAAACACCGCAGCTACGATTCCCGAATTCTCAGCATTCGTCGCCATCGCTCTCGATACCTTAAAGCTGTTTGCAGCTACTCCCGTCAAGGTATACCCAATTTTGGCAGTTAGCTCGATGTTTGCTGTATAAACCGTAGATGCTGCAAATGGATTTGCTATCGGTGTCCATGCGACGGTTCCTGTGTACTGCGCTGTGTCTATTGCTGTGGTTACAGGGGTTACTCCTCGTACTGGGACTACCACTCCGGGAATGAACGCAATATTGACTACACCTATGGCCGTTGCAGGGAACGCCGCAGTGATCACACCAGAGTTTATCGGATTGGTGTTGCTTATGGCATTAGCCACGGTAAAGAAATCTGCAGCTACGCCATTAAGAGTAAAGCCTGACTTGGCCGTCAAGGTAATAGTTGCGGTGTATGCGGTTAACCCAGCAAAAGTCTCAGGTGCGTCAGACCAGGTGACGGTTCCCATATACTGGTCGGTTTCGTTAATTGATGCTATCGGCGTCACACAAGCTACAGGCGCTGTGACGCCTTGAATTTCCCCAAGATTGATTATGCCTACGGCCGTTGCAGGGAATGTAGCGGTGATCTCCCCAGAGTTGATCAAATTGGTATCGCCAGTCGTGCCTGTTACTGTAAAGAAATCCGAAGCCACCCCATTCAGGGTGTAACCCGATTTAGCCGTCAGAGTGATAGTCGCAGTGTAATCTTGTAAGCCTAAAAAGGTTGAAGCTACGGAAGGACTCCACGCGACGGTGCCTGTATACTGGTCGGTTTCGGTAATTGCAGTTACCGGACTTGCGCCGACTACCGGCGCGGTGACGCCAGGGATCGCCGCAATATTTATTACAGCTGGTATCATTGTGGAGGCTGCTGTGGAATATACTGATGTACCAAAAGCATTGCTTGCCGAAATACGGTAAAGACAATTTGTGCCGGGGCTCGTTGTATTGTCATTATACGTTGTGGTACCCGCGGCAATGGCGGCATTCAAAACTGTGTAATCCGCACCAGCGTTAGTACTACGCTCAACTGTGTATGTTTGTGCTATATTCACGTTTGGCCAGCTCAAGAGCACTGAGCGGTCATTTGTCTGCAACGCTGTAGTCAGGCTGACAGGGGCTGGCGGAGCTGCGCTAAATGCGCTTAGTAAAAGCGTATCGGTTTTTGTGGTGGTGATATTCTTGTAAACCCAGATCGTTTCTGCCCACGAAAGCAAAACAGCCGTACCTTTTTTCAGACTTATCCTAAGTAGAGGGCTCGCCGAGCCTATCCCGGAGGCTGTGTAGACAACTTTATCATTCACCGTGTCACCATTGTCTTCTACGATTAACGCGGGACTGATGGCTACCCCATCAAGGCTTGCTTCTACTCCGGCTGCTCCGGTAGCAATACCCGCGGTTTTTGGGAACAAAAGAGTAATGGCGATGGAGCCAGTATTGCTAGCGTCCGCGGTAATATACGTCATGCTTACAGAAGCGGCTGTCGGCCCCGGCAGGGCAACCGTAACAGGCGAGCTTCCTGTAGCGATAATGTTGCTTCCTGCTGTCTTGCCGACCACGGTAATTGTCCATGCTCCTGGTTCAAGCCCCGCGATGTCGCCGCTAACCGTAGGTGTGGTAAACGTGGCTGTCTTATCGGTATAGCCTGAACGGCTGACTGTGACTTCATATGTGGCGATTGTTGTCAGATCACCGGACCCTGGTACGATCGTCCGCACCCCTTGGTTGTTTGAAATGGACAAAGACAAACTGCCCATCTCGCTCACTTCCGGTTCAGTTCTGTCAAGCTCAGGGAACTTGCAGGAGATCAAAAAGAAACTGGCAACAAACATACTGTAAACGAAGATTTGTTTCATGCAGATAATCCTTGTAATGCGAGTCAGATTCTTCATGGGGTTACCACCGTAAACTGAATCCGTCCGGAGTAAGCTTTTCCGCCTGACTGGGCAATGAGTAATAGGGTATGCAACCCGAGGCTGTAATTATTACCCACCAAGGGGCAACTTGCCGCAGTAGAAACGGAAACCGCTCCGTTATCGATATACCAGGCAAAACTGGTAGCAACAAAGGCTGTGTTTACAGTAACCGTCGCTCCCTTAGTTACATTGAAGCTGGTTATTACAGTGTTACTTGAATTCCGGAATATAAGATCCGCAGCCCCTGGCGCGCTGGGCATGCCTACCGTGATGCCAGAAGTACCCGTTGCCTTTACCGTTACAGCAAAAACCTTTGTGTCGCTTGCGCTGCCGCGGGTAATTGTCGCCGTCAGATTGCCAGAAGAATCGCTCCCATTCGGACGCGTCACAACGCCGGAAGTCGTAACGGCGGCATTGGCGGAAGTCCAGCTTATCGTCGTTCCATTTGAACCTGTCGTGGGCAAGGTTATATTCTGGGACACGCCCGTTTCGCTGTCGCCCGATGAAAACGTAATAGCGAGGGCGGCTTTGTCGGTAGCCACAAACGATGCATCGGATATAGTCGCTGGGAAGGATACGTCAAAGCTGAGCGTATTGCCGGATATATTTCCACCGCTTGTCGTCCCCGCGCTTACCGTTACGCCGCCTGCTGTTGCGGTCGGTACGGTTATCCCGCCTGCTGGGAACTTATAACCCTCAGCCGAGGTAAGCACAACGGTAGCTGTATATGCCGTTCCTTGTGTGTAGTGAGTAGTCGTTGGGTTCCAAGTCAGGCTTGTTATGCTGTACGTCGCGTGTAGACGTGTCAAAGCTCCGACTGTTTGATTTGTTGCATCGGTAACCGGCGCGACAAATCCGGTTACACCCGCTGCGGTAATGTCTGCTGCTGCCGTTGCAGGGAACGCAGCGGTAATCACACCGGAGTTGACCAAATTGGTATCGCTCATGGCATCCGTTACCGTAAAGAAATTCGCAGCCACGCCGATCAAAGTGAAACCAGCCTTCGCTGTTAGGGTAATAGTTGCAGTGTAAGCCGTCGCAGCTGCAAAGGTCACAGGCGTACCTGACCATATGACGGTTCCCGTGTACTGCGTGGTTTCGGTAATCGCGGATGCTGGAGCCGCGCCGACTACCGGCGCAGTGACGCCGGGGATCGCGGCGATGTTTATCACGGCCGCGGCCGTTGCAGTGAACACAGCGGTGATCACCCCAGAATTGACCGGATTGGAATCGCTTGTGGTACCCGTTACTGTAAAGAAATTCGCAGCTACGCCATTTAGGGTGTAACCCGATTTAGCAGTTAGCGTAATGGTTGCCGTGTAAGCTTGTGAACCTAAAAAGGTTGAAGCTACAGCAGGACTCCACGCGACGGTCCCCGTGTACTGGTCAGTTGGGGTAATTGTCGTTTCCGGAGCCACGCCGACTACCGGCGCAGTGACGCCGGGGATCGCGGCAATGTTAATTACACTTGGAGGAGTAACTCCAGTTGCTGGAAATACAACCGTTACAACACCTGAGTCAATTTGATTAGTGTTGGATGTTGACCCTGTTACCGTAAAGAAATCCGCAACCACGCCGGTTAAGGTGTAGCCCGATTTAGCCGTCAGTGTGATAGTCGCTGTGTAAACTTGTGAACCTAAAAAGGTTGTAGCTACAGCAGGACTCCATGTGACGGTTCCCGTATACTGGCCGGTTGCAGTAATTGTCGTTACCGGCATCTCGCCCAATGCAGGCGGGGTTACGCCGGGGATCGTAGCAATATTTATCACGGCATCGGACGTTGCAGGAAATGAAGCGGTGATCACCCCAGAATTGACCGGATTGGTATCGCTTGTGGTACCTGTTACCATAAAGAAATTCGCAGCTACGCCATTTAGGGTGTAACCCGATTTAGCCGTTAGCGTAATGGTTGCCGTGTAAGCTTGTGAACCTAAAAAGGTTGAAGCTACAG
>CAZAJF010000006.1:0-35192 GCA_964485395.1 uncultured Treponemataceae bacterium | reverse complement strand
AGCAGGACTCCACGCGACGGTCCCCGTGTACTGGTCAGTTGGGGTAATTGTCGTTACCGGAGCCGCGCCGACTACCGGCGCAGTGACGCCGGGGATCGCGGCGATGTTTATCACGGCCGCGGCCGTTGCAGTGAACACAGCGGTGATCACCCCAGAATTGACCGGATTGGAATCGCTTGTGGTACCCGTTACTGTAAAGAAATTCGCAGCTACGCCATTTAGGGTGTAACCCGATTTAGCAGTTAGCGTAATGGTTGCCGTGTAAGCTTGTGAACCTAAAAAGGTTGAAGCTACAGCAGGGCTCCACGCGACGGTCCCCGTGTACTGGTCAGTTGGGGTAATTGTCGTTACTGGAGCCACCCCGACTACCGGCGCGGTGACGCCAGGGATCGCGGCAATGTTAATCACGCTTGGAGGAGTAACTCCTGTTGCCGGGAATACAACCGTTACAACACCTGAGTCAATTTGATTAGTGTTGGATGTTGACCCTGTTACCGTAAAGAAATCCGCAACCACGCCGGTTAAGGTGTAGCCCGATTTAGCCGTCAGTGTGATAGTCGCCGTGTAAATTTGTGAACTTAAAAAGGTTGTAGCTACAGCAGGACTCCATGTGACGGTTCCCGTGTACTGGTCGGTTGCAGTAATTGTCGTTACCGGAATCTCCCCCAAGGCAGGCGGGGTTACGCCGGGGATGGCAAGCAGGGTAATCGTTGTATCGGGTGTTGCTCCTGTTGCCGGGAATACAGCCGTTACAAAATCTGAATTAACAGCATAAATCACTTGCGTTGCCCCGGCTACCGTGAAGGAGTTTTCCGCTATTCCCGTTAAGGTGAATCCGGTTTTTGCTGTCAATATAATAGTTGCAGTATATGTAGTAGATGCTGCAAAAGTTGTAGGAGCTTCGGACCACATGATGGTTCCTGTGTACTGCGCCGTGTCGATGGCTGTGGTTACCGGCGTTGCATTTCGTACCGGCGCTACCACGTTAGGGATGGCTAGCAGGGTAATCGATGCATCAGATGCAGGGGTTACCGGGGCCGGACAAGCAATAAATAATACGGCCAATGTTATGCAGAAAAATCCAAAAATAGCTCTTTTCATACTTCCTCCTATAAAAAGTCAACCAGGAGGCTGACCAAAATACATTACCAACCGACGATATCGGTATATTAGCGATCTTCATAGCCTGTGTTCGCATCGAATCAGCTTAGGCATCTAGTTTCTTGTCTATCATCACGTCAACGCTAAACTCTTCTTAGGTAGCAAGGATATACCATATACTTTTGCCGCTTCCCTTGTTACATTTCAAAACGCTATATCCCTTCAAAAGACGCCATGACAGTGTTTGCTTGCATCGCTCCATTTCCAATACCATCTGTGCAAAAGCATTTTCAAATTCTTCGGGTCCGTGTTGCGCAATTTTACCATGACGGATCGTATCGTTCGATTTGGCGGTGGTGATCAGAGGACCTACCTAAGGAGTCTGTCCCCGAGAGCGTCAAAACATCAAGGTCCAAGGAATAATCGCTTGAAGATCGGCATGAGTAATTTTTTCTCCGATCGTAAACACATGGAAGCCGGTTGTATCATGAAATCCATAGATAAAAGTACCGGAGTCTTCGCCGGGCCAAGTTGCATAACCTTCCGCAATCTTTGCATCGAAAACCGGAAGGTCATCCATGCCCGGAGCATGGTCCAATGCGAACGCCGAAGTTATTTTCATGGGTGCGCTCCATGCCCATCCAACTACTTCTTTGCCAGAACTATCGAGGCCATAGTAAAATTCCTGCTGCCCTCCAGCTAGGGCCGCCGTCGTAGTTCCCGCGCTCCAATCAAGGAAGTAGGAAATAAAGCTAGTGTGAAAGTATCTATTTTGATCCAGTAGAACATCTTTGAATTCACACCGAACAAAACCATAACTGTCGTACACAGGAAGCGATAGGAAAGTATTTTGCTCATAGCTGAATGTTTTTTTGGATGGATCGTAGGAGGCAATGAAATTGCCGTTCCCCCCTGCTATTGTTCCCGTATAAACAATCGTTCCTTTAGTGATGTTTTTTGAAACGGTAATAGAAACTTCAGAGCCAAGAAAACCTTCTATATAGGTATCGTTAATTTTTACGCTGTTTGCATTCGCTTTCCAACCTGTAAGAATCGGAGCATAGAGGTAATATCCCCAATTTGGCACAGCCGATATATCAAGAGATCGGGAAACAATACTTCGTGCACCAGAGCTAAAATCAATTATTGGTAAAATCTCTACCGCTACTTCGGCTGCTGCCCTGGTCGCTGTTACTGTATACGATTTTATCGCACCGCTCTGGGCCGTAACGGTAATCGTGGCAGTTTGTGCAACTCCAACGACCAATTCGCTTAGGGTGACAGCTGCGGAAACGCTGGTGTTCGCATCGGCTTTCGTGCCGCTTACGATAAGGCTTGTTACCGTATTCGCTACGGTTACGGAATAGACAGTGGTCGCTGCGGCGAAAACCGGACTCAAGGTTCCGCTGTCTACGGTCAGCGTCGCGAGGTCGGCGTTGGTGCTTTTAATTACGTCGATTACCGGATTTGGGCAGCCCATCAATACGATCGCGGCTATCGCGATTATCAAGCCTTTGATTTTTTGTTTCATTAATTTCTCCTTAAAAAATAGTTACCTAAGGTGCTTTTCATGTTTTGCCGTAAAAGCCAAGAATAACCGGCAGCCCAGAAGGCTGCCGGTTATTTATTTGTAATTATTAATAATCTTTGCATGATACTTCGGCTTGGGAACAGTGGCAATCGCGAAAACGCGCTGGTAGTCATGCAAAAACGCAGGGTAGCGTGCAAAAACGAAAGAAATAAGGGAAAAAGCCCTTGTAGTACGAATCCATATCGCTTAAAGTCAGTAAACCATGAAACAATCCGTAAGCGCATTGCGCGGCATATTCAGCAAGAACTGGTTCCGCTTAATTTTGGCCGTATTGCTTTTTCCGGCCATCAATCTGGGGTTGAATGAATTAATCCTTAAAACTTCGGTACCGCTGTTCCTGGACAGCATCTTTACCGCATGCGCCGCGGTTCTCGGCTTGCCGTTCGGAATGCTCACGGCTGTCTTGACCAATTTTTATGCGGAGATCTTACATGGTTTTCCTGGACGCCATCTTCCGTTCGCTCTCTGTGGAATCGCTACGGCCCTTATCGTCTGGGCTATGTGTCGCAAAAAAATGCTGAGGACTCCGCTTCATTTTTTATTGGGAACGATATCGGTGGCCCTTGCCAACAGCGTGCTGGGCGCGATCATCGCGACTTTTGTTTTTGGAGGCGGCACCGGTTCCAACATCGATGTCGTCGTGGCAGGTTTCGCGCTTGCGTTTGAAAATATACTTTCGGCGGCTTTCATCGGCCGGATGATCGTAAACCTCATAGATAAAGCCCCGGCAATTCTCGGTGCCATGCTGTTTTTCCGGCTGCTTTTCGCACCCGCCGAAAAACCCCGGACGGATTCCGTTGGGATATAAATTCTTTACAGATCAAGTATTCCGGCCGCTTGCGCGAGTCGCACCAGATCCACGGCGGAATTCAAGCCGAGCTTGGCGAATAGCCCGCTCTGATAATTTTCCGCCGTACGCACGCTGATTCCCAATTTTACCGCGATTTCCTTTGCGTTTTTTCCCTGCGCGAGAAGAGTCAGGCTTTCCTGTTCCCGCGCGCTCAAGGCGTCGATTTGTTTGCGCGCGGCTTCCTGTTCGCTGGTACGGTTTTTTATGGGCGTCAGCAAATCCCGTAGAAGTTCTGATTCAATAAACAGCTGATCGAGGGCCACGAGCTTTAATCCAAGTATCAATGCTTCCAGATTGATCTGCTTGGAAGCGTATCCGTTGGCTCCCGCCTGCAACGACCTGAGAATGAAAGATTTATCCGCATGCATGGACAGCATGCAGAAGCGGGGTAGTCCGATTTTCCCGGAATATTTTTCCAACAGGTCCATGCTGGACCCATCGGGCAGATTGATATCCAGCACGACGAGATCTACGCGGGCATCCAAAGCCCCATCGAGGATTAGCTGCGTCTCATGCAGGGATGAAGCCTGCAAAATCGGGCCAAAATCGCCGGTTGCCTCCAGGGCTGCTTTCAAGCCTTCCCTGAACAGGGGATGGTCGTCCACGATCAGCGTTTTTATCATGCAAAGCTCCTCTTCATTTTAATCGGTACCGTCAGGCGTACTAGGGAACCTTCGCCGTGCAGGTGTATTTGCAGGTCTGCCCCGATGCTTGCCGCCCGTTCCTTCATTGCGTTCATGCCCAACCCGTCGGCTCTTGAGGGTGGCAACCGGGAGGTTCCGTCTGCGTGGCTGAATCCTTCGTCCTTCAAGATGAAAAATAACGACTCCATTCCGTTTGCCGGATTTTCCTTGCCGCATTGCAGGATCGCTCCGCCTTTATTCGCGTGCTTACTGGCGTTTACGGCGGCTTCACGCATGATCCTGTAGATATTCAGTTCTACGAATTCCGGCATCCGGGGGACGAAGGCGTCGCCTGAGTATGCGATTGGGTAGTTGAATCGAAGTTCCATATCGACGCAGAGCCCCGTCAGAGCCGCACCCAGCCCCAGGGTTTTCAGTTCCGGGGGCCACAGGTTGGCCGACAGATTGCGGATTTTTATATTTACCTCGCCGAGGATGCCGGAGGCTTTTTCCGACAGGCTGAGATCTTTTGAAACTGCGATTCGTTCGCAAAGCATCCGGGCGGCAGCGATATCCTGCGCTACGTCGTCGTGCAGCTGCATGGCTACCGACTTGTTCGTGTTTTCCTCCGCCGAGAGCGCGAGGCGAAAAGAATCCTGCATGAGCTGCTGTTTCATCCTGCTCTGGCGTAAATCGGCGTAAAACGCCACCGAACCTGCGGTTCCCACGCTCAAGATAAACCCGAGGGTTAAAAATAAGAGATCGAATGCGGTACGTACTTTCTTTCCGATTTCGTTCAGTATCGAATTCGCTTCTTCAAAAGATTGGATTAATTCGCGATCGGCGGTTTGCGATGCCAAATCGCGAAGGTCCGTTCCCCGGATTTTGGTGTTTCTCCACGCCTGCCAGCGGATGGCAAGAGTCGCGGACGGTTGGGAAGCTTCCTTGAACCAGAGCAAGGAATTTAAGTTATTGAATCGGGTAATGGCCGCACGTATGGAATCCTCATCCAAGCTCATCGACATCGCATCGTAAAAACTATCCGGAATCCGCAGATTTTGCATCGTAATAGTATGGATGGAGGAGTCAAAAACCTGCCTGATCGATTGCAGGCTCGCATTCGCCTTGGCCGATGCCAAAAAAATCGTGATATAGGAGGAAAAGAAAATTCCGCTGATAAGGATAAAAACCCCAAGAATCCGCCCGGTTTCCTTTTTTAAACGCATTGAACCTATCCTAATGCGTATCTACGGCTCCCGCAAGCCTAAAAAAGTTTATCTTCTCGTTCCTTGGCAGTTATTCAAAATTGAAGGCTATCCAGCCCGATCCATCCATATCGTCTATCCTTGCAATCCGGTGGTTAACTTGGTCCACGTAGTAGATCCTGGCTTTGTCATCGGAAGCGATGCCAATCGGTGACATTTGCATTCCTTTGTCCGTGCCCAAGGTTGTAAAGCTTACCCACCCTGCGCCTTTCATATCGTCGATACGGACGAGCCGGCTGTTAAAAGTGTCAGATATGAGTATGCGACCTAGAGGGTCCACAGCTACCCCGTGGGGAGCGTTCAACTGGCCTTGGGCGCTGCCCATAGAACCGAAGCTGATCCAACCCTTGCCGTTCATGTCGTCCATGCGAACGATTCGATTGTTGCCTGCATCCGCGATATAGATTCGGCCTTGCGCATCCGTCGCTATGGCCACTGGGCTGTTGAACTGCCCTTGTCCGGCTCCTTTTTCTCCGAAGAAAAGCAGATTGTCGCCTTCCATGGTATCCATGCGGATTATCCGGTGCCGCGCCTCATCACCGAGGTATATACGGTTAGATGCGTCTATATGGATGCCGCGCAGACCATATGTCAGCAAGTCCCCACCGGAAAATTCGAAGGCTTTCCAATTTTTCCCGCTCATATCGTCAAGGCGCACGAGACGCTTGTTTGCCGGGTCGACGACGTAAATCCTGCCTGATGAATCGAGGGCGATCCCAAAGGTTTTTCTGAATTGCCCTTCGCCAATTCCGTCAGTACCGAAGGTTTCGATTCTCGCAGCGCCTAAACCTTCGATACGGGCAATGAAGCCGGTTCCGTGCTCATCGACATAGACGTTCCCTTTTTGATCGAGCGCGAGGCTGTAGAGCATGCCATAATCGCGCATGGTCGTTTCTTCTTGGTGTGCAGCCGGCAATACCGATTTCTCAACGGGCACTGTCGTGCATGCGGCAATGAAAATAGCGGTGATTAAGGGAAGAAGTGTTCGAAACTTAAGGATTTTCATAGTTCCCTCCTTACGGCAGAACCATATCCTCGCGACGAGCTTAGCGGAGTTCCTATGTGTTAAGTTTTGATCAAATGGGCGGAGGCTGTCAAGGTAATAATACCCGAAACAGGGTTGTACTATTGCTTAAAACCAAACGAAAAAACTGCGGGCAAAACAGTAAATCCTGTCATGCCCGCGGTTTATAAAGTATAGATATGGTAACTAGTATTTTTTCCCGGACTTGGGTATGGTCCGGCATAGATGATCAGAGTATCTCGAATACCAGCGGATTCTCTTTCGTATCCGAGATAAGCGCGCTGTGCCTGGCGCCTCGCAGCGCTAGGTTTTCGCCGCCGCTTACTTCATAATCGGTGCCGTCCATCGATACCCAGGCGGTTCCCGAGAGTATGCGCAGTTGCTTGTTTTGGACGGGAATTCGGAATAATTCTCCGGGTAGAAGGACGATGCGAAAAGCCTTGTCCGTGGGGAGTTGCGGGGTCGCGAGCAAAAGAGCTTCAAGGGTAAGACCCAGATTTAGGTTGTTCATATGTTCCTCCTGTCAATTCATCTGAGGTAACCATAATCAAAAATGAATTATTAGTACAATGAATAATATCTATAAGTCATAAACTGTGCTAATATAGTGCCATGTTGGATTATAGACTAGTAGAGGCCTTCGCGGCAGTGCTTGAGGAGCATGGTTTTGAGCGGGCGGCATCCCGGCTCTGCATTACCCAGCCCGCCGTATCGCACAGGATCAAGCAGCTCGAGGACGAAGTGGGCAGGGCTCTGATCATCAGGGAATCCCCGCCGTGCGCGACCCCGGCGGGCGAGCGGCTGTTGCGCCATTATCGGCAGGTGTCGAGCCTGGAGGAAGAAGCCATCGGCGACTTGGGCTTGAACAGGCACACGGAGTTCCAGCACCTGCCCATCGCCGTAAACGCGGATACGCTGGCCGTATGGCTTTTGGAGGCTATCTCGCCGTTTTTGAAACGCCGGGCCGTTGCCTTGGAAATTCTCGTGGATGACCAGGATCGAACCTTGCGCTTTTTAAAAACGGGAGAGGTAGCCGGCTGCATCAGCGCGGAACGCGCCAGTATCCAAGGGTTTTCCTCAACCAAGATAGGCGACATGCATCATCTGCTTGCCGCATCGCCTGAGTTCATAAAGTCATGGTTTCCCGAAGGCTTCGACAGGAATTCCGCGGGCAAGGCGCCAATCGTCAATTTTAGCCGTGACGACCAACTGCAATACAAAGCGCTCATGCAGCATTTCGGCAAACCGCAAATCATGCCGCCCGCCTATTATATTCCCGCCACTGACAAATTCATCGACATGATCGTGGACGGCTTCGCCTACGGCATAATCCCCTTGGTACAGGCTGCGCCCATGATAAAAGCCGGCACGCTCGTGGAACTGGATGTCGGCGCGCGCATCAAGACGACGCTCTACTGGTACCGCTGGAACCAGGCCTCCGAATTGTTGCAGGAGCTGACTGAAGTGATACTTTCGGAAGGCGGGCGGATATTGGGCTCGGTGCGGTAGGTGTCGCGGAAATAAAACCTATTCATAAAAACCCACCCCCATACCTGGGAAGGGAATATTCGAAAGCGTAGCTGTACGGATTACGGCGACAAGCGGTCCCTCGAGTGGTCTCATGTCAGGGGCGTAACGCCCCGTATCGGGATTCAGCTCGAAAACGTTTCTGTACGCAAGGCGGGCTCCATCGGGTGAAGTTATATCATGGCCGCCGACGACTAAAATCCGACCGTATAATTCAATGAAAAGCGGCCCTGCCAGAGGATCGGAATCGAGGCTCGCACTGGTATGGAAGTGCTGATACTTCCATGGTCCGCCAAACCCTCCGCCCTCGTCGATACTGATTGGGAGTCCCGCGATTTTCTCGAGATAAGATCGCAAGGCGCGACCGATATCGCGCTCGCCATCCGCGATGAACATACTCCCCTCGAATAAAGGGATTCGCCAAGCAAGGACTTTTTCTTTTTTAGCCCGATGCGCGGCTTCTTCTTCTTTGCTATCGAAACCGCAATCCCAATATGCATCTCGTATAAGCTCCTCGAAAGTATAAGCCTTTCCGATCAGATCCTTCCAAGGTCCTCCTAGTTTGAGGGTTATTTGGGTATCAGGCGCAATCGATACGGCGAGCCCGTTCATTTGCGCTGATGTAGGTTTCTTGTCGTAATTGGCAAGCAATTTCAAGGCATCGCTTCTTTCCGCCTCAGTGGAACATGCTTTTTGTCGGGCTATAAAAGAATCGAATTCCGATGATTCCATATTGATGTCCCGCTTCAATAGTTGAAGAACCAGCCGGCCAATACATGGAAACCGATGCCGTCGGCCGGAGCGTCTACCATGGTACGATGACGAATCACCCAGCCGGCGCCGACATCGACGGCAAAACCTTTCCACTTGGCGAGCAGGCTCGGCCCTATCTGCACGATCGAGTACGTTACCGTGGCCTCGGCCGCACCGCCGTATTCCCATTGAGTCTCCGTCTTAAAATAATCCGCGCTTACTCCGGCGCCAAAGGCGAAGGAACCGGTTTTTGCGAACCAGTATCCCGCTGTTCCCGTCAAGCCGAAGAAGTTGGGAGAGGGGAACCAGCTGACTCCAACCTTGATCTCCACGGGGTTCAGGTTGATTCCTCCGAATGCGGCATAGGGCACGGGTTCGCCGCCCTGGATGCCCGCGAAGAATAATTTACGCAGTATATTTTGCGACTTGAGTTTTTTTTCGGCCGCTAGGCGCGTGTTCAGCGCATCCGTTTCGTCGGCGATGCGTTTCCGTTCCGCTGCCAGATTTTGCTGCTGAGTGTCCCACGCACTCGTATGGGCAATCGCGGGCAACGCGAGTTCGGTGGTTTTTCCTCCATTGACGGTAACGGGGATTTCGGCGAAATCCGCCACGTCATCGGCGAGGCGCGCCAGGAGCCTGTAGGTTCCTTCACCGAGCTGGACGTTTATGATTTCGGTACCGGCTGGGGGAGACAGCGCTTGGGGCTTTCCGTCGGCGTCCATCAAAGTGATCAAAAGTTCCGGCCATTTCTGGCTTGAACTGAGCGCCAAGCGGCCCGCAAGTTTTGGTTTTAAGACTAACGCGCTTGTTTTTCGATAACCGATCACCGTCTCCTGCGGTAGGGCCACCCACATCCGATCGCTCAGGCCTACCTTGGCCGGTCCTATGGGTACTCCGGTCGATGTCCAGCTACCGGCATCGTCGGATTTGCCCATGATCTCTCCGTTTACCGTAACGTCCACTTTGGGCGGAAAGCCGGAAGCCGCCAGCGTGCCTGAGGCAAAGGTTACCGTATAGTTGCTTTCGTCGGTAATTTCCACATTGGTCTGGAACCCGCGGCCCCATCCGGGCAGGGCGTACAGCGTATGCTGCTTGTCGTCGGTGGGAAGCTCGAGTATGCCGTTGGCCGGAACCACGTAGTCCTTCGTGTCGTCCAGCCGAAGCGTCAGTCCTGCGGGGTAGCCGGATATCTTGACCGTCTTTGCGCCGTCCACGAAGGACGGATAATAGATCTTGTCGTAGACCGGAACGTCCGCTTCGATTCTGAGAGGTCCGAACGGCAGGCTATGAAGGACAAGTATCCCGTCTGCCGGAACTATCTGCCCGTTATCCTTGAAGCCGCCCTCGTAGGAGAGCGAGAGCTTGGTGCCCGGCGCAAATCCATTAACGGTTACCAAACCTTTACCTTTTGTTTTGCTCAAGGCCGGTGCGGCATTGGGAGTGAATACCGGGACGGCCAGTGCCTCGTTTTCCTTCACGACGTTTTCATACTTGATGTCCATCAGGAATTGCTTGACGGCATTCGAGGGAATAGCCAGGTTCAGGTTATTGGCCTCGGTGATTCCGGCGGAATTGACGCCTACCACCTCGCCCGCAATGTTGAGCAGGGGGCCGCCCGAGTTGCCGTGACTTATGCTTGCGGTATGCTGTATGCCCAGATTGGCTTTACGCAAGGCCGATACCGAGCCCTTGGTCATCGTGGTAACCACTTGCGAGAACATGTCCTCCAGGGTGCTTCCCAGTGGATACCCCAGCGCAACTACATCGTCGCCTACCTGAAGCGCGGCGGAATCGCCCAGGCGAAGGGGCTTAAGGTCCACGAAGTCCGACTGCACCAGCGCAAGATCGCGTTCAGGATCGGCGGCCAGGATGCGAACGGACCTTGTTTCCATATTGTTTACCTGCAGCTGCAATACGATAGGGCTGTCATTGATTACGAAACCCAGGTCGCTGGCCAGCTGGCTCATGTTGGAGAAGGAGGGAATTCCCTTTTTCTGCCGTTCCGTGGCTGTCATGTTGTCTATGATATTGTACTGCACCACGAAAAGCTTGAGCAGGTCTACGCGCGACTCCAGGCGCTCAGCGGCGCTGAGCAGCACCACGTGGGCGTTGGTGAGTATTTTGCCGTCGGCCGTTAGCACGATTCCCGTACCGCTGGAAAGGTTTATGGTGCTGCCCAGCGGCTTAAGCCCGAGGGTCTTGAGGAACAGGTTTACCTGATCGGGGTTTTTGGCGTTGCGCCCGTCGAGCAGCAACCCGTACTTGAGCTGCACAGTACCCGGAGAGCCCATCTGAAAGAGGTTGCCCGGAGTTTCCGCCCCGAGTCCTGCAGCAAGGAATGCAAGGAGAATAAGTAAAGAAATATTTCGTCGTAATAGCATCAGGTTCTCCTTGAGTTAGAAAGTAATTTGAACTGGGGTGGAGCGATTTGTAGTAGTGCCGTTGCCAAGTACACTGTAAAGTAATCGAGGCAGTGCACTATACTTATCTTGGAAATTGCGAATTTTAGATTTTTAACTCTATTTTTTTTCAATGAGCTCATGGTTGCACAACCCGAAAACCGAGATAATATCCCTGAACAGCTGGAGCAAAGTTTAATCGGTCTGCTACACCACAGAAGTACGATTCCTGACTGCCACCGCGACCTACACGTTGGTTACCCGACAAAGCCCCTCGGCCAGAATTATCAACTGAATTAGATACAACTGATCCAGAAGGATAAGTGTTATACCAATCCCAGCACCATTCGCTAACATTGCCACTCATATCGTATAGGCCTAGCTCGTTTGGCAATAGCATACAAATTGGATGAGTTTTGCCTGAACTGGTCGCACTATACCAAGCAAACCTTCCCATATCAGCCCGCGCAATCCCAACTTCTAGACTACCAGCATAAGACTTTGCAAATCCTGCTGTATTAGTGCCGATTCCTAAATAACCGTTAGATCTGTCACTAGTAGCTCCCATCGCAGCCCACATCCATTCCATCTCAGTGGGTAAGCGATACCCACTATTTGTCCAAGTTGCTACTACAGCATCCCAACTTGCATTTCCGTTCGATGGTATTTCAGAATATACCAATGTAGTAAAATCAACTCCAGTAATGGTATATACCGGCACTAATCCTTCAGAAATACTTAGCTTGTTGCAGAAAGCGATAGCATCATACCAGCTTACTTCCTGAACCGGATCAGTAATCCCACAAGACATTTTACCTCCAACAAAATTGTATTCATCACTAGGATCAACGCCAAATATTCGATAAAATTGATCCCTACTTATTTCGCACTGGCTCATCTTATAACCTATCGATATCGTACTAATGTTAAGCGGATTTGCGTCTCGCTGAAAGCTGCCTGCAGGTATCGAAATCATTGCAAGCTTCCATTGAACATAAAGGGTTATGCTATTTTGACCCAATGTCAACGTCGTACCAGATTTATAGAAAAGACCGGAACCATCGGCTGAAGTATTCCAACCAGCAAATTCATATCCTTTCCGGGTCAATCCCCCTGTATTTTCTGGGAGTATAATCTGATCATCTTCTAAACCATTCATGTTAATCGGAGCTTCCCCATCATCGTTTCCGTTTCCAGAATAGGAGACTGAGGGGCTAAAAATACAAGTTAATTTATATACCCTTTTTTTTAAATTTTTCCGGCAAATAATTGTATATACTGAAAGTCGTGCAGGACTATAATCAATTTGAGGGCATAAGACAGACGCATCGCTATCATGAGGCTTCGCTTGAAGCTCAATACTTTGTTGAGAAAAATTGGTAACGAGCAACTTATATTCACCTATTAGAGGTGAAAATTCGGGTCGCAATTTTAGATTGCCGCCAGAAATCGAATCGAGCATAGTGGAAAAATCGTCCCCATCTTGCGTCTCGGTTGCAGTTACACGAATCTTATAACTTGAGGTAAATCCAGCTTTCGAATTGGCAACCGTCAACAAAGTCTCGTGTTCCGTGAGAGCTACCTCTCCGGTTCCCGTTATCGTAGTTCCCGCCACCTGCGATTCCGCCGCAACTTTTACGGTCCAGGCAAACGGCAGCTCGGCCGTGTATTCCTGTACCAAGGGATCAAAGGCCGGAGTCAGGGTGAGTCCTTCTATTGACAGGCTTTTGAGTAATACGTTTTCCGGCGGCTTGAGCATGTTCAGGAGGGAACAGCCGGAAAGGAAAACCAGGAGGAATGACGAGGCAAACCATAGCGAAGCAAATTTGTCGAGGGTCCGGGATCGATTGCGGTTCATAGATGTCTCCATGTTCGTCGAATAAAAATTCATGCAAATAGAATGCAGAGGGATTTATCTGGAAATTCATGCTGAAAAATAAATTATGGTATGTTAGCCGTCAAAACGAATTAGGGCAATTGTGAAAAACAGCAATCAAATTTCGTATTCTCACGAAGGTATGCGTTTTCTCACGACTCAAGCCAAAGCTGCGAAGCTGAAATCACGGCGCCTTTATCCGGGAAACAGCTCCGGAAAGGGTACGAGAATCGCCCGAGGGATGATTCCTTTTATGTTTTGCGCGCCGTATTCGTTCCTGGAATGCACAGTAATCTCGCCGCTTTCCCCGCGCTCGGCAAGGAATATCGCTAGCTGGTAGCCGGTATTCGGCTCCAAGGAATCGACATATACCCGCCCGTCGAGGTCGTGATCCAGGAAATATCGATCGAACGGCCCTTCAGCCGCCACCGAGGCCTTGGCATCGTCCACGTTGGTAAAGAAAAATAAATCATGTTCTTTTAATCTGTCCTTGAATACGGCGATCCTTCTGGGGTCGTCCTCGAGTATCAGTATTTTCATGGGTTCCCTCTATCGCTTGTTTATATTCAAAATACATCGGGCTTTGCGGCATCATAGCGCTGAAAAGCTCGGCTGAACAATTGCCGCTCCAAGGGGCGTGAGCGAGACAACCATCCGATTCATCGACTTGACATTCTGGAGTATTCAGCCGTTTAATCAAGCTATCGCATTGTACTCAATCAGGAGGATTCCATGAAAAAGAGCATCGTACTGCTCATAGCTTTATCTCTCGTTCTCACTGCAGCGTCTTTTGCCCAAGTAAGCGCAAAAGATGGCGTGTATTTTGCCCAGGATGCGGGCTTTGCCGTTCCCAGCGGCTGGAAAGAGCAAGTCGTGGTTACCGTGAAGGGCGGCAAGATAGTCTCCGCCATCTGGAACGGCGTCTCCAATCTGCCTGCCGCGGCCGATAAACGCGCCTACGACGCCGCAGGCAAATACAACATGGTAAAATACGGCAAGGCCATCGCCGAGTGGAACGCCCAGGCAAAAGCCGTCGAGGATTTCCTCGTAAAGACCCAGGATACGGGCTTTAACAAATACAAGGACGCGGAAGGCAGGACCGACGCAATTTCCGGCGCGACCATGCATGTAAAGGTCTTCTTCGACCTCGTCAGCAAGGCTTTATCGCTCCCCGCCGTTCCTAAGGGAATGTATAAGAAAAGCGGCTGGTATTTCGCGGAACAGGCCGCCTTCGACCCCTCCAGCGGCTGGAAAGATTCCGTGCTTATCACGGTCGTGAACGGTACCATCGTCGATGTGCTTTGGAACGGTTCCTACAAGGACGCAACCAAGAAATCCAAGCTGGTTGAAGCCTCAGAAGGCCGATACGGCATGGCAAAGGCTGCGAAAAAGGGTGAGTGGAACGTACAGGCCGCCGCAGTACAGGCAGCCCTGATCACGGCGCAAGATCCTTCGGGCATTAAGATGAAGGCAGACGGAACCAGTGACGCCATCTCCGGCGCGTCCATCCACCTGACCGCCATCCCGCTGGCGATCACCGCACTCAAGCCGGCCCGCTAATCAGCATAGACAATCCGCATACCTCGGGTGGGCATCTCGCCTGTCCGAGGTTTTTTTTTGCATTGTAGCCGCACGCTTCAATTTACAACTCGTTTACCCGGGGAACAGCTCAGGAAATGGTATGAGCATCGCCCGTGGGATTATTCCCTTGATGTTTTGCGCGCCATACTCGTTCGTGGAATGAACCGTTATCTCGCCTCTTTTCCCGCGCTCGGTGAGGAAGACTGTAAGCTGGTAGCTGGTATTCGGTTCCAGGGAATCAACATATACCGTCCGTCAAGGTCGTAATCCAGGAAATACCGGTCGAACGGTCCCTCGGTCACAATCGAGGCTTGGGAAAACCGGCTGTCGGGCATGGTTCTAACATGCTAAATCCTGTGTCACACGCCGCAGCGCTCTCGACCGGGGCGCGCATCAAGACTACGCTGTACTGGTAATGCTGGAATCGGGCATCAGAATTGTCGCAGGAACTTACCGAGGTTATACGGTGTAAAAGGGGACGGATATTGAGTTCGGCGCACTTATTTGTTAAAAAGATAATAAGCGAAAAATTTGCATCTTCGGATATATAGCACTACAATTGATATAAGCGATATAAAGTGGATATGTGGTCTTTGTCTTAACCAAGGAGCGCACCATGAAGCGATTAAGCGTTTATTTAGGAGTGATGATTTTTTTATTCACCATTGTACCGATTTTCGGCCAGCAAACCGTAAAAATCGCCAGTTTCCCTATCCCCCTGATGGTCGAGAGTCCAACACAAGGGATTTTTGTGGAATTAACCCTTGAAATCGCAAGACGGGCGGACGTATCTATAATCATTACCGTGCTTCCGCCTATGAGGACAATTTCCGAATTTGAGAGTTTGGCAATCGATTGCGTATTCCCCGCGCTGGATCCGACAATGCCCGGGCCGGTAGCCAAGTCTACGCCGATCTATAATAAAGTCGATTATGTTTTTTACCTGAAAACCGCTCCGCTCAAGACATTAAAAGACTTGGAAGGAAAACGAGTAGGCTTGACTCGCGGTTATCCTTATTCAAAAGAATTAACGGAAAACAAAAAAATCATTATTTCGTATGTAGACAGTGATGTAGCAAATATGAAAATGCTTGGAGCTGGCAGAATTGACGCCTTTGTCGTCGAGGAAAAAAGTGGGCTTTCAGCCCTTGCCCAAAGCGAGCAAACCAATATTGCATACGATCCCAAGCAGTTTTTATCAAGTTTGGCAGTCTATTATGCGTTTCACGCAACGGAACAAGGCAAAATCTTGGCTGAAAAATTCTCGAAAGCTTTGCAGTCGATGCAGGCGGATGGAAGCTTCGCTGCACTGATGGCTAAGGCGAAATGATAGCTCGCGTTTTTTATGGGGCATAAGCAGCTTTGTGCACTAAATCAGAACGTCCAGACATTTCCGGCTTCCCCTACGAGCAGTCGGAATACTGGTAGTATATTCTATCGGACTCGGAATTGACCGAAACGAAAGCTTGAAGCACTGATGGCACAAAATGCTCAGGCTTAGTCCGCTCATATCCCTGAGTTAATATTCTTATTGTTTCTTCATGGCTCAGGGATTCTTTTTAAAGGCGCATCGTGCGCAGGGCGTCATAGATATCCGCAATAGCCATGAATCACACGCCGAAAGGTATTAAATCGCCTGCTGTTTCATTACCTCGAATACCTCGGGTGGGCATCTCGCCTGTCCGAGGTTCCGCAAACAAGCATAACAATTCCTTTTCAGTGAGTTTCGTCTCAAAGCTTTCCTGTCGAAATCCTATACAAAAATCATTATGGGAAATTAAAGGAATTCAGCGATTTAAGTTCCCCGGCCCGCAGTGGTTCGGCGATTTCCGTCATTATAAAGGCGCGCAAAGAGCCCTCCGTGATTCTTCCGCTTAACACGGAGACGGACGCGAGCTTACCGTTCGCATCGAATATCATCGCGCTTGGCGAACTTGCCGTCGGGTTCCAGGGCTCCTACTTCGGCAATTCGCGCTTTGTCGAGGCGTTTGGGTTTCCTGTTCGGGCAAACGACGCGAGATAGTCCATGATCGCCGCGCTCAAGTCCCGGCGTCCGGCTTTGTTTTTTTCGGTATAGTAATTTCCCGTCGCAAATATTACCGAATTTACGTCGGTACCCAAAAAAAATGGAACCTCGATGGAGTGGAAAGCGCCGAGGCGAGTTCCCATGGAGCCCGGCATCGGGCTCTTTCCGCTTGCGTCGGGACTGCCCCAATCGAAACGGTAGGAGTAAATCGGAGGCTGATCCGCCTGAACCGCAAGCGCGTCCGCTACGGCATCCGCTCCCCGATACCGCCAGGAGTCCGTTCTCGAACGCGCCAGCTTTTCGTAGGCATCGGAGCTCAAGCCGTTATTCCTGGCCATGGACAGGAACAGGTTTACTTCGTCTTTGTTCGTACCTATGACAATCGGTACTTTTACCGCATAGGAGCCGTCGGTAAAAGATTTATAACCCTGTGCCGGTAGCACGAAGCCGTCGGGGTAGATGGTTGGATAATTGAGCATGCCAAAGCCGCCCGAACGGGCTTTAAGCACCGCCATCAGCTGGCGCGGAGTTTTTTTTGCGAGGTAATCCCGGATTTCGCCGGATGGCATCGAAGAGATGACGGCCTCGGCGGCGTCGAGCGTTTCGGCTTTACGGTCTTTCACCAGCAGCCTCCCGAGAAAATCCAGGGCAGCCTTGTCGGCGTCCAGGAGGCTGGGCATCGTCGCGGAGCCGCTCTGGATTATCGCGCCGTGAAACAGCCCTTTGGCGAGCGGAGAAGCCAGCAGTGATAAAATATTCATGGCGCCTGCGGACTCCCCGGAAATCGTCACCTTTTCCGGATCGCCGCCGAAGGCGGAAATATTATCACGTATCCATTTCAGGGAGCGGATGATATCCAGCGTTCCGTAATTGCCCGACGAATCTTCGGACGCATCGCCTTTTTCCGACCCGGGATTGCGAAACCAGCCGAAAACGCCCAGGCGGTAATTGATGGAGACGTACACCATCTCGGAACGGTTGGCCACGGCGTATCCATGATATTCCGGCATGCTCGCCATTCCCAGGGTATTGCCGCCCCCGTGCACGTAAACGTATACGGGAAGCTTTCCCTCTTTCGTATCCGGTCGCCATACATTGAGGTAAAGGCAATCTTCGGATCCGATATAACCGATGAACGGCATGCGCTGCACGGCGGCATTGCCAAAACTGCGCGTTCGCCGCACGCCTTTCCATGATTCAGGTTCGCGCGGCGCTTTCCAGCGAAGCTCTCCGACGGGGGCTTGGGCATACGGTATGCCTTTCCAGGCAATCGTATTTTCGCGATCCTTCAAACCTGAAACCAATCCGTATTTCGTAGAGACGAGCGTTCCTCCGTTCCATGTTCCCGCGGCATAACCGGAAGGCGGGACGGGTGTGCCCGAGGCATTCACGAAAGCCGGAAAAAGCCCTGCCAAAAGGAATACTACAGTAACGGATTTGCCAATGTGCATATGATGCCTTCTTTCCCGTAAAAGTACGCCGGAAGCCAGGGTGAGTCAAATTTTTCCGGCGGCCTTTTCTATCCCACCTTCAAGCATGGCTGCTTTAGCGCCGCAACTTGCGCCGCCTCGTTTTTCCTCGTATACTTTGCTCATGAACAGCCAACAAGCCCGCGTGGGCATTATTATGGGAAGCGATTCTGACCTGCCCGCCATGCGGCCGGCAGCCGATATCCTGGATTCCCTGGGCATAGCCTGGGAAATGCTCATCGTCTCGGCGCACCGCACGCCTGAGCGCATGTACGAGTATGCCAAAGGCGCGCGCGGCCGCGGCATCTGCGTGATAATCGCGGGGGCGGGCGGGGCGGCGCACCTGCCTGGCATGGTGGCTTCCATGACTGAGCTGCCGGTTATCGGGGTTCCCGTTCGCACGAAGACGCTGGACGGCCTTGATTCGCTCCTGTCCATCGTGCAGATGCCCGGTGGAATTCCCGTGGCCACGGTTGCCATAGACAACGGCAAGAACGCCGGGCTTCTGGCGGCAAGAATCCTGGGTACCTTCGATACCGTTGTAGCGGCCTCCTTGGCGGAGTATCGCGCAAGCCTGACCGCCGAGGTACTCGCAAAATCGGCCGTATTGGAGCGCGACGGGCCAGCCGATTACAAGGCGCCGAAGCCGGCTGCCGACTGGGCCGGGCTTTCAGGGTCGGGTTTTTCACCCAAGGCCTAAAAGCCGGGGCTTGCGGCATCGTCGTTATAGCCTGGTTATCAAAACGAAGAAATCATACGCGGCATGCCCCCAGGCGAGCGCGTGCAGGTTGAAGCCCTTCAAGGCAAGCAATGCCAGCGCGATTCCCGCCAAGCAGGCAGCGATGATTCCCGGCGCGCCTTGATACGCGTGACCCGCCGTAAAAAGAATCGCGGAAACCATAAGGGCAGAGAACCGCGTCACGCCGGTTTCGCGCAGGGCGCCGATCGCGTAGATTCGATAGACGAGTTCTTCGCGATAGCCGATAGCCAACGCGAAAAGCGCGCTGACGGCAAGATAGAGAAAGACGCCGCCGGGCATGGAACCGCTTCCGCTGGACACCGGCCCCGAAACCGTGCCTGCTTTATCGCCAAGCGAAGATATCCAGCTTCCCAGCAGCCCTGCTGAAAAAAAAACGGCAAAACTCACGGCGGCGCGTAAAAAATCGGCCGGTTTTGGCCTGACGACGCTGAATTCACGGAATTTGCCCCGGGCGCCGATAATGCAGAGAAGCAGTACCGTTTGCGAAAGCGCCTGAATGGTGCTTGTAAGCAATCCAGGAACGCTGCCGACCGTGGAGGCCGGTATGTTTAGAGGGCTGGGGATAGACGGGGCGAGCGATGGAGCGATGCAGGCTATAAGGATCAGCGCCGGTTCCAACCAGGAAACCTCGCGGGTTTTTATTATCGTAAGCATAGATGTATACTATAGTATAGATACCGATCGGTAAAGTTGGAGATATATGGTAACCGTCCTATTACTTGTAATAATAATCCTCTTGGTGGCTTCCATGACCCTTCTGATGCGCGGAGGGCACCGCTATTCGACATTGGAATTCTATGCCAGGGGTAAAGAAGCGGGCTTTAACACGACCGAATCGAATTTCATTAAAAAAATCGCCAAGCAGATAGGAATAGAAGACCCCACGAATGTGTTTTGGTCGATACGCGATATTGATATGGCGATATCCGCCATAGCCAAGACGTTTAAAGGGCAGAATACGGAAAGAAAGCGCGAAAATGTGCTTTTTATGGAAAAACTCTATGAATTTCGCAAGAAAATGGAGTTCGACCAGCCTAAATACCATGTGGGTATTCGTTCTTCCAGAATGATACGCAGTAACCAGCGGGTTAAAGTATTGTTGGACAATGTCGGTGTATTTTCCTCCACGGTTATCGAAAATACCGATCGCTACCTGGTGATTACCTATCCTGTCGGCGGCAGGCTGCCCCCGAATTTCGAATGGAAGGGAGCTCGTCTTTCCATCTATTTTTGGCGACAAGACGATGCCGGCTATGTTTTTGACACGTATGTACTTGAAGACCTTCGCATACGGAATATTCCGGTGCTTCAAGTCGGCCATTCGGGCGCCTTGCTTCGCACCCAGAAGCGCAAATCGCTGCGCATGCGCTCGCAGATGCCCGCGTATCTCTATTTGCTTAAAAATCTGGAAGGCGCCTACGAGAAGCCCGAACGCGTGCCCGGCATGAAGTGCATCGTGCAGGATCTTTCGGAGGACGGCGCAGCGCTTATAATCGGCGGCAAGGCCAAGGTAGGCTTGGCAGTAAAGATTCAGGTGTATGTCGATGACGACCAGATCGTGTTGAGCGGTACGGTGCGCGGTGCCGATTACAATGCCGCCAAGAATCAGTCCCAGCTGCATATAGAGGCGGTTCCTCCCAGCCCTCGCATGAGCAACCTCATCAGGTCCCACGTGTACAATAACAAGTCCAGGGATCGCGACGACGGGGCTTTGCTGGACGGCAACGTTTTTTCGGGTTAGTATTGAGGAAAATTCAATTCGTAAACGAATTGAATTTGTGGCGTGTGCAAGGTACATTGAATTCTGTAGGCGGGAATCCCTGGTTTTAAAGAGGTTGCGATGAAAAAAGTTATGGGTATTGTCCTTATTTTAATTTTTGTGGGCAGTTCTCTCGCCGCACAGGATCCGCTCGCGATAATCGATACGTATAAGCGGAATTTCGCGCGATCCAGCCTAGGAACCAAACTCGAGCTCCTCAAGGAAGCCGCGGGATACGAAAATACCGATATGGGGCCGTTGTACGATACTTCCCTGCAATTTATCCTCGATAACGTCGCCTTGCTTCAGACCGATACGCTTTTGCGCGAAATGGCGGTGCTCTCGGTAAACATGATTCGCAAGTATGGCTACAAGCCCGCCGCCGCCAATCTTTTGAGCCTGTTTAAAGTATTCAGGGAGAGCAGCGTTCGGGTGCCGGTGCTGCTTACCATAGCGGAAGTGGGCGTGGGCAATCAGCGTGTGGTTCAAGAATTGAATCAATTCCTGGATACGCAAAACGTGTTGTTCCGTTCGGGCGTACAACCGGATACCCAGGTTCTGGATGCCCTTGTGTATGCTTTGGGAAAACTAGGTGACAGATCTTCTTTCTCGTACTTATTTTCAACCTACATAACGAATTATAGTAAAATAATCAGTGATCGGGCAAGCGTGGCGATGGCCGGCCTCGAGGGCGATTTCGTCGCGTATCTATCCGAGGTCATTAACAAGAATCAGGCGCCCGAGAAATTGGCGGCTCTTAAGGTAGGTTTGGCCAACGTTACGCTGAGCCCGGAAAAGCGCGGCGAGCTGGCTGAAGTAGCCCTGAGCGTTGGCGTAAACAGCCAGTCGCCTACGCCGGTGGATCAAGTGGCGCTGGTGGACATGCGCGCGCTGGCCGCCCGTGAGCTGATCGCCCAATCGTGGCAAAAAGCGTCTCCGGTAGCCATTCGCCATTTTTACGATTTTCAGGTTTCCTATAATCGCGGTCAGGTATCCAAGAATAATTTTCTTGAGGCTATAGCTTTACTCGGAGCCGTGGGAACCCCGGAGGCCGCGTTGGCGCTCTCCATTTTTATGCAGCTCATCAATACCGAGACCGAACAGGGCAAAAACTACGATACGCAGATAACGCTCGCGGTAATCAATAACCTCGGCAAGCTCGGCGACAAGGCCGCTTTTGATTACTTGCTGTACGTCGGCTATCTGCAATACCCGGACAACGTCAAGGCCGCCGCAAAGGACGCCCTGCAGAAACTCCGCTGGTGAGCAGAAATTTCCATGAATCCTTGATTTATGGAAATGGATCTTGCGCCCTGCCTCTCTTGCGTGCATAACCTGAAATCTGGCCGTTCTAGCTGTAATGAAGCAATGCCGGAGCCTCGATCGCCTGCCTTACGCCGTTCCTTGCGCCTTCGCGTGCGCCGTGTTGGTGTACGCGCCTCCTTCTTTTACGATGCGCGTCGTTGTAGGGACGTTGTCCGTGGGCGGGGTTTTCCTGTGCGCTATCGTCCGGGCCCTCCGGGGAAAACCGCTATTCAGTAATAAAAACATTACCGGTATTTTCATGGCCGTCCTGTTCGGCCTCCTGCTGGGGTGCCTGGCGCAGTACCGGATCGAGTCGATCTTGGGACTGCCTTCCTGGGGAATCCCCCGCGAGCTGGTTTCCGGGTTCTCGGCGGAAATCTCCCAGGACGCCCGCGTCACGGCCACGGGCATGCGGGCGTATTCCGTGCGTCTGCTGGAGAGCCGGGGACGCGACGGCATTCGGGTGGACGCCTCGGGGCCCGTGCTGCTGTGCGTCCGGGGCGACGCCGCCCTGGCTCGGGGAACCCGACTCCGCATCGAGTGCAAGCCGACCGACGGTCCGGTACTTTTCGCGGATGCGGCCGCCGTAAAAAAAACAGGGGATCCCAGCCGCATGGAGGCGTGGCGCTTCCGGCTTAGATCCGGTCTTGTCAACGCCATCGAGAAGGCGGCGGGTCCTGTGGCCGCCCCTCTGGTTATAGCGCTGCTCGTGGGTATCCGTGATGACCTGGACAAGGAGACGACGCTCCTATTCTTGAATGCCGGCTGCGCGCACGTGCTTGCACTTTCGGGTCAGCACCTCAGCGTATTGGCGGCAATTCTTTCTATCATGTTCTCTTTTTTGCTGGGTAAGCGCTGGTCGACGCCTTTGGCATGCGCCATAATCGCCTTTTATGTGTTTATCGTGGGGGCCGGCCCTTCGGTGCTGCGCGCGGGGCTTATGTTCGGCTTCGCCAGTATTTCGCATTGGACCGACAGGCCGCAGTCCGCGCTGACTATTTTATCAATCGGATTCTTGGCGGCGGTTCTCGTAGCCCCCGAAACGGCATCCAGCGTTTCGTTCATTCTATCTTACCTTGCGGTGGCGGGAATCGCTGTTTTTATGCCGATGTATACTTTTTTGCTGCTTCGCTGGATGCCGCCGTCCATCGCATCGGCTTTGGGCATGGGTTTCGGGGCGCTTGCCGGAACCGCACCGGCTTGCTTCGTCATGTTCGGGCTGTTCAATGTTTTCTCGCCCCTTACGTCTGCCGTCGCGGGGCCTTTAGTCGAGGTTTTGCTTATTGTCGGCGCGTGCGGAACGGTACTAGTGGGGCTGTTGCCCATGCTCGCTCCCGCAACGGGGTTTTTATGCACCGTTCTGCAATCCCTGCTCATCGGATGCATGAAGCTTGGAGCCAGCCTGCCGATGATCCGCCTTGATACTGCGCAAGGGAGGCTTTGCGCGGCCGTCGTCGTTGCCCTCGGATGCATCATCGTGTATGCTTTGCCCTATGTCAGATACCGAATCACCGCGGCTCGAGCTCCAGCCGCCCGTAAACTACGACTCGCCCAAAGATCTCGCCGCCCTCCTCGAGAGCCTCGGCTTCGCGATGCAAAAAAAATTCGGGCAGAATTTCCTGGTAAACCAAGGCGCAAGGTCGCGCATCCTCAATCTCGTGGAGCCGGAACCGGGCAAGCGCATATGGGAAATCGGTCCAGGCGCGGGGGCCATGACCTTCACCGCCTTGCAGGCGGGGCAAACACTGTCCGCATTCGAGATTGACCACGGATTCGCCCGGTTCCTTCGCGATGCCTTCGGGGGAGTCCGGGGCTTTGAGCTTTACGAGGGCGATTTTCTGGATACTTGGCAATCCGCGGTGGATGTTTCGGGCAAACCTTCCAGAATTTTCGGGAACCTTCCATATAACGCGGCAAGCGCCATGATATCCGCCATGATCGAGGGCGACGTGCGTCCGCAACGCATGGTTTTTACCGTGCAAAAAGAAGGCGCGGCTCGCATGTCCGCGAAGCCCTGCACCAAGAATTATTCGGCGTTCAGCGTGCTGTGCCTGTCCGCCTATAAAGTTAAAACGGCTTTCGATCTCTCCGCCGGCGTTTTTTGGCCGCAGCCGCGCGTAACCAGTTCCGTGGTGGTAATGGAAGCCCGAACCGATGCGATAGCCTGCGCCGGCCGCAAGGATTTTACCCGGTTTACCCGAGGCTGTTTCGCTTCCCGCCGCAAAACACTGCGCAATAACCTCAAGGCGCTCGGGTACGGCGACGAACGTACCGCGGCCGCATCGGCGCAAAGCGGCATTTCCGCGGATCTGCGGGCGGAGGCCCTGTCTCCCGAGGAGTTTGCCGCCTTGTTCGCCGCGCTGCAGGACTGACGTGCAGTTGCTCTGGCCTTTTTTCGGCTTGCCAGAGACGCGTCAATGCCGTATCATGCAGCCATGACTGACGTACAATTAACTCCGGTAGACGAAGATATCCTCGATACCATCCTGGCCTCCGATTTCGACTTCAACGGCACCCTCGTGTTCAGCGAACCGCTGATGATAAAAGGCAAGCTCGTGGGTTCCGTGAGCACCGAAAGCGACTTTTACATCGACGAAAAGGCTTTCGTGCAGGCAGACATCCAGGCCCGCGACGTGGCCGTGCGCGGAACCGTAAAAGGCAATATCCGGGCAACCGGGCGTGTGGAGCTTTTCGCGTCCTGCACGGTAAACGGCGATATCCGCGCCGCGGAAGTAGCCATGGAATCCGGTTGCAATTTCAACGGTATTTGCACGATGACCGGCAAGGCAAATGCGCCGAAATAAACGAGCTCTTTTTTCTCTCTGCGCCTTCCTTGCTTTTTCCGGCATCGCTTTTTCCCAGGAAAAGCCCGACGCGCTCAAATTGTTTCGCGAAAACCGCTTCGAGGACGCCCGCAAGGTGTGTCTTTTGGAATTGGAGCAAGATCCGCAGAACATGGACTCGTACGTGGTTCTGTGCTGGTCGCTCATAGCGCTCAACCGCTGGGCCGATGCGGAGCTGTACGCGAACAAGGCTTACAGTCAGCTGCGCAAAGATCCGCGCATCGTTGAAATACTGGGAGAGGCAAACTATTTCCTGGGCAAGAACCAACAGGCGATGGATTATTTCGTCCTGTATATCAATCAGCTGCCCGACGGCACCCGCATAGCAACGGCGTACTCCTTCCTCTCGGAGATTTACCTGCGTACCGATCGCCTGAACCATGCCGATATCGCCATGCGTACCGCCCTGCAGTACGAGCCGAATAACGTGGCATGGTGGACTCGCCTGGGCTTCATCCGAGAGCGAATCGGCGATTTTCGCTACGCCGTGGAGGCTTACGAAGCGGCTCTCAAGATAACACCCAACCTCGACGATGCGGTGCGCGGCCGCAATCGCGCGCTTGCAAAAATCCGCGGATAAATTCCCATGCCGAACAGCGGCGCCCTGCGCGCTACCTTCAGGACCTTCGGATGCAAGCTCAACCAGACGGAGACGGAATCGCTCGCGGATGCCTTTGCCCGCTCCGGCGCCAGGCTCGTCGACTGGAGCCAAGCCATCGGCGGCGGCGAACGCGCCGATGTATTCGTCTTCAATACCTGCACGGTTACCACGAAAGCCGAGCAGAAGGCGCGCCGCGAAATGCGGCTGGCCATGCGGGCAAATCCCGAAGCCCTTATTCTCGTAAGCGGCTGCTATGCCGAAATGGAGCCGGAGCATATCTTGTCCCTGGCCCCGCGCCTCGTCGTTCTGCCGGGTCGGCAGAAATCCCGCATCGCAACGCTCGCAGGAGAACTGGTGAACGCTTTTGCGGACAAGCTGGACATCTACGAGCACGCGCGCGCTACCTTGGCCGCGATGGATGGATGTACGCCCGATCCATTTTCGTATATTCCCGGCGCCCTGCATTTTCATACGCGGCCCACCTTGAAGATTCAGGACGGCTGCGACAACCGCTGCTCGTATTGCCGTGTGTGCCTTGCCCGCGGGCCCTCCGTCAGCCTAAATCCTGCCACGGTCATAGACAGAGCCCGCGACATCGCATCCCGCGGCGCCCAGGAGATCGTGCTCGTAGGCGTCAACTTGTCGCAATACAGCGCGGGCGGACTCGGTTTCTCGGCGCTGCTCGAGCTTCTCTTGCGCGAAACCGATACCGTGGCGTACCGGATTTCTTCTTGGGAGCCCAACAAGGTGGACGACGCCTTCCTGAAGGTGGTTTCTGATTCTCGCGTACGGCCGCATCTGCATCTGGCTGTGCAATCCGGTTCCGATTCAGTGCTGGCGGCCATGAATCGAGCCTATAAATCTGAGGAAATGCTCTCGTTCATACGGCAAGTGCGCAGCGTTAAAGGGGATCCGTTTATCGGAGCCGACATAATCGCCGGCTTCCCGGGGGAATCCGATGCGCAGTTCAGCGAAACGCTGGATTTCGTAAACCAGGCCGAATTCGCCTGGATTCACGCGTTTACCTATTCACCAAGGCCTGGAACGCCCGCCTTTGGCATGCGCCCGCTGGTTCCGGAACGTATCGCGGTAGCGCGCAGCGCGGAACTACTCCGAATCGGCCAAGCCGGGCGTGCGGCTTTCATAGACAGAAGACTTGGCTGCAAATTCGAAGCAATGCTCGAAAACGAAGATTCAGGCTTCGCCGACCCATATAGAAATGCTCTTACGCCAGATTATCTCAACCTTAAAGTTGAGGGAGTTCCTGTTGGACGCTCCGGAACCGTAAGTGTATGCATCGAGAGCAGAATTTTCGGCATAGGCGAGGCTGGCTTTGATGCGCATGCAGGATATTTACTTAGGTAAAGTGGAGAATTTTTAGATTTCCTTACAGATATCCTTGTTTTGTTTCTAATTTGGTGTAGATTATAAGTCAGGTAGTTTTATGGAGGATCGTATGAAACGATTTGCGATTTTGTTACTCGTTATTGCTTTTGTACTGCCGTTCACGGCGTGTTCCATGCTGGATGACCTCATGTCCAAGAATGCGCTCGCGGGCATATCAAAACCAAACCTGACTTCGGATAAAGTAGCGGAAATGAGTTCTACTGAGCTCTATCAGGACTCGCAAAGCCCTTCTTTTTACACAGCATTGGCTGAAGATCCGGCTCTTGCAGCGGCAACCTTGGCTAATGTAGACGCCGTATTGGCGTCCGGGACGGCAACTGACGCCCAAATTCAGGAAGCCGCCCTCGTTGGCGCCTCCGTAATGCTGGAAACCACCCAGGCAGCGCCGCTTATCGATAACATCGTGGCGCTCCTGCCTTCTTTGGCCGGTGGAGACTCAACCACCACCAATCCGATGGATAGTGCCACCGCCTTGATCGAGGCGATCATGCCCACGAATCCCGATGGTACGGAATTAAGCGAAGCTGAATTTACGGACATGATCAACGCGTTGGTAACTGCCAACGACTATTTCGTACAGCTTGGCGATAGCCTCGATCCAGCCGCGGGATATACGGATCCTACCATGAACGCGGGAGAGATTGCCCAAAATGCCTTGGTTGCGGCAATCGTTTCCTCGATTGAGCCTCCAGCCGGTACGGATTTGGGAACCTATCTGTATGATCTGATGAATCCCGTTGCGGGTGCACCGGCTCCCGTAGCTCCCGAAGTAGTAATTCCGGATGCAGCGGCCGGTAGCGCCTTGGGAAATCTTCTGGCGGCAGCAGGCATGGGCGACATAGCCGGACTCCTCGATCCTACCACCACTCCTGTGAAATAAGTGAGGTTCACCATGAAATGCAAACAGATACTGGGAACGATGTTGCTCTTTATATATGGTGCCCTTGCTTTTGCGCAAACCACCACAACTCCCCGAATGGATATGCTCGCTCCTAAAGACGCCCGTACGATGGCCATGGGCGGCGCATTTTTGGCGATGTCCCAAGGATTCCAGAGTTTCTACGGTAACCCTGCTTCCTTTACCGCGAAAAAAGCGGAACTTACCGTGCTCTCCGTGAATCCGTGGGTGTATTTTGCTCCTACGACTGCTAATATGGATCTTATAAACGGAATCATCTCCTCTGGAAACACGGAAATATCCAGCATGGTGGGTCCCATCAGCGATCTGCTTACCGGCAATGGTTTTGGTGCCGGTGCATCGGTTGGTATTGGCTGGGTAGGAAAAGGTTTGGCGATCGGCGTGCTCGGTGGAGCGGATGCCTATCTTTACGGACCTAATCTCCTTGGTGCCCAGGGAAATCTCGATGGCCAGATCGCACTGGTCGCGGGAATCGGCATACCTATTAAACTGGGACCGCTGGTATTGAATGTCGGTGGAGACATCAGGCCGTTCCTGCGCATGTCGGGCAAAATAACTTCCAAGGAGCTCATGGGAGTGCTTGGAGCGCAGATGGGTCCTACAGTTCCCGGCACTTCTACCGCTAATCCGGAAGATGCCTTGTTGGCGCTTCCCGTGGGTATCGGTTTTGGAATGGCGGTGGATCTCGGCGCATCGGTTGATCTGCTGAAATTCCTCTCGGTTGGTCTTTCTATCCGCGACATTACCACCAAGCAGAATTATGCGAGGCTGCCTTTAAGCGACGCCCTGGATAAACTCACCACCGGTCAGCTCCCCGAACCGGATTCGAGTTCCGCTTTAAGCGTCTATCCCAATATTACGGCTGGTGCAAGCCTCACCCCGATTCCTGAATCGATGCGGAAACTGCTGGATATTATCGTAATCATGGAATTACAGGATCCCATCAAGGTGATTGCGGATAACGGTCTTTTTTGGAACCTCGTGCATCTTGGTACCGAAGTCAAGTTGCTCAACGGCTTGGTTAAAGCTCGCGCCGGCATGAATAAAGGCTGGGTATCCTTTGGTGTAGGCCTGGATCTCTTTATCTCCGAAATAAATGTAGCCCTGTTTACCGAAGAAATGGGTAAAAGACCGGGAGACAGAGGCAGAACTGGTCTGTCTGCGGAAATCGCCTTCCGTTTCTAGAATCTTACTGGATCAGGGCTTTTTTGAGGCGCGTCAAGTAAATGCGATCCGTTTTTCGGAGAGTATTTACAGGACGCGCCGCTTGATTTTTTTGTAGCGCTACCGATAGTGATGTAGGGGTAAAATTATGGAAAAAAATACGGGCAAAAGGCTGATTCGATTTTTTGCTTCGATTTTCATCTTGTTTGGCATGGTTTCTTGCCAAGCTTTCTTTTCCACCTCGCTTGCTCCCTGGGCTGCAAGAACATCATATGCCTTGCCGGCAAATATGACCGCTGCGCAAGCCTCGGATCTTCTGCAGACGGCATTGGCTCAGAATAACCCGGAATTGGCATCGGCCCTTCTGCCGCAACTTTTGCTTGCCGCTCAATCCGGCGTTCCCGGTGAGGCGCAAGACTTGCTTTTAAATGATTTATATAGCGCAACCTTGCTTTCTTCGGGAATCGGCACAAGCATTTCCTCGCTCTTGCCTACGGTAATTACCGCGCTTGATCCCGCGACAGTTTCCGGGGGCGGTACTTCTTCGGATATTCTCATGACTGCCCTGACAAGTTTCCAGGACTCCTTAAGCACCGTTACTTTGAGCACTGATGAGCTGGCTGCTTTAGCGCTGTATGCCTCGGACCCTCCGGCCGATGCCGATGCCAACACGATGATCATGACGGCTGCGGCGGTATTGATTATAAGCGCGGACGCGGCTGACGTGGATATTTCGGCGGATGGATTAGCCGCCATGACCCCCGAGCAAATTACGGCGCTGGTGGATGTTCCCGGCGTGGATTTGGCTTTGGCATTGGCGCTGCAGGCGCAGGCTATTTCTGATGCGAGCGGCGTTCCCCCCATCTTCGAATTACCCTTGGGAGCATTGTGATGAACAAGGTCTCCCGAAGTTTTCTAGGTTGTTTCTTTCTATTAACCGGCATTTCCTTTAATGTATATTCACAAAGCGTCGAACCTTTCGCTTTTACTTTCCCGCAGTTGGTTTCCGTCGGAGGCGCGCATGCGGCTCGGGCTACGGGTGTCATGGCCTTGTTCGAGAACCCAGCCGGCTTTGTGGACGACGCCCAGGAGCTAAGCGTCAGCGTCCTGTCGCTGAATATTTCCGGTCCGGTCTTTTCCATGGCTGACATGGCCGTTTCCGCGTTTTCTTCAACCGCGGCCGAGCCGTTAACCCAGGTGCTTTCCGGGATACCCAACCTTCTTGATTCTTCAGGCAGATTATTCGCGGCGGTGGATATGACTGGACCTTTGGCTTTTTCGTATGTGGGAAAGGGCCTCGGATTCGGATTATATAATCGATCGTACATGATCCTCAACGTAGCGTCCCCATTCTCGGCTTCCGTCGGAGTGCGTGAGGAGACAGTGCTCATGGGCGGTTATGCCTATAGGTTTGCCTTGCCGAACAAGCAAAATTTGGATGTCGGCATAATGCCAAAAGGATTTTTGCGCGCAGAATTAACCGAAACCACGACCTTGCTTACCATGGTAACCGTGCTTTCCGATCCGCTCACGATGTCCTCGGGTGTTCCCTTCTCGATTACGGCTGGCGCAGGCTTTGATTTAGGATTACGTTGGAATTATGATGACAGGATAAGTCTGGGACTCGTTTGCCGCGATGCGTATTCTCCGGCCAGCACCAGGCTGTATTCCAGCGTTGACGGTTTTTTCGCCGATGCCCAAGTTTCCTTCGTCTCAAAAACCCCGGGGCTGATTCCTCCCGATCTTTCCATCGGTACTTTTTTCAAGCCTTCCCTCGACATTCTGTCCAGACTCGGCACCGATGTTTTTTTCCTCATGGATTATCGCGATATCTTCGATCTTTTTGCCGCCGTTCCCAGAAACCCCATCTTGAACGTAGCTTTGGGCATGGAAGTTCAAATAATGAAAATATTGCAGATTCAGGCCGGAATAAAAGACGCGTTGCCCGTATTGGGTTTTTCCGTCGATCTGAGTTTCATGAATATATCGTTGGCGATGTACGGTCGCGAATTGGGCATGGATCCCGGTCAACGACCTGTTTATAATTTATTGCTGGGCTTGGACTTTGTCTACTAGCGATTATTCGGCAAACCTGTTGACATAAACGGCTTGTTTTAGTATTCTCCATTCCCGTAGATGCGGGCTGCTAGCTCAGTAGGTAGAGCAACGCCCTTTTAAGGCGTGGGTCACAAGTTCGAATCTTGTGCAGCTCATTGTGTTGATGAGACCGGTGTTTTGCTCCTCGTTAAAGAAGGGGTACGGCACCGGTTTTGTTATTTAAGAAGGCTTTTGGATAGTCGCGATGCATGTATTGCTATATACTTCGGGACAGTTTTAATAAAGGGGATACCTATGTCAAAGAATCGAGTCGTTGCAATATTGTTATTACTTGTTTTGGTACTTTTCGCGGCAAGTTCCTGTGCCACCGCAAGCTCGGTACCCTACAACGCGACCCCTGAGCAGATAGACGCGGTAAACGCGAAGAATCTCGAGGCAATCGCAAAAAACACTTCCATTTTGGCCGGGTTTCAATTGGGAGCTGTGTTTGTCGGCGCATTATACGCGTTTTTGGCATTAGGGCTGTTGAATTTTTAAAACCTGGAATCCAATCGCGGCCGCAAGCGATGTTATTAAAATAAAACTCGGCGGCTTCGATTACCCTCATAAAATGGATTTTGGGCAATATCGCGTAAAATAATTGTTTCTTTAAAATAGATGTGCTAAGCTGTAATCTATGAATACTAATAATACACTAGTGTCGTCGCGAATTGCCGGGAAAGCCATGATTCGTTTATTAGCGAAACTTGTCGTGCTTTTTTCGTTTTCCTTGACGTTTGTTGCCTGTAATCTCCTGTTTGGCGGCAAAGACGAAGGTTTTGTCTTCGACTCGCCTTCCGCCAACTCAACGGTAAGCTATTCGATGAGTTCCGGTATGGCTGTTCCCGAAAGTATTTACATATCGGGAACGGTAAAATTACCCAAATCTTCGGAGCAATACGACTACTCCGGTATTAATTTTAACATCGAGTACACGAACAGCGCCGGCACGAAGGTTACTTCCCCCACCGTCAGAAAGGAATGGCCGTACTTCTATTCTTCAAGTTCTCCCGTGGAATCGAGTACTGTTTCCGAGAATCTCGTGCTTCCTGCCGACGCCGCATCCGGTGATATTACCGTAAAGGCAAGCCTTATTCCGGATTCAAACTCGATTACGGAAAAATACGAGACCGAGTTGGTCCTGAAATATGTCGGTCCCAAATCCGCAGGTACGATCAGCCTGAACGCGCCGGATGCCACTGTTGCATCCAAGGGTATTTTTACCCTGACCGGCAATGTCTCGCTCGCGAGCGGGGCTACTGTTTCCATGTCGTCGATAGGCACGGCCTATTACGCTTTCACTTATTCCTACCTGACTCTGACGGGAAGGAATTCCGTTAACGTGGATGCAACCGGCGCATTCAGCATACCCATAGATCTCGTCGCTCTCGGCGTGACCGGCGGCAGTGTAACGATAACTGTTTGGGCTGGAAGCAATTCCTGGACCATCACCCCGGCTACCGTAGTCGTAAATTTCAATCTGGACAGCACGCCGCCTACCTCGCTCTCCGCCACCGTCGTCACCGACGCTACCGGTCTGACGGCAAAGTCGACGGTTGGCTATTACTATACATACTATAATAACGATGCCATCTATCTGAAGGTATCCGCGACTGACGAAAACAAAGTAACCGGCTTTATATGGAACACGACGAACAGTACCTCCACCGGGGCAACGATAGCCGTGACCACGCCAAGCGCCAGCGTTTCGGAAGTAATCTCAATACCCACCGGCGGAACGGGAACCCCTGCTATTCCGGTTGGCACCAGCACTTTATATATATGGGCTTCTGACGGCACGAATTACAGCTATTCGCCCACATCGTTCTCTCTCAACGTCATAGCCTATGATTTACCCGTTCTCAGCATCACGGACCCGGCTGACCAATATTCCCAAACAACCGCCGATCTAGCGGTATCGCTTCAGGCAACCGATGGATCAAACCCGGTAACAAGCGTAAAGGTGAGCGTGGATGCGGAGGCTTTCCAGAATGCTACTCAAGTAGGTACCACCACATCGGGCCTGTCGAATTGGACCTATACGCTGACCGGCTTGGCTGAAAAAGCGTATACCTTAAAAGCCTTTGCCACGGATTCACTCGGAAAAGTAACGCCAACTATAAGTCAAGTCTTCTATATAGATAATACTGCACCGGTTATCAGTTCTGCCCAGGTGAAAGATTCCACCGGTGGCATCGTAAACAATGGCGCTACAACCGCAGACAACAACTTTATTATAACGGTGGTTGCCACCGATGCGGTTTCCGGAGTCAAGACGGCCTATGCCTATCTGGACGGCTCCTTATCGGGAATCCCCATGACGGTGGATACGGTAGATAAAACCAAGTTTACCTATGCGTGGAACGGCATGTCCTCCGGTAATCATAGCTTCAGCGTAAAAGTAATCGACGGAAGCGGAAAAGAAACAACCAACTCCGGCTATGCATTCGTAAAATCCACTAAGCCAACATTGACGCTGAATGGCTCCGCAACGGTAAACATCGGCTCAAGCATTAATACCGCCGCCACGACAATTAGCGGAACCTATGCCCTGGCCACATCTCCGGCAGGCGTCACCTTAAACTCGGTTACCTGCTCTCGAACCGGTACTGCAACGGGTGCGGTTACCTGCACCGTCGGTTCAGGCACGTGGTCTTTTGAGGTGCCTATGGGTACGGCAGACGGCTCGTATACCTATACCGTCGTGGCCACTGACAGTAACGGTCTGCAATCAGCCCCGCTATCCATCGCCATTGCCATTGACAAGACAGCTCCGGTTATCACTGCCCCCAGCATCTCCGCCACCGCGCAATCCGGGGCCATCTATGCCGGTGTGGTGACGGTTTCGTGCACCGTAAATGACAATTTGGCCGGCGTGCAAAGCGTGTCGGTAGCCATGGACGCAGATGGCTATGCCCTCGCAGCGAATCCCAGCGGTACGACGTGGACGTTTACGTATCCATCCGCTCTGGCCGCAGGTCCGCATACTTTCCATATCAAAGCAATGGATAAATCCTCAAACGAGTCCGCAATAAGCGATATTTCCTTTGATTATTCGGTAATGCCTTCGGTAACTCCCACCTGGCCGGCTGGTTCTGCGATAGACGTCAGCGCTTATCCGGTACCGGTTACGGCAGCTTTCAATTCAGCGAGCGGGAATTACATCGAATGGTCCATCGGCAATGAGTCCTTTGGAAATACCACTGCGGTTTCTGCGGCATCATTTAGCGGTACCATCAATGTTACCCTGTCGCTGGTCAATGCGGATAACACGATTTACATGAGGGCACGGGACCAGAACGGCCTTGTAAGTACCACGTCGCAGAAAATCGTGTACTACGATACTTTAGCGCCTACGGTTACGCTTTCATCGGTGACCGAAGGGCAGGTAATAAAACAAGCGTCTACCTCTGTAACGTTGTCCGGTACCTATACTGAACCTAATCTGGCTACCACTGATCCTATCCAAATTGCCGTGTCAACCAATGCCGGCAGCAGTTACGCTGCCTGGGCAAATGTTTCGGTGGACACCACCGCCAAGACATGGTCGTATGCTTTGACAGCCATAGACGGCACCAGTTATATGGTAAAGTTACGAGCACGCGATTCCTTTGCGGTCGGAGCCACCAGCGCTTGGACAAGTACCGACGATACGTATTCGGGCAATCATAAATCCGTAACCAACAACACGTCGTTTAGCTTCGGGTTGCTTACGACTATTTATGCGTATGGATCCAAAAACATGGCTGCGTACACGGTTCCTACCTCCCAGGCTGCATATTTTACCTTTAGCGGGGCAACCACCGGCATCCATACCATCTGCGTAGATCAAAATGGTAATCCCACGGGATATGACGCAAAAGTACGGGTTCAGGTCTATACGGACAGTGCGATGGCCACCACCGCAATCGCCACTACCACGTCCCGGTATGTCCAGGCAGCTTTAACTTCAGGGAACGTTTATTACATCAAAGTTACGACGACGGACGGTGCAACGAGCGTCGGTAAGCAGTACCGTCTCTGCGTTGTATCTTATGCCACTACGAATTGATATCCAGGCAGTGCCTGATCATTTTTAGCAAGGAGAATAATCTATGAAGCGATTGTCGTGTATCGGAACTGCGTTGGCTCTGGCAGCTGCGCTTTTTATGTCGGGCTGCGATCTTCTAGGTCCCGTTGACCCGGTTGTCGAAAACTCTGGAACCTTCGCGCTGTCAGAGACGAACTTGAAGGAAGTTACGGTTACCATTAC
>CAZAJF010000005.1:41964-192073 GCA_964485395.1 uncultured Treponemataceae bacterium | reverse complement strand
TTGGGGGGGTCTGAGGCGGTTGGGGCCGGCTGCCTTGATGGTTTCCTCCGCCTTGATGTTTCCCGATTCGGTACCCGAAATAACGGATTGGGTCGCCGAGTTGTAGTTGGCCACCCAAACGTCATCGATACCGGCGTTCTTGAGCGCGGCTTCGATGAGCGCGGGTTCCAGGTTCATGACCGCGGCCATAGTGGAGCCGCCCGAGCGCTTGCCCGCTTCGTCCATGAGTCGGCCGCGCTCGGCTACCAGCTTGATCATCGCGGCAAAGGAAAGAACGCCGGTTTCCACCAGCGCGGGCCACTCGCCGAGGCTGAAGCCCGCGGCTCTGTCGACGACGATGCCATGCTCGCGCAGGCTGAGCGATGCGGCGCATTCCACCAGAGCCAGGGAAACCTGGGTATTCCGAGTCTGCTTCAGTTCTTCCTCGGTGCCGGAAAATATCAAAGCGGCCAGATCGATTTTAGTACTGTCCGAAGCAAGCTCGAACAATTCTTTCACCTTTTTGCTGGTCTCGTAAAAATCCTTGCCCATGCCGATCGCCTGCGCGCCTTGACCGGGAAATAATATACATGTTTTCATAAAATCCTCCTGATTACGGTACTACAAGAACAATGAAAAACTTCAGTTTTTTGTTGTCTACCACTATGTCTGCAATTTGTGAAACGAATTGCAAAGGCATCTCTAAAAACTAACCAAGTTTTTAGAGATGCCCAAACGCTACCATGCGCGCTACCTGCTGTCAAGCCGACGAAAACTGTACTTTTGTCAAAATGAAAAAGAGCTTGTTTTTTCAATAGTATTTTGTCACACTTCACGGCGGAGGATGCACCATGAGCCCAACGAGCGAAGCCATAATCGAAGTTCTCCAAAACATTCCGCCAGGTTCGGTAATGTCCTATGGCGACGTAGCCGCGGCGGCCGGTCTGCGCAACGGAGCGCGCGCGGTTGTACGCATACTGCACGCGTGCTCGGGGAGCCACGACTTGCCCTGGTGGCGAATAATCCGATCTGATGGCCGCATAGCGCTTTCGCCGGGAGCCGGGCTTGAGGAACAGATTTCGCTGCTTCGAGGAGAAGGCGTCCAAGTTTCCAACGACGGAAAAATCGGCATCAAAAAAAAATAATTCAATATACAAACCCGTTCTCTTGTGTACTTGCCGGCGGTCGAGTATTCTTGTTTCTATGCGCGCAGACATGCATACACACAGCAGATTTTCTGATGGTAGCCGCTGGCCGGCCGAGCTGGCGAAGAAGGCCAAAGAGCTGGGAATAGAGCTGCTCTGCCTGACCGATCACGACACCATGGGCGGCACCAGGGAGTTCCTGGAAACGGCGCGTGCTTTAGGCCTGCGATCCTGGCCGGGAGTGGAAATCGATTGCGTGGATGCTCCCACGCAGTATAAAAGCGAGCTGCTCGCATATTTTCCACAGGGAAGCTACTCGAATACCGAGGCTTTTCTATTACAAAACCGCAAAGAGCGGATGAAGAGCGTCAAACTGCTGTGCAAGCGCGTCCAGTCGCTTTTCAACGATCCGGAGCTCTGCTTCGACAAGCTCGTGGCCATAAAAACCGCAGGCCATCCCGAAGGTAAAATAATCGATCCTATCGATATCAGATTCGCAAAAACGGATATTTACGTGATCCTCAAATTGCGTGGAATTATTTCACCCTTGACGGAGTATCGTGAATTCAAAAAAACCTATTTCGACGTAGGTTTGTTCGCGGACATAAAGTTTCCTAAACCCAGCATGAAAAACACAATATCGGTCATTCGTTCCGATAATGGTTTCCCGGTGATTCCGCATATCGGCCATGAATTCGACGACGACTTCTCCATAATAAACAAAGAAAAATCCAGGCTCGATTCCATGCTCAAGCGCTACTATTCCCTGGGCGTGCGAGGCGTCGAGCTCTATCATTACCGCAAGGAAAAAACCCAGGCCATCAATACCGTCGTGCAGGAAACGGCCAAGGCCAACAATTTTTTTCTTACTTACGGCAGCGACTGCCACGGCCCTAATTCCGGAAAGGAAACCTTAGGCCAATTCTCCGGCGATTTCGAGGACTTTCCGCATTACAGCGAGTGACAGCCGGTAAAAAAGTAAATTTGCGATTCATCCTGCAGGTTGCTATACTTCATGCAGAGGAAATTATGGTAAATATAAGAAAACCCGGATTTTCATTGCAGATAACATTTTCAGCCCTTGGCGCAATGGTTATTCTCGCCGCGTCACTCACGGTACTCGCGGGAACAAACATTAAAACGAGGATGATCTCGCTTGCCCAAGGTAATCAAGCCGTCTCCATGAGGGTTCTCAAGGAGCTTTTCTTTTCAAAAGGTCTCGAGGCCGGATTAGCGGAAGACCGTTTAACCATCGGTTCATATAGTGTCAACGACACCTACGACATCGTTGATAAAGTACGCAGCATTACAGGCGGCGTAGCGACTATTTTTATGCGTACCGTAAAAGACGGACAGCCGGAATTCGTCCGGATAAGCACGAATATTCTGACGGCGGACGGCAAACGCGCGACGGGAACCTTGCTTGCCCGCGGCCCCGTCTACCAAGCCATACTTCAGGGGAATAATTTCCAGGGTGAAGCCGCGATACTCGGCCTTCCCTATTTCGCAGCCTATGAACCCATAACCAACGCGGCGTCAGAAGAGATCGGTATTTTCTTCGTAGGCTTACTCAAGAGCGATTTCTTGGGAATCGTCAATACGACCATCGCGAAGCTTGTAATCAACGCTTCGATAATCTGCGTTGTGCTATCCACATTGCTCGGACTAATCACGATAACGGCACTTCGCCGCCAGCTTGGCGCCGAACCGGAAAAAATCCGCTTCATAGCAGAACGGCTCGCTGAAGGGGAAATTTCCTTTAATTTCGAGAATCTCGGTAAAAGCGTGGGAGCCTACGCAGCAATGCAAAAAATGGCGGCGCGATTACGGGAAGTGCTCGGGCAGGTCCGACATTCCAGCGAGGCGGTGAGCATCGGCAGCGAGCAGATCAACCATACGGCAAACCGCCTGGCTGGAGCGGCTTCCGAGCAAGCCTCAAGCGCAGAGGAAGTATCGGCATCGGTGGAAGAAATGGTTGCCGGTATGAAGAGCAACGCCTCGAATGCGCGCGAAGCGGAACTCCTGACTGCGGAGACAAGGACTAAATCGGACGCTACGGGCGAAAGCATGCAAAATACGGTACAGGCAATGCATACGATCGCAGAGAGCATTACCATTATCGAGGAGATCGCCCGACAGACGAACCTTCTGGCCTTGAATGCCGCCATTGAGGCGGCACGTGTCGGTGAAGCGGGGAAAGGTTTTGCGGTAGTGGCATCGGAAGTCCGGAGACTGGCGGAACGTTCCCAAAAAGCTTCCGCGGAGATTGCGACGATATCGGATGCTTCGGTTCAAACCGCGGAAATTGCAGGCAAAAACCTCGGCTCAATGCTGTCGGACATTCAAAACAGCGCTCAACTCATGCAGGAAATCAGCCATGCAAGCAAAGAACAGCAAAGCGGCGCCGAACAGATAAACACGGCGATCATTTCCCTTGATACGATAATCCAGCAAAACTCCGCTAGCGCCGAGGAACTGGCGGCGTCGGCCGAGCAGCTTGCGGGCGAGGCGGCACTACTCAAGCGGACAGTGGAATTTTTCAAGCTTTAGGACGATCCCTAAGCTTAGGTTATTCAATAAAGCCTTGAACTAGGATACTATTTACGCCAGCATTATAAAGAACCCTTGCCCCGAAAGGAAACTTCATGGCCCACTGCACAAGTCCAGAAGCTGAAGCATTACTGGACAAAGTCTTCCCCGTCCACGAGAAAGGATTCGTGCGACTGGTCGATTATTTGGGTACGGATGCCAGAATCGTGCAGTCCGCCCGAGTTTCCTACGGCGAAGGCACCAAGACCATCCGCGAGGATGCCTCCCTTATCGACTACCTATTGCGTAACGACCATACATCGCCTTTCGAGCAGGTCGTGCTCACCTTCCATATAAAGATGCCCATTTTCGTGGCCAGACAGTGGATACGCCATCGCACCGCGCGCGTCAACGAAATTTCCGGCCGCTACTCCGTGATGAAGGACGAATTCTGGCTGCCCGAGCCAGACGCGATCTGCAGGCAGAGCGCGGACAACAAACAGGGCCGGGAAAACGAACCTGTGTCCAGGGAAGAAGCTTCCGTAGTAATCGAGGCTCTGCGCCTGGGCCAGCAGTCAGCCTACGAATCGTATAAAAAACTGATCGATTCCGGCATCGCGCGCGAATTGGCCCGAGTCAACCTGCCCCTTTCCATGTACACCGAGTGGTATTGGCAAATGGACCTTCACAACCTGTTCCGTTTCCTTAAACTGCGCCTGGATGCGCACGCCCAGCGCGAGATTCGCGACTACGCGGCCGTTATCCTCGACATAACCAAAGGCGTCGCGCCGCAAGCCTGCACCAGCCTCGAGCGGCACATTCTAAACGGAGTAACGCTTTCCGCCGAGGAAGCCCAGGCCTTCAAGGCGCTACTCGAGAATAAGGCAATGACGCTCGAAGGCAAGGATATGGAACGCCTTAAGGCTAAACTGGGGTTATAGCAGCAGGATCGACAGCAATCTCGGAAGCATGGCGTCCTTGGCCCTTCGGTTTTCAACGCCGACCTCCCGTTTCCTGAAACAGGTCCTAAGCCTCGCCCTCTGCCAAAAAAAAGCGGCGAGACTGGTACCGACGACAGGCGGGGCAAAGGCGTTTTCGGGGGCCTCGGAAAGGCCACGTTCCTTCCAAAGCAGGCGGACATGGTATTCGGTTCTTCCGTCACGGCCAGGGCAGCCGCAGTTTGGCGGAAGCTCTTTGCTCACCGCTCTTCACAAAAATGCGCAACTTGCCAATAAAATCAGCATTAAAATAATCGATACTGTGCGAGCCGATTGTATGCTTACGGATAAATTCCGCAGGCGTTCAAAGATCCAGGATAAGGCCGGGCACCAATTGAGAATTGACAAGGTAATGTCGAAGTTGGAGAGTATTATCTTTGGATTGGAGCGATATGCATGTACATCCAAAAATGCAAAAAGCGAAAATCTGGATTGCAATGAGGCCAAGGAGAAAAGAGCGTTGACTGAAGGGCTTGGATTTTTTTGGGTGTAACTCGCACATTTTAAGATACTAGAATGGGAGCACCTCGAAAAGTTTTAGTATTTCTTCGAGGTGCCCACTAAGGCTCTAGGCTTGGGCAGGAACGAAACGCTACTTCCCCTCTGTCTCTTTCAATGCAGCCGAAAACCCGCTGCCCAGCATTTCCTCTAGACTCGGCTTTACTCCGAGCAGATCCCTGAACTGTACATATTTCTTTATGGCAGCCTGATTCCTGGCTGCTTTCCCTTTTCCGGGTTTGATGGCCCGTATCAAGGTGTTTTTAGGGGTATGCTCCATGTCGATGAACTCGCAGATGACGGTTTTATAACCCATCGCGTCGAGGGCAAGCGCGCGCAGCGTGTCCGTGGCCATGGAACCGAAACGCTCCCTGAGGAACCCGTGCTGCAGCATGGGCTCGAAGCCCGCAACCGCGATTTTTTGGATAAGCTCCTTTTGGCAGCAGGGAACGGCGAGAATGACGCGCGCATTCCAGGAAACGGCTTTTGCTATGGCGGCGTCGGTCGCGGTATCGCACGCATGCAGGCAGATCATCATGTCCACATCGGTACCGGGGGCATACTCGGATATGTCGCCCTGCGCGAAATTAAGGTCTGCGAATCCGAGCTTCTTTGCGAGCTTGGCGCAGTCCGCGATAACCTCGGGTTTCAGGTCCAGCCCGGTTATGCTGGCTTTACGCTTCTTTCGGTTAACGAGCCAGTCGTACAGCGCAAACGTGAGGTAAGCCTTGCCGCATCCGAAGTCCACGATGCGTATGGTCTCGGTCTCGTCGAACGAAGCAAGGCAATCTTCTATGAACTCCAGGTACTTGTTTATCTGTCGATACTTGTCGTAGCGGCTTTTGACCACGGTTCCGTCGCGTCCCATTATGCCGGTCTCCACGAGCCAGGGAACGGCCAGGCCTTCCGGAAGTAAATATTTTTTTACTCTGTTATAGGATGCGGGAACCTTCGCGGCGGGTTGGCTGGCGGGCTTTTTAAGGATCGTCGAGGTTCCCTTTTTAGACACGAGCACCTGATAGTCGGCATCGGGGCAAAACAGCGCCGCTTGGCGAAATTCACCGGCCATGTAGTTCCGGAACGCCGCGGCGGCTTCCTTGGGATCCAGGTTCTCGTGGAACGCCTGCGTGTTCTTCAGGATCTCCGCCTGATAGCCGGTTCTTCCCTTCGCGTCGATTTTCTTGAAGCTCACCTTCAGCAAGCCTCCCGCGCTTACGGGATCGCTCAACACGGCCCGGACCAGGGAAGCGTCGGAAAAAACAAGCTGGGCCAATTCGTCGATAGTCATGCTCATACCCTCAAATATTTCTGTTCGCCCATGCCGAACAAATCGCTTACGTCTATTTTTTCCCCGTCCGGGGATTTCAGCATGCCCTCGAAGGAACCGAACGGCCCGTGATAATCGGTTTGCGCGACAAGTAAATTTATCTTCATGTCGTTCTGCTTCTGCGGCTTGAACGCCAGGTCGACGAGCCCCTCTGTATCCTGGATATGCCAGATTCCCGTCACGCCTTGCGGGCGCGTTACCTTGATGGGGGGAAGCGGAAAAACCCTGCTGTTTATCCACAGCACGTTTTCGTTGTACACCGCCTGATCGCGCACCTGATTGTCCGTCAGGTTGAAACCGACGCGTCGGCCTTTCGCATCCGTGCCGAAACCGGTAACCCAGTCGTAGCGCATGGTATACGGGTAATATCCTTTATGGTCATCCATGATTCCCATGCAATCGGGAGCCGCGAACTCGAAATGCTCGTCGCCGATCTCGAACCAGCCTTGCATGGGCATCAGCACCTTTGCCGAATACATGACGCGGTTCAAGCCCAGCGGAAGGCACACCGCGGAAGGAGCGGTTTGCCTCGTATTATACGTAAACGTGACGGCGGCGCTGAAACCCGTTTTTTTCCCTTTAGGCCATCTGCTGGCCTCCAGCAGGACAGTACCTTCGCTCAGTGAAGTCGTATAATGAATAGCGGAATTCCGGTTATGGTAGCCGATTCGCTCGCCGTCCAATTTCTCGCCGATTCCATAATTTTTGAATGGAATGATGTGCCGCATCTCCACGCCGCGTTTTTCCTTTTTATCCCAGGCATAAAAAATCGCGAGTCCGAACGCCTTGGCTTCATACAGGGCGGAAAAGAAAAACCATCGGGAGTCGCCGAATTGGAATGCGCGCCATTCTTTGCAGCGAAATGCTTTTACGCTTCGCGACACGGGTGACGCGAATTCCAGATCGAGCAGGTTGACCCGTGGAATCGGCGCGTTGAAGCAGCCGCAAATTGCTTTCCCGTTTTCCACGATTTGCGGCGGCGGATCCAGCAAGGCGCGTTCGTAACCGGGCCGCTGTTCGATGGGGGCGCTGTCGCCGACCATTATGCCAACCCGTTTTTATACAGGAGGTACAGCGCGTGCGTGCCCTTGTCTTCGAACCCGTTTTCTCCCATCAAGGAAAAAAGCTTCTCGGCAAGCTCGAGCATGGGCAGTTTTGCGTTCATTGCTTTTGCAGCCGTTATGGCTATGCGGAGGTCCTTGAGAAAATGCTTGGAGTAGAAGCCGGGCTCAAAATTCCCGTCAAGCATGCGGGGAACCATATTGAGAAGCTGCCAGCTTTGGGCCGAGCCGCCGCCGATACTCTCCAGCACGCGGCGAGGATCCAACCCGGCGTTTTCGGCGTATAATATCGACTCTACGGCACCGGTAAGGGCACCGGCTATCGCTATCTGGTTGGCCATTTTTGTGTGTTGACCCGCACCCGGTCCGCCCTGCAGTATCACGGTTTTTCCCAGTACGGCAAAAAACGGCTTAACTTCGTCGAAAGCGGCCGCATCACCCCCCACCATGATGGTAAGCGTGGCGTTTTTCGCGCCAAGGTCGCCGCCGGATACGGGAGCATCCAAAGCGGGAAGGCCTCTGACTGCGCCTTCGCGGGAAATCCTGGCGGCCAGTGCCGGGTCGCTCGTTGTAAAATCGGCGAGTATCGTGCCTTTGGCCGCGTTGGCAATTATTCCACCTGGACCAAAGTAAATCTGCTCCACATCAGTAGGATACCCGACCATGCTGAACACGATTTTAGCGCCTTGCACCGCCGAAGCCGGGGTATCGGCCCATTGGGCACCAAGGTCCAGCAGGCTCTGGGCTTTCTGCTTTGTTCTATTATAAACGGTCAGCTTTGCGCCGGCCTTGATCAAATGGCCTGCCATGCTGCAACCCATAACCCCGGTTCCGATAAACGCTACTGGACAACCTTGAACATTCATAGCACCTCCAACGGTGGAAAATTAAAATTTATACCCGAACGTGCGGAGCATGGCTCTTCGTTCTTCCTTATCCTTCTCTGTTTCAATGCCTTTCGGCGAGAATCCATCGATCACACCCATGATACCGGCTCCTTGCCCGCTTCGGGCCACGATCACTTGAACCGGATTGGCGGTAGCGCAGAAAACACGGCATACTTCCTGACAATTTTTAATCCTGTCCAGAATGGCGATAGGGTACACGCCGGGACCCAGTATAAGATAAAAGGTATGGCCTGCTTTTGTCGCCAAAGCGCATAATTCCGCCTCATGAATAAGCTTCGCATCATTGCCCGCGCTTCTCACGAGGCACGGCCCGGATGCTTCATTGAAGGCCAGCCCAAACAATGCCCCAGGCACGCTCGTAGCCATTATCTCCGCTATATCTTCTACCGTTTTTATAAAGTGCGATTGTCCAATCAGTATATTTGCATCCTGTGTCCATGTAAGAGGAACCAGATCAATTGCATGTTCCATGCTCATCCCCCGTGACGCACAGTCTACCCAGTATAGAAAAGTAAGGCAAGCTTTTTTTAATAGTATACAAATTACACAGTTTTTGTAGAATTCCTATTGAATTCATTATTTAAATGCGCCATATTACACATTAGACGTAAACTATGTGTAAAAGAAAGGCGCGATATGGCTGATGCAACGCGGGAAAGAATACTTGAAGCGGCTATTTCCCTGCTTCAAAGCTCGGGAATAGAAAGTCTTACCATGGAAACTACCGCGGATATCGCGGGAGTCAGCAGAAAAACTATCTACAACCACTTTGAAAATAAATACAAACTGGTGGACGGAGTCGCCAATTTTTGGATGCAGACGATACTCACGAAACTGCAAACTACCGCATCGGATGCCCAAATGGGATTCGTTGAAAAGCTCAACAGGATAACCGAGCTCGGTTTCGCCGAAATGCGGCGCGGCGGGCTGATGCTCAAACGCCGTAATTCATTGCACAGCGATACGAGGCTGCCGTCGCTTCATCACGAGTTACGGACCACTTTGCGCGGCTTTATCGAGCAAATGGTAAGCGAAGCGAAGGAAACCGGCATCGTACGTCAAGACTTCGAGACGAAACGCCTGACCTGGGTGCTCATCAATATCGTCGAAGGGCTCCTCCCCCTCGATGAACTCGATGACAGCCCTTTTTCAAAAGCGGACATCCTCAGGGATTCCCTGCGCGCCGTAGTAGGCGGAATACTCAGCGAACAGGGAGTTGCAGCAATGCAGTCTTCCTTAATTTTCTCCGAAGAAAAAGAAAGCGAAGTTTTATGAACGCGACAAAACCCGGGGTCAATAAAATCCCCAAGATTCTCCTGTGGCTGCTGCCTGTACTGATAATCGCGGGAGCGGTAGCTTTCAAGGTTTCCGTGGACAACCGGAAAATCGTTAAAAAAGAATTTCCGCCGGTTCCCGTTCGAATCGTCAAGGCGGAAAAAGGCGACCTGACGCGCACCTTGAAGCTCAACGCGCACGTTGAATCGGAAAGCATGGTTACCGTGTTGCCGTTGGTCGCGGGCATTCTCCAGGAGATGTTCGTGGAAGTCGGCCAAAAAGTGTCGAAAGACCAGACGATCGCACGCATAGATTCGGCACGGTTTCAATTGCAGGTGCAGCAAGCGGAAGCCGCCTACTACGCGGCCAAATCGAGCTTCGACCGCATCAGTCAACTCTATAACGCTGGGGCAACCACGCAGCAGAACTATGACCAAACCAAGGGCCAGTATGACGCGTATGCATCACAATACGAACTCGCGCGAATTCAGCTCAACTATGCAAACGTCAAGAGTCCCATCGACGGCGTCGTGCTCGTAAAACACCTGGATACAGGTTCCATCGCCGCGCCGGAACGCCCGCTCGTCACCATCGGCGACCTGAACGACCTGATTGTACGCGCCAAGATTCCAGAAAAATACTATAAAACAATCCAACTTTTGCAGAAAACCCTGCCTATCAGCGTAACGGACGCGGGCGGTTCAAAATATAAAGGCATTATCAAGAGCATCAGTCCCTTCGTATCCGCGGAAACCAAGAATTTCGAGCTTGTTATTTCCATACAAGGCGGAAATCAAACCTTACGGCCAGGCATGTTCGTGGCAATCGAGTTTGAGCTGGAACGTTGGAAATCCGTTTACAGTCTACCATTTCAGGCTCTTTCAAGCGGTAATACCTTGTGGTACGTCCTTGATAACGTAGCAAAAACCATGCCGTTCATCCCTAGAGACTCTTCCGATGAAGCCTTTATCATTCCCGCAGAATACGAACCTTACCAGTTTATCGTGGAAGGACAATTTTTCCTGCGAGAGGACATGCCGGTTTCCATAGTCGGCAACGGTGCTCAACAATGAAGTTGCCGGAATTCGCGGTAAACCACCCCGCCATCATCGCCATAGTCCTGGTTATGCTCGCGGTATTCGGCGTCATAGCGGGATCGGCGCTCAATTCGGAAATGATTCCGCCGGTTTCCATGCCCCAGGCCAGCATAATCACGGTGTATCCCGGTGCCGCGGCCAAGGAAATCGAGCGCGAAATTTCCCGGATCATAGAAAACCAAATGTCTACGCTGGCCGGAGTAACGGACCTGTCGTCTTCAAGTTCCGATTCCTACTCGGTGGTGAGCATGGAATTTTCCGGCAACGTGAACGTCCAGGAAAAACTCCCTCAAATCCGCGAACTGCTGAACGCAGTCATATCCAAGCTGCCTAAAGGCATCGAAGGCGCGCCGGTTATTTTCGTCGCCGAAGCGGCCGCATTCCTTCCAATCTTCTCCGTGCGAATCGACAGTTCCATGAATCCGGTCGCGCTCATGGACTACCTGGAAACCAACGTCAGCCCGGCCATTGCCCGACTGTCGGGAGTATCGAGAATCAACCTGGTTGGCGGCGAAAAACAGGAAGCCCGGATTATCCTCAACACGAAGGAACTGGAAGCGCGAAAGATATCCGCGCTGTCGGTATTCGAAGCGTTGAATTATAATAACATCAACATGCCTTCGGGAAACGCGATGTATAAATCCAGGGAAATGTCGTTTTCCACTTCCGGATCGTTTTCCGACATTACCGAGCTTGGCAACCTGACGGTAGGTTTCGGCGACGGATCGTATATCTATCTGAAGGACATCGCCGAAATAAAAATAGTCTCCGAGCCGCAAAAAATACGGATACGCTCCAACGGCAAAAACTATGTGATGCTCGATGTGCTCAAACGCGACGAAGGCGACACGATCAGCATCGTAAACGGGTCCAGAAAAGTGCTCGAAGACATAAAGCAGGAAACGCGCGGCATCATCGATTACGCGGTTATCACCGACCAGGGCGATACCACGATGACGTCCCTGAAAACCGTCATTACCGCGGGCGTATCCGGCTTGATCCTCACCATCCTTATAATCCTGCTTATTCTGCACGATTTGCGGGCAACTTTGATTATTTCTATCTCGATCCCGCTGTCGATCCTTTTCGCGATCATAGGAATCTACCTGACGGGCCGGTCGCTTAACCTGCTTTCGCTTGCGGGAATAACGGTAGCCATCGGCATGATCGTGGACAATTCCATCGTCGTGCTTGAGAACACGTACAAGCACTTCCTGAAAACCGGCGACAAGCGCCAGGCTTCGCTGAAAGGTGCCGGAGAGGTAGTCAATGCCGTTCTCGGTTCCACGACGACGACCATCTGCGTTTTTGCGCCGCTTCTTTTTCTTACCGGCATCATCGGCATCATCATGAACGACCTGTCGCTCGCCATAGTATTTTCCATCGCTGCATCCGCCTTGGTATCTGTGATCGTTGTTCCTTGGCTGGCGTCATTAATTCTAAAAGATCCGAAAAACATGAAAAAACCGAAATTCCTGAAAAAAATAGAAGCCGGCATAGATAAAGCGCTCGCGAGCATCGATTCCTTCTACAGGAAGGTCTTGAACGCAGCCCTTAAAAACAAAGCCCTTACGGTTACCATCTCACTGTCCTTTTTCGTCGCGAGTATTATTCTTTTGTCCATCCTGAAAATCAGTTTCATACCTCCTACGGATACTTCCGAGTTCGAGATCAGCATGGAAACCCCGGCAGGCTACTCGCTGGACAGGACGCAGGCAAAGGTAGACGAAATCGACTCCCTCGTGCGGCAGCTGGTTCCCGAAATCGAGACGGCCGTTTATTACATCGGCTCATCCAGCGCCATCGCACTCTCCGATGTTCCCAATAAAGCCTTCGCTCGAATCCGCCTCGTACCTACGAAAGACAGGAAACGAACAGCCCAGCAGATAATTCCGCTGGTCCAGGAAAAAATATCATCGACCGTGTCCGACTGCGACGTAACGGTATTGAACGGCGGATTCGATTCCCTGCTTGCCATGGGAACGGGCGGCCAAGGCTACCAGACGGAAATTTACGGAACGAATATCGAGGATGTATCCCAGACCGCGCGCATGGTCAGGGAAATGCTTTCCCTCGACCCCGACGTCTTCAAGACCGAAATATCGGTTCGAAGCGACAAGGAGCAGCTATACGCCAACCTGAGCCAGGCATATATGGGCAGCTTGGGAGTAACTCCGTACGAGGCGGGTATAACCAGCCGCATTCTTTTCAGCGGTATGAACGCAGGAACCTTGCGCGAAGGAGGAAAAGACTTTCCTATTCGCGTAAGCTCGGAAATAGCGGACGAAAACATCACCGACGATATACTCAACAAAATAGCGCTTCGGACGAGAGATGGCCGAATGGTAACGTTCGCCGCCTTTTCCTCCGTGGAATCGCGGCAGTCCATGTCCAGGATAGACAGGAAAAACAGGAATTTCTCGGTGGAAGTACGCGGCTACCTGCGCACCGAGGATCAATCCGGCGTCGTTGACCGCATGAAGAAAAACATGGATGCGCTCAAGCTGCCGTTCGGCGTAAAAATCAAGACCGCGGGTACGAGCGAACTTATCGGCGACTCGCTGGGCAGCCTCAGCCTGATGCTTCTCATCAGCGTATTCCTCGTATACGCGGTAATGGTCATTCAGTTCGAGCGCTTCATGCAACCGTTGATAATCATGGCCTCGATTCCGCTCTGCCTGATCGGGGTTGTATTGGGCCTGTATCTTTTCAATTCCGCTCTCTCCATAATCGCGATGCTGGCCTTGATTACCTTGGGCGGCACCGTGGTAAACAACGCCATCGTGCTCGTCGACTACACGAACATGTTAAGAAAAGATTATGGCATGAGCCTGGACACGGCCGTTGTGGAAGGCGCGACGAACCGCCTGCGCCCCATCATGATGACGGCGCTCACGACCTTGCTGGGAGTGCTGCCCATGGCCTTGGCATCAGGAAACGGCTCCGAGATCTATGCGCCGCTGGGCCAAGCCATCTTCGGCGGCTTGCTCACTTCCACCATCATAACCTTGATACTGATTCCCGTTCTCTACGACTGGCTGGAAAAGCGAAAAGCGTTTTTCAGCTTTACACCGCAGATCATCTCCCAGGAGGAACCTCATGCAGAATAAAAATCATCCGGCAGGTAATGTCGCGATCCTCGCAATCATCATCGCCCTGGCCGTCTCGTGTTCCAGTGTATTCACGTCCTCGATAAACGGATCGATCATCGACGCCGAGCAGTATGCCACCGACGGTACCGTAACCGGCGTCGCCGACGCGAAGGTATTCCTGTACATAGACAAGGCCGCGCGCGACGCAGCTCTGGCTGCCTACGTCGAGGGCAACGAATCCACCCTGCCCGACTCGGACGCCAACACCGAAGTAGACTATTTTCAAAGTACGGTAAGCGACGCCGACGGTGCCTATCAGTTTTCAGGATTTCTCTGGAGCACGTTTTTTCCGAAATTCGGCAAGACGGCCGACAGGCGTGAGATTTACCTCCTGATCTACCATAAGGACTATGGAGTGTGGAAAAACCCGGTACCGCTGTTCGTAGTATCCGACGTTACCGCCCAGCTGGACAGGATCAAGATTACGAACCTGTGGAACGATGGCAGGATGACCGGCCGCGTCGTCGACTGGAAAGACGGCAAGGGTCTCGGCGGCGTCGCCGTAAATTTCTACGTGGCAAAATCCTGGTCCTCGTACGACGAGGCCACCGGAACTTTTCCCGATGTTAAATTTCCCGCCAATCCAACCACTACGGTAAATACCGACGCGGATGGTTATTGGACGGCGAACCTTCGCTTCGCGGTACAGCCGACTCGGGCGCTCGATACCAAGAAAGCTCCCATTAAAATTACTTTTACCCAGGCTAATTATCGGCTCAACAGTCCCGTGGCTTATACGGGCTTCAGCAATCCCGCGACATTGGTGTTAAACGAAGACTTGAACCGCAACGGCAGGACAGCCAGCGATGATATCGCCAACGACAGCACCCCCAGCAACAATGACTGGGCGGACGCGTATCTTCCGGCAATCGTCGTCCTTAAAGACGACCTCTCGCCAGTACCGGAAATCGCGGACGTGATGATGCAGCGCTGGCGCTTTACAGCCAATGTAAGCGGCCGCATTTACTCGGACTTCGACGACGATGGCGACGGAGCGACTGCCAATCCTACCCCTCCCGTAAAAAAATACGAGAACGCCCTTGAGGTTTCGCTCACCGTTCCCAACACCGCCACGGGTATCGTTTTCAAGGATATCAGTAATTCGCAAACCGTAGGAGAGACCACAACGGACGGACACGTCAACCTGGGTGCAATCGAGTGGTTCATCGCCGATCTTGCGGACTTGAGCAGCCCAGTGGATTCCGCACTCGACGAACAGAAATCCGGTAAAGTCGGCATGGCCGTCACGGTGGCCGGCGCCACGCTCGTCGCGCCATTGCCCGTCACCCAAATGGAACCCGACGTGGACCTTACCCTGGACCTGAAAGTAACCGTACCATGAGCGTAAGGAAAGTTTTTATAATCCTTTTGGCCTTCAATTTTTCCGCGCTCTTCGCCCAGCCGGGAACGTTCAATGACCAATTCATAGAGCCTTTACAGGCGGCCACCGCCGCCTTCGGCTCCTTACTGGATTTCTCGGAATCCATTCCGGCCACGCCCATGATACAAGGCGGAATGGAACTGCCCAAAAAGCCCTATAAACTCGAAGCTTTGCTCTTTTTCGCGTCGGTCGGGAATCCAACCCTTCGCGGAGCCCAAAGCTCCATAAATGCCGCCAAAGCCGATCTTACAGGAGCCAAGGCGCAACGGCTGCCCACGCTGAAAGTGGAAACCTCGGGCTCCTATATCGGGAATCCGATCGGTCCCATCAGCGTTACCGCCGGTGAATTCGGCGAGATCAACGGGATACTTTTGCCGGCCACCGATATGCTCATCTTTAAAGGCATGGAGAGCAGCAACTATAAGTTCGGCATCGTCAGCGATATTCCCCTCTACACGTGGGGCAAGATAAGCCAGGGAATAGACATCGCCACCCAAGGTCTGCGAATCGCGGAAATACAGCTTCAAAAAACACGGCACGAGATCGGCATAAAAATCAGGGCAAATTATGAAGCGCTCGCCTACCTTAATTCCATGTACGGCATACTTGAGCTGGAAGAAAAGATAGGGAAGCGCCTGCTCGACATTGCCGAGAAAAGCGAGACAAGCGGCTTTCTGACGAAGACCGAACTGCTGAACACGCGCATCAAACTCAAGGAAGCGGAAATAGCCCTGGCGAAGGTTTCCGAGCAGCGGAACAAAATATTGGTGGAACTTGCCCGTTCCTGCGGAATTCCCGACCTTGCCCTGGCGGATCTTTCCCTCGAGGCCTCAAAGATACAGAAACCGCATTATACGGAAGCGGAAGCCCTGGAAATCATAAGCCAGAACAGCTATGACATAAGGACGCTTACGACGCTGATCGATATTAAAAAACGGCTGCATACGCTCGCCAAGACCCAGGCGCGCGGTTTCCCGGATATCGGCCTGCATCTGGAACTGTCGTACGCCGGCTCTCGTTTCCCGTTTCTTGAAACCGACTGGTTCCGAAAAGACGACTACCAGTTCACGGTAAGCCTGGGTACGTCGGGAAACATTTTCGGCAATGCCGTTCAGTCCGGCAAGGCCGTGAAGGCAGCGGCGGAATATGACGAGACGGTCGAAAAAAAACAGGAAGCCTTGCTCACCATCCGTGGCGTAATACGCGAAACGTATCTGGGATTGGAGCTCGGCAAGATAAAGCTGGAATATGCCATACTCAAGCAGGAAGGCTGGCAGCAGGAACTTTCACAGCAGCGAAAAGTCCTGGCTGCCGGAGCCGGCGCGGAAAGCGATTATCTTTCGCTCATGATGCAGACTCTCGGCGGTCTGGCGGAGGCGTACGGGACTATCATCGAATACCGTTCGCTTTTGATTACGCTGGAAGCCATGGCCGGGCAACGCTAATTACTTGAACGTACGGGCTACCGTTACGGCGGCATCCCAACGTTCCAGAAGCCTCGTTCTGGTTTCAGCGGCCATCTCCGGCTCAAACTCGCGCTTGCGCCGCCAGTTATGCTCTACCTCGTCCAGGCTGTCCCAATACCCTACGCGGAGGCCTGCGAGGTACGCCGCACCAAGCGCGGTAACCTCACCTACCTCAGGCAAAATTACCGGCCTATCCAGGATGTCGGCCTGGAACTGCATCAGGAAACTATTGGCGCTGGCCCCGCCATCGGCCTTGATAAACGGTATCGGGCCGCCGAAATCGCGTTCCATGGCTACCAGCAGATCACGCGACTGATACGCGATCGCCTCGATGGCCGCACGCACGAAATGCGCGCGCGACGTTCCGCGGGTAAGGCCGAGCACGGCCCCGCGCGCGTCCGGGTCCCAGTACGGCGCTCCCATTCCCACAAAAGCGGGAACCAGAACCACCCCGCCGGTATCGGGCACCGACCGCGCCAGTTTCTCGCTCTCGGCCGAATCGGCCAGAATGAGCATCTCGTCGCGCATCCACTGCACTACGGCTCCGGCTATGAATACCGACCCTTCCAGCGCGTAGGTATAACCCTTGCCCAGATCCCAGGCTATAGTCGTGAGCAGGTTATGTTTCGACTCAACCGGCTCGCTGCCGGTATTCATAAGCGCAAAACATCCGGTGCCGTACGTATTCTTGCTGGAACCGGGTTTAAAGCACGCATGCCCGAAAAGCGCGGCCTGCTGGTCTCCGGCGCAGCCGCTTACGGGAATCTCCACGCCGAACAACTCCTTCGTCGTAAAACCGAAATCAGCGGAGCTTGGCAGCACGGTCGGCAAGATCGCCGCGGGAATTTTCAGCATCTTCAGGATATCTTCGTCCCAGCACCCGTCGTGAATATTGAACATCAGAGTGCGGCTCGCGTTGGTGGCATCCGTGACATGCTTGCCGGTAAGCTTGTAGATCAGCCAGGAATCCACCGTGCCGAACATTAGGTCCCCGCGTTCGGCGCGCGCGTGCAAGCCGGGAATATTCTCAAACAGCCAGACAAGCTTGGTGGCGGAAAAATAGGGGTCAAGCACTAGCCCTGTCCGTTTTCGAATCTCCTGCTCGTATCCCATGGCTTTAAGTTCTTGGCAAATGGACGCCGAACGCCTGCATTGCCACACGATTGCGTTATGCACCGGTTGTCCGGTCGACTTGCTCCACACGATGCTGGTCTCGCGCTGATTGGTTATTCCTATGGACGCAATCTGATCGGCGGTAATTTGCGCAGCGTCCAGGGCGCCTCGCGCGGCGTCTAATTGCGTCTTCCAGATTTCCAGGGGATCATGTTCCACCCAACCCGGCTGCGGATATATCTGAGTAAACGGAATCTGCTTGATACCAATCACGGTTCCAGCCTTGTTGAAAACGATGGCGCGTGATGACGTGGTTCCCTGATCGAGCGCGAGTATATATTTTTCGTTGTGCGACATGCGTGTCCTCCAATAATCCGATATGCAGTATAGGTCCATTGCTGCGTTTCGTAAACATTTGATCGACACAAAGCGATATACCACGGGAATCACTTGATAAAAATCCGGGATTTGACGATAGTAAACATACCGTAGAATATTCGTTGCAATATTCTGCGATACCGCCGATTTGTTCCATATTGCTGGCGGTTTGTCGTATCTAACAACGGCAAGAAATCAAGCTAAAAGGGAGGTCACGTGACCAATCTTGTCATTTATTCCAGCCAGAATATTAACAACACGCCACTTATGACCTCCTTTCATGTGCCATCGGCACACAAGGAGTAATATGTCGTTCAATTACCTCATCAAGGACCTGAGCCTTGCCCACGCCGGCCGCCGCCAACTCGAGTTGGCCGAACCGGAAATGCCCGGTCTCATGTCGGCCCGCGCGCAATTCTCAAAAACAAAACCGCTGCAGGGCGCCCGCATCACCGGCAGCCTTCACATGACCGTGCAAACCGCGGTTCTGGTCGAAACCCTCGTTTCGCTCGGAGCGGAAGTACAATGGTGCAGCTGCAATATTTTCAGTACGCAGGATGAAGCCGCCGCCGCGGTCGTCGTCGGACCCACCGGTACTGAGGCGAAACTCGCCGGCGTTCCCGTATTCGCCTGGAAGGGCGAAACCCTTTCCGAGTACTGGGATCTCCTGGACAAAGCGCTGCGATTCCCCGGCGACAAAGGTCCCACCCTCATCGTCGACGACGGCGGCGACGCCACCATGATGGTGCACTTAGGCTATCAGGCGGAAAATAACGCAGCCGTACTGGACACACCCTCGGACTCCACCGATGAAGCGGAACTTAAACTCTGCCTCAAGCGAATCCTCAAGGAAGACCCCAAGCGCTGGCACCGTACCCTCGCCGAGCTCAAAGGCGTTTCGGAAGAAACCACCACGGGCGTCAGGCGCCTGGCCCAAATGGCCGCAAAGGGCGAACTGCTGGTTCCCGCCATCAACGTCAACGATTCCGTTACCAAAAGCAAGTTCGACAATCTGTACGGCTGTCGCGAATCGCTGATAGACGGCATCAAGCGCGCCACCGACATCATGCTGGCAGGCAAGGTCGCCGTTGTGTGCGGTTACGGCGATGTAGGCAAAGGCTGCGCGCAGAGCCTTCGCGGCCAAGGTTCCCGCGTTCTCATTACCGAGATAGACCCGATCTGCGCGCTGCAGGCCACCATGGAAGGCTACGAAGTAACAACTATCGAAAAAGCCTTGGCGCGCGCCGACATCTGGGTAACCGCCACGGGTTGCGTGGACGTGATCACCGCCAGCCACCTTTCCCGCATGAAAGACAAAGCCATCGTTTGCAACATCGGCCACTTCGACCATGAGATCGACGTCGCCGGCATGAAGGCCCTGTCCGGCGTCAAAAAAGTTCCCGTCAAGGCTCAAGTCGACGAATGGGTTTTCTCCAACGGTAAATCCATCATCCTGCTGGCCGAAGGCCGACTCGTAAACCTCGGCTGCGCAACCGGCCACCCTTCGTTCGTCATGTCCAACAGCTTCACGAACCAGGTGCTCGCCCAGATAGAACTCTGGAAAAACCGCGCCACGAACAAACCCGGCGTCACCGTGCTTCCACGTGAACTGGATGAAGAAGTGGCCCGGCTGCATTTGGGTAAACTCGAGGTGGAGTTAACCGTACTGAGCGACAGGCAAGCCGCATATTTGAGCATCCCCAAGAACGGCCCCTTCAAGCCCGAAAATTACCGTTACTGATAGGCAGGAGATTTTAATGAAAGACAAACGATATTTATTTACTTCGGAATCCGTCGGCGAAGGTCATCCCGACAAGTTATGCGATCAGCTTTCGGACGCCGTACTGGACGCCTGCCTTACTGACGACAAGGAAAGTCACGTCGCCTGCGAGTGCTTTACCACCACGGGCATGGTACTCATCGGCGGCGAGATTACCACCAACACCTATGTGGACATCCAGTCGCTGGCCCGCGAAGTCGTCAAGGAAATCGGCTACACCGATCCTGACTACGGCATCGACTATGAATCCATGGCAATCCTCAACACCATCCACTCGCAATCCCAGGACATCAACCAAGGCGTCGCAGGACACGGTCTCAAGGAATACGAGGGCCTTCAGGGAGCGGGCGACCAGGGCATGATGTTCGGCTTCGCCTGCAACGAAACCCCCGAGCTCATGCCGGCACCCATTATGTACGCGCACAAGCTGCTGCACAAAGCCACCGAACTGCGCAAATCCCGCATCATACCCTGGCTTCGCCCCGACGCCAAAAGCCAGGTAACCCTGGAATATAACGGCCACAAGCCGGTTCGCGTGGACACCGTCGTCGTCTCGCACCAGCACGACCCGGATATTTCGTATGAGACCATCAAGGAAACCGTCATCGAGCAAATAATCAAATATGTGCTTGAACCAACGGGACTCCTCGATTCCAAGACCAAATTCTTCGTGAACCCCACCGGCCGTTTCGTCATCGGCGGCCCCAAGGGCGATTCCGGTCTTACCGGCCGCAAGATCATCGTGGACACCTACGGCGGCATGGGCAGGCACGGCGGCGGCGCGTTCTCCGGGAAAGACCCGTCCAAGGTAGACCGCTCGGCCGCCTACATGGCCCGCTACGTAGCCAAGAACATCGTGGCAGCCGGCTTTGCTGAGCGCTGCGAGGTTCAGTTGGCGTACGCCATCGGCGTCCCCTTCCCCGTCTCCGTCATGATCGACACTTTCGAGACCGGCAAGATCGCCGAGCACATCATCATCGATGCCATCAACAAAGTGTTCGACTTAAGCCCCGCTGGCATCATCAAGACGCTCGACCTCAAGCGCCCCATCTATCTCAAGACCGCGGCGTACGGCCACTTCGGCCGCGACGGCTTCAGCTGGGAAAAGACGGACAAGATTGACGAGCTTAAAAAAGCCGTAAATTGATCAGCTGATTTCCGTTCAGCAACATTTCTGTAACATAAACCGGAGCCTCCTGCGGCTCCGGTTTTTTTTCCGATTATCCACAAGCCTCAGACTGACGTATCCTTAACATATAATGAACCTGAATAAAACTTGACAAACACTGGTTCAGGGTCGACACTGTTTTTATCCCGCATTTTAGGACATAAAAAACGTTTGGAGAATCGGCCTATTCAATTCTGGAATGGAAGTTTTCATTCGTTTTAGCTGTCCATACAACTCTATGGAGGAAAGAATGAAAAGACTAGGATGTTTACTCGTCGCACTATGCCTGATGGCAAGCGCCATTATCGCGGAGCCTATCCAGTTGGATTTCTGGCATGCCATGACCGGCAAGAACGCCGACAATGTTCAAGCGCTTTGCGACAAGTTCAATGCCAGCCAGACTCTTTATAAGGTTACTCCCGTCTATAAAGGCTCCTACAGCGATACGATGAACGCCGGTATCGCAGCTTTCCGTGCCAAAGCCGCTCCTGCCATCATTCAAGTTTATGAAGTCGGTACCGCTACCATGATGTCTGCAAAAGGTGCAGTAAAACCGGTATACAAACTCATGAAAGAGGCCGGACAGAAATTCGACCCGAAAATATACATTCCCACAATCACGAGCTATTACTCCACCTCAAAAGGCGAAATGCTTTCTCTGCCATTTAATTCTTCAACAGCGGTCATGTATTACAACAAAGACGCTTTCCGCAAAGCAGGTCTTGATCCAGAAAAACCTCCTGTAACCTGGCCTGAATTCTTTGATATCGCTAAAAAACTGAAAGCCTCCGGTATGGAAGGCGGCTTCTCCACCAACTGGATTTCATGGATCCAGCTTGAAAACTTCTCCGCTTGGCACAATCAGCCCTTTGGTACGAAGTCCAATGGATTTGACGGTCTCGACACTGAACTCGCTTTTAATACGCCGTTGACCATCAAGCATTTTGAGACTATCTACCAACTCAGCCAAGAAAAAGTATTTATCTACGGAGGAAGGGAAAACAAAGCAAATCCCTTATTCACTTCCGGTCAGGTCGGTATGCATTTCGAATCTATCGGCGGCTATGGAAACATGAAAGCCAACTGTAAATTCGATTTTGGCGTCGCACGCCTTCCCTATTACCCCGATACAAAAGGAGCACCGCAAAACTCCATCATTGGCGGAGCCAGTCTCTGGGTATTCGACGGCAAATCAAAAGACGAGAATAAAGGAATAGCATCATTCTTCTCATTCCTTTCAACCGCCGAAATCCAGGCTTTCTGGCATCAGAATACCGGCTACTTGCCCATCACCACCGCTGCTTACGAGTTGACCAAGTCACAAGGATTTTATACTACCAATCCTGGTCCCGAGATCGCCATAAAACAACTCCTCAACAAAGCCCCAACGAAATCTTCCATGGGTATACGTTTCGGAAACTTCAATATCATCCGTGAAATCGAAGATCAAACCTGGGAAGATATACTTGCAGGGAAAATATCGGTAAAAGACGGTCTTGCCAAAATGATAGCGGATGGCAATGCCAAGCTTCGCGATTTTGAACGTTTGAATAAGTAGATCCGTCAGGATCTTTTACGACGGGGTCGGTTTAAAGACCGACCTCGTAATCTTTTTTACAGGACTATGCCAGATGGCTCAGCAATATGAATTCAAATCAAAAGGTCTACCATTCCTTCTCGTTCTCCCTCAAATGGTAATCGTCTTTGTATTTTTCTTTTGGCCGTCCCTTCAAGGACTGTGGCAGTCGTTCTTCCTGCAAGACCCTTTCGGCGGCAGGATGATTTTCGTCGGTCTTGAGAATTATACAAGGCTCTTTACGGATCCTTCATACTCATACGGCGAATCATTCAGGGTCTCGGTAGCTTTTGCAGTGGCAGTCGCTGCCCTGTCAATGACGGTTGCATTATTTCTCGCAACTCAGGCGAATAAAAAAATACATTTCTCTTCTTTCTACAAAACAATGCTAATATGGCCCTACGCAGTAGCAACGATGGTGGCCGGAGTTTTGTGGCTGTTTATGTTCAACCCGAATGTTGGCATATTCGCCTGGTTCATGAAACACAAACTTGGAATCGAATGGCAACATCTACTTAATTCGAACCAGGCTTTCCTTCTCGTTACCCTTGCGGCAAGCTGGAAGCAGATTTCCTACAATTTTGTATTTTTTCTCGCTGGTCTGCAAAGTGTACCGAACGACCTTATAGAAGCTGCGGCAATGGATGGAGCAGGACCGTTTCAAAGATTTTGGAAAATTATCTTCCCTTTACTTTCCCCTACTACATTTTATCTCCTTGTCATGAACCTTGTTTACGGGTTCTTCGAAACTTTCCCCATCATTCACCAAGTGACGGCCGGAGGGCCGGGAAAGTCCACAAGTATTCTGGTATACAAAGTCTGGCGCGATGGAGTCATCAACCTCGATCTTGGAGGCTCGTCAGCACAGTCGGTCATGCTCATGATCATGGTCGTCGGGTTAACCATCGTCCAGTTCCGCTTCATCGAGCGGCGCGTGCACTACTAGGAGCATACAATGATCGAACACAATTCCCTTCGGCGAATCCTGCCGCATATATTCCTGATACTGGCGATAATTATCCTTCTATTTCCCATTTGGCTCGTTTTTGTGGCTTCTACTCATACAAGTGCGGAGATTCTCGCAGCTCCCATGCCGCTCAAGCCAGGTCTCCACCTGTTTGAGAATTATAGGCAAGCCATTGTCGAAGGCAACAAAAACCTCGGTACTTCCGCGTTTACGATGCTAAAAAATTCCCTTATCATGGCACTGGGAATTTCTACCGGTAAGATTATAATATCGCTTCTAGCGGCTTATGCGATCGTGTTCTTCAATTTTAAACTTAAAAAATTCTGCTTTTGGGCAATTTTCGTTACCTTGATGCTTCCAGTTGAAGTCCGCATTATGCCAACTTACAAGATAGTCTCAGATCTAGGACTATTAAATAGCTACGCGGGATTGATACTTCCAATGATAGTATCTGCGACAGCCGTGTTCCTTTTCCGTCAGTTCTTCATGCAAATACCGAGAGAGATCGCAGAGGCTTCCCAAATAGATGGGGCTTCTCCGATGCAGTTCTTTTGGCACATTCTGCTGCCCATAACCCGTACCCCCATCTCAGCTATGTTTGTAATCCAGTTCATCTATGGGTGGAACCAATACTTATGGCCTCTGCTTATAACCACCAAGCAAGAGTACTACACGATACTGATTGGTATTAACCGGATGCTGTCGGGAGCGGACGTCCAGATAGAGTGGCAGATAGTGATGGCCACGACTTTACTTGCGCTGATACCTCCGGCACTCGTAGTCGTAATCATGCAAAAACAGTTCATAGCGGGTATGACCGACCGCGAAAAATAATCTTCATACAAAACAAACTAGCGAAGTAAGCGTTCGACCGAAATGCGTCTCAAGTATGTTAATTTTTTTTAAAATACTTGAAACGCATGGTTAATATTTCCAACGCCATGCATGAATTTGGTAAAACGGATTCCCTGAAAGGAGCGATTCATGAACAGAAACGCAGTCTTGGACATGCTCGGGCGAAGGCTCAGGCTGGGCGTGATCGGCGGCGGTCCCGATTCCTTCATCGGCGGCGTGCATCGCGCGGCGGCCCGCCTTGATGACCGATATGAACTTGTGGCCGGCCTCGTTTCCTCCGATCCCGTCAAGGCTATCGCCGACGGAAAAAAACTAGGTCTGCCGCAAGATCGTATTTATGCCGACTGCGACGCCATGCTCACCGCAGAAAGGGCTCGGCCCGACGGCGTCGACGTAATCGCCATCATGACCCCCAACGACAGCCACTTCGACTATGCAAGCAAAGCACTGCAGCACGGGTTCGATGTTATCTGCGATAAACCCATGACCAACACCTTGGCGGAAGCGGTGGCACTCCATAAAACAGTAATCGACTCAGGCATGGTCTTTTGCCTCACGCATAATTACTCCGGCTACCCGCTCGTTCGCCAAGCCCGTGCCATGATAGCGGAAGGAACTCTCGGTACCATCCGCCTGGTTCAGGTCGAGTACGTACAAGGTGGAAAAGCAAAACAGATAGATTTCACCCAAGGCGAACCAAGACCCTGGCGTCTTGATCCGCAAAAGTCAGGTCCCTCGCTGGTACTCGGCGATATAGGGACGCATGCGCACCACTTGCTACGTTTTATTTCCGGTCTGGAAGTAGAAGCAGTATCCGCCGATTTAGGAGCGGTTGTACCGAATCGCGATTTCCATGATTACGCAGGAGCCATGCTCCGCTTAAGCGGCGGAGCGCGTGGCAATTTCTGGGTTACCCAAGCAGCGGCAGGCGTAGAGAACAGCCTTAGAATTCGCGTATCAGGAAGCCTTGGTACCTTGGAATGGGAACAGGAATGCCCCCAGATACTCAGATTCAAACCTATTGCCAGCCCTGCTCTAGTTTTTACGCCGAATGGCCTCGGAGCTTTGCCGTTTGCATCCCGTTCTACTCGAATCGTAAAAGGCCATCCCGAAGGATTCATCGAGGCTTTTGCTACCATTTATTCCGATGCCGCCGAAGCCATAGCTGCGCGACGTTCCGGAAATTCCGTCGATCCACTCGCCACCCAGTTTCCAAACTCGCTCGACGGCGTTCTTGGCGTAAAATTCATCTCCGCAGCTCTAGAATCATCGCAGTGCGGTTCAGCCTGGGTCAAGCTGGCCTAGCCGCGACGGATTCAGCTGGGTAAAAACCGATAAGGCTGCGCTGCTTAAAAGGCGATCAAGTAATCCACTGATATCATAAGTTATAAAAAATTAACTTTAACTGGAGCTTCTCAGCTCCGGTTTTTTTTAGTATGCTGGTCTTCATCGTTCGTCATGCATCAAGGAGTTCGCTATTGGAAACGATCAAGGATATTTTTAGAATTGGATTTGGACCATCTTCAAGCCATACGATGGGTCCTCGCTGCGCGGCTGAGAAATTCTCGCAAGACTATCCAGACGCGTCATCGTATCGCATCACCCTCTTTGGCAGTTTGGCCGCCACTGGTCGTGGCCATCTAACCGATCAAGCTCTTATCCAAGCCCTTCTCCCAAAGGCTTGCGAACTTGTTTGGAAACCGGAAATAATCCTGCCGCAACACCCCAACGCCTTAAAACTGGAGGCGCTTTCTTCCAACGGCACAGAATTAGGAAACACGACAGTCTTCAGTGTTGGAGGCGGAAAAATCGTCTACGAAAACGATTTTAAAAATTTGACAAATACAAATGATATCTATGCGCATACATCCATGGTACAAATATTGGAAGAGCTCAACAAGACTGGTTTGTCATTTTGGGAATACGTAGCGAATTTCGAAAAAAGCGATATCTGGGATTATTTACGGGAAGTCTGGCAGGCTATGAAAACCTCAGTAGAAACTGGAATAGAAACCGAAGGGATTTTACCTGGCGGATTAAAGCTATCCAGAAAAGCGTCGTCATATTACGTGCGCGCCAATGGTTTTCGAGGTTCGCTAAAAAGACGTTCCATGCTTTTCGCCTACGCCCTGGCTGTATCGGAAGAAAACGCTGCTGGCGGAAGAATAGTTACCGCCCCAACCTGCGGATCCTGTGGAGTAGTTCCCGGTGTATTATATGGGCTGTCCGTGCATTATAAATTCAGTGACGTAAAAATCCTGCGCTCATTGGCAACGGCTGGTTTGATAGGAAATTTAGTAAAGAAAAACGCTTCTATATCAGGAGCCCAAGTAGGCTGTCAAGGCGAGATTGGAACGGCCTGTTCCATGGCGGCTGCTGCAGCGGCCCAATTGTTCGGCGGAACTCCAAACCAAATCGAATATGCCGCCGAAATGGGGCTCGAACATCATTTAGGCTTAACATGTGATCCTGTTGGCGGACTTGTACAGATTCCCTGTATCGAACGAAATGCCTTTGCTGCGTCCAGAGCATTGGATGCAAATACCTATGCCTTACTTTCTGACGGACGCCATAGAATCAGTTTTGATACAATTGTTGAAACAATGCAGCAAACAGGTACCGACCTGCCAAGAATCTACAAAGAAACTTCAGAAGGCGGTCTAGCAACTTTTGCTTTCTCCTGTCCGTAAAAACATACATGTTTCACGTGGAACATTCAAACGAGATTAGGCACACTAGGTAGAAGTTCTTTACAGATTCATTGTCCATTGTTTCACGTGGAACAAAAAAAGGGCGGTCAAGACTTGCTTGACCACCCTTCAATTAAAACTTGAAAATCAATCTTCGCTTACAGGATCTTCCGGCTTATCAGCCATTGAATCCTCTATCTGCATGGTTTCATCCATATCCAGGATATCTCCCTCTACAATCGTTGCATCCACCGCAGCTGCGTCGATCAATAAAGGATCAATGGCTTCATTTATGATCCTGTCGATACCTACGACGAAAGCCGGTAGATCGATATTGACGATTCGCACGCCACGGGCAGTTTTACCGCATAGGCGCACATCCGCAGCGCTCAGTTTCAAGGTTTTACCCTGGCTGGTTATTACAATCGCCTCATCCTGCTCTTTCAGCGTGATTGCGCCGATTATTTCACCCGTTTTTTCGTCCGGATCGTAAATCCTCTGACCCCTGGTTGCGCGGCCATGTTTATTGAAGTTATCAAAGTCTGTTCGCTTACCATAGCCATGCTCGCTGATCAGGAGCATTTGTTCTTCCGGCGCTACACGCAACATGGCGGTTAGTTCGTCGGCGTCGGTTAATTTGATGCCGCAAACTCCCCTGCTTCCGCGTCCCATAGACCGAACATCGGATTCCTCGATGCGGAGGGCTTGTCCCTGCCTGGTTATCAGCACGACTTCGTCGGTGCCCGAAGTTTTAACCGCTGCTACCAAGGTATCGCCTTCATCAAGGTTAATGGCGATGATACCGCGGGTTTTAGCATGAACAAACTCGCTGGTTGCCACTTTCTTGACGACGCCCCTCAAAGTTCCTAAGAACAGGAACACGTTCTCGGTAAACGCCGCCAGATCGACCACCGCCGTGATCTCTTCGTTTGCGCCGATAGCCAGCAAGCTCTTTATGTGCGAACCGCGGGCGGTGCGCGAAGCTTCCTGTATTTCGTGCACTTTCAGCCAGTAGGCTTTGCCTGCTGTCGTAATAAACATGATGTAATCATGCGTATTCGCGATAAAAAGCTGCTGAACAAAGTCGTCATCCAGCAACGATGCCGAATTCGACCCTTTTCCACCCCTGCTCTGGCTCGTATACGCACTCACGGGAACGCGTTTAATAAAACCTTTATTGGATATAAGAATGACCATTTCTTCTTTCTTGATCAAATCTTCTATATTAAAGGCTTCTACTTCGTCGTTCATGATCTCGGTGCGTCGTTTGTCGCCATATTTACCCGCCACTACGGCAGTCTCGGCCTTTACGACGCTTAATACCTTCTCGGGGTGCGCAAGCAAGTCTTTCAGGTATTCGATGCGTGCGCGTACTTCGGCAAGCTCAGCCTGCAGTTTCTCGATCTCGAGGCCGGTAAGGCGCCCGAGTCTCATATCGATTATGGCTTGGCACTGGATCTCGGACAGCGAGAATCGCTCCATCAAGCCCAGTTTGGCCGCGTCCACGTTTCGGGAAGCTTTTATGATCCGAATTACTTCGTCGATATTCTGGATGGCTATTACCAAGCCCTCCAAGATATGTGCGCGTTCTTCAGCTTTGCGCAGCTCATAACGTGACCTGCGCATGATCACGTCTACCCGATGGTCGACGAACGCCTTGATCAGGTCTTTCAACGTCAACAGCTTCGGTCTGCCGCCAATTAGAGCCAGATTGATTACACCGAAGGTTGACTGCAGCGGGGTATGCGCAAACAGCTTGTTCAGGATCAGCTTGGTTACTGCCGTCTTCTTCAATTCGATGACGATGCGCATACCGTCGCGGTCTGATTCATCCCGTACGTCGGCGACGCCCTCTACGACCTTATCGCGTACCAGCTCGGCAATTTTGGCTACCAGGTTGGCTTTGTTTACGGCATAGGGAATCTCGGTAAAGATTATCTGCTCTTTGCCGCCCTTCAGCGTCTCTATATTGAACTTTCCACGTACATGGAGCTTACCGCGACCGGTAATATAGGCTTCTTTGATGCCTCGACGGCCAAATATAATACCGCCCGTAGGAAAATCAGGCCCCGCCACATGTTTCATGAGCCCTTCAATAGTTATCTCAGGGTCGTCAATATAAGCTGCGATCGCGTCATTGATCTCATTCAGGTTGTGGGACGGCATATTGGTGGCCATACCCAAGGCAATACCGGAGGATCCGTTTATAAGCAGATTGGGTATCGCACTGGGAAGCACCGAAGGTTCCCGAAGACTTTCGTCGTAATTGGGAACGAAGTCTACCGTTTCCTTGTCCAGATCGGCGAGCATCTCGTCGCCGGGTTTAGACAGCTTGGCTTCGGTATAACGACTGGCTGCAGGCGGATCACCGTCTACGGATCCGAAGTTTCCCTGACCGTGTACCAACGGATACCGTAAGCTGAATCCCTGCGCCATGCGTACCAAGGCGTCGTACAGCGATAAATCGCCGTGCGGATGGTATTTACCCATCGCGTCACCGGTAATACGCGCGCTTTTCTTGGTAGCGGCGCCCGGCTTCAAGCCAAGCTCGTCCATTGCGTATAAAAGGCGCCTATGCACCGGTTTGAGACCGTCGCGCGCATCGGGCAGCGCCCGGCTCACGATTACGCTCATCGCGTAGTTCAAATATGCAGTCTTTACTTCTTCCTCAATGGGAACCTGTATAGTTTTGCCTGTTTGTTCTGCCATGTTACACGTCCAGATTCGAGACCGACAGCGCGTTCTCTTCTATAAATTTGCGGCGAGGCTCTACCTGCTCGCCCATCAGAGTCGTAAACACCGACTCGGCCTCAACAACGTCTTCCATCTGTATCTGCATGATGCAGCGCCTGGCGGGGTCCATCGTGGTTTCCCAAAGCTGCTCGGGGTTCATTTCACCCAGACCCTTGTAGCGCTGGATCTGCACTTTCTCCGGATCCTTGCCGCTTTCTTTTAAAATACGGTCTTTCTCGATATCGTCGTAGGCATATTGAATCTTCTTGTCGATAACGATCTTGTACAGCGGCGGCATTGCCAAATACACGTTGCCCTTGGAGAGCAAGTCGGTCATATATCGATAAAAGAAGGTCAGCAGCAGTGTTCTGATGTGCGAGCCGTCGACGTCGGCATCCGCCATGATGATTACCTTGTGGTAGCGCAGTTTGCTGATATCAAAATCCGCGCCTATGCCGCAGCCCAAGCTCTGGATTATCGGCTGCAGCTTGTCGTTGCCGATAACCTTGTCGATGCGCGTCTTCTCGACGTTCATCATCTTGCCCCACAACGGCAAAATTGCCTGGAAGGTTCTGTCTCGTCCGCCCTTGGCCGAACCGCCTGCGGAGTCGCCTTCTACTATATATATCTCGCATTTAGTGGGATCTTTCTCGGAACAGTCGGCCAGCTTGCCCGGCAGTCCCGAACTCTCCAGCAAAGACTTGCGCCTGGTAAGCTCGCGGGCTTGCCTGGCTGCAATTCGCGCGCGGGCGGCCAATACCGATTTCTCGATAACCTTCTCGATGACATCTGGATGCGTCTCGAAGTACAGGATGAATTGGTCGGTACACAGTGAATCAACGATACCTTTAACTTCCGTGTTACCCAGTTTGGTCTTGGTTTGCCCCTCAAACTGCGGGTTTTGAACCTTGACCGAAAGCACAGCGGTAAGACCTTCGCGCGCGTCATCGCCGGAAAGCGTATCCTCAAGTTTTTTAACAAACTTGGATTTCTTGAAATACTCGTTCAGTATCTTGGTAAGCGCATTTTTAAAGCCGACCAAGTGCGTTCCGCCTTCGCGCGTATTGATGCCGTTAACGAAGCAGAACATGCTTTCGTTGAAAGTATCGTTATACTGGATTCCAACTTCCACTTCCACTTCATCCTTGAGGCCTGAAAAGTAGATGGGCTCCTCATGCAGCACGGTCTTGTTCTTGTTCAAATATTGAACAAACTCGCGCAAACCGCCTTCAAACTTAAACTCGTGCACCTTGGGGGTAGAAAGCCTGTCATCGGTCAAGGTAATCAAAAGACCTTTGTTCAAGAAGGCCAGCTCCCTGAGCCGGTTGGCTAAAACATCATAGCTGTAAATCGTCGATTCAAAAATCGTGGGATCCGCGGAGAAGGTTACTTCCGTTCCTCGTATATCCGTAGTTCCAATTTCTTTTACCGGCTCTACGGGAATGCCCGTCTCATAGCGCTGGAAGTGTACCTTGCCTTCATAGTGAACGCGTACTTCGCACCAGGCAGACAACGCATTCACGACGGATACGCCGACTCCATGGAGACCGCCGGAAACTTTGTACGAATTTTTGTCGAATTTTCCACCCGCATGCAGCTTGGTCATAACCAACTCGAGGGCGCTGACGCCTTCCTCAGGGTGAATACCCGTTGGAATTCCGCGGCCATTGTCTGTTACGCGAACGATTTCGTTTTTTTCGAGTACTACTTCTATATGAGTACAGTGTCCCGCAAAAGCTTCATCGATCGAATTGTCCACAACTTCGTAGACCAAATGATGCAAACCGTCCAAGCCGGTTGAGCCAATATACATTCCGGGGCGTTTTCTAACCGCTTCAAGACCTTTTAAGACTTGAATACTATCAGCTGAATAATTCGATTCCATGGGTTTATCCGAGGGGTAAGGGATGAAAAAGCGCATAATTGCTTTTCCAGAAAGAAAAAAGAAGCTATTGTGCGAGTCTGCATTATACCTTTTCTCTACAAAAAAGTAAAGGACAACGGGTATACCAAACCTTAAGACGCATAATGTGCATAACTTGTGCATAAAGTTCTATCTCGTTATAAGAAAACAAAGAAGCATTTTTAGCATTCCCGATTGAAATTAAATCAAAAAAATGGAGAATAATTAAGTTCTTGTATTATAACAATTTAAAAATCAGCTTCATGGTTATTAAGTAGTTTTATACCGTGAATGTCATTTTGTCTTTTTTTTTTTACCACTGTACAGGTTTAATTCTATGATATAAATTGTGGATAACCTGTTAGAGATTATAGCATAAGCTGTGGGAGACTTTAGAATATGGACAATTGGGACTATTCCGTTTTCTGGCAAGAAGCGATGAAGCAGTTCGAAGAAGAACTCAGCCAGCAGGAATACTCGATGTGGTTCAATATTACGTACAACTCTTCTACCCAAGAAACTGTAAGCATCGGCGTTCCATCGGTATTCTTCAGAGATCAACTGGCAAAAAACTACCAAAAGAAAATAGAGGAAAAGCTTTTTGAATTATCCGGAAAGCGCCTGCTCATAGATTTCTTGGTAGTAAAACCCGAAGATAAAAATGGAGATAAAAAGAATCCCGCTCGAGAAACAGCCAAACCTATGAACGCAACGCCGCAAACAGCGGCAATATTGGCTCAAAACTCCCAAAAGATTGCCCAAGCTAATAAAGTACCGGAAAAGCATCCTCAAATGCGTCAAGATTTCATTTTTGAGAATTACGTCGTCGGGGAAAACAACTCCTTCGCGGCGAATGCAGCCATGGCTATCGCTACCAATCCAGGCACCGCGTACAACCCTTTCCTTATATATGGCGGCGTCGGCCTTGGAAAAACCCATTTGATGCAGGCTATTGGCAATCGAGCCTGGAACCTGAATCCCAAGCTAAAAATAATATGCGTTTCTTCGGAAGATTTTACCAACGACTTCATCGACGCGATTCATTCCAATAAGTTATCTGCATTTAAGAACCGATACCGATCCGTGGACATTCTTCTTGTGGACGATATTCACTTTTTCCAGAACAAAGAAGGCTTCCAGGACGAAATGTTCTATACATTCAACGCGCTTTACGATGGCAATAAACAAATGGTATTTACCTGCGACAGGCCGGCTTCCGAATTAAAAAACCTTACCGATCGACTGCGCAGCAGATTTGAACGTGGCCTGAAAGTAGATCTACAGCCTCCAAACTATGAAACCCGATACGCTATTCTCAAGAAGAAAACCGACATTTCCAAAATCAGCATTCCTAATGACGTCATCGATATTATCGCGCGAAATGTATCCACGAATATCCGTGACCTGGAATCTACCTTGATAACGCTCGGCGCTTATATCGATATATCAAAAAAAGAAGTCTCCCTCGAAGTTGCCCAGCAACTCCTTAAAGACGTTTTTAACCAATCGCGTCATGGAAATGTATCGATTGAACATATAATCAGAGCCATTTCAGATTATTTCAATGTTTCCAGCAATGATATGAAGGGCAAAAAAAGAACCCAGAAAATCGTCTTTCCTCGTCAGGTAGCCATGTATATCGCCCGAGAAATTACCGAATACTCTACAACGGAACTTGGCCTTGAATTTGGAGGCCGAGACCATACGACTGTTATGCATTCGTGCCAAAAAATAGACGAGCGTCTAAAAACCGATCCGACGCTGGAAGTTACCATACAAAAATTAATCCAAGTGATAAAACAAGCCAGTATAAAAACCTAAGAACAAGTCGTGTAAAATCACTGTATAAAATGTTCAAAATATGGCTTTCTTGTTCATAATTAAAAGACGCTGTTGATATTGTGAATAAGCATGAGCTATCTTTCTTTTTTTATCCCTTTACTATTTAATTACAATATAAGTATTTATAGTGCTTATTAACATAAGATGTTCCCTTATTACTATAACTACTGTATATAAAATAGAATTTATTAATATAGGCAATCAATTTTATATACAATTCTTAAACCTCTTTATTATTGCTTTTCGATCATTTTCCATGGTATCATCACGACCAGTCCGGTTGAGTGAGGTGATTCATGAAATTTACGTGTGAAAAATCAATTTTTCAAAAAGAAATATCCGTTGCTCAAGAAATCATATCTTCTAGAAACGCTATTTCAGTCGTATCCAATGTATACCTTGAGGCTAGTGACAATACGTTGATCATTCGCGCTACGGACATTAAAATTGGATTCGAAACCAAGATACCCATAGATATCCAGGAAAATGGTACCTGTACCGTATTTTGCGATAAGCTATCGGCGATTCTTGCAAGCATCCCCGATGGAATGATCGAAATCGAGCATAAAGACAATAAAATGCTCATCAAACCTAGTTTTAAAAAAGCCCAATTCAATCTTAAGACTATTTCCAGCGAACAATTTCCCCAGTTGCCGACTATAGATGACGAGAAATATTTTGCGGTTTCGTCGGAGAATTTTAAAAATATGATTCAACAGACTATTTTCGCGGTTTCCGACGATGAGACACGATATTTCATGAACGGCGTATTTTTTGAGAAAAAAGACTCCAATTTGATCATGGTCGCGACAGATGCCAAAAGACTGGCGTTTATTAAAATTAATGCAGAAAACATCCCTGAATTCAAGGCAATAATTATTCCCCCTAAAATTCTAGCCTTGGTATTGAAACGTTCATCGAACGAAGGTCAGCTTTTTATTGCGGTGAACGAAAAGACTATCTTTGTTAAATTCGGAATGTATACGTTAAGCTCGGTTTTAATAGACGGGCAGTTTCCAAATTATTTGAAAGTAATTCCGGAAACGCAAAAATATTCTGTTGTTGTAAAGAGAATCGATATTTTGGACGCGTTGAAACGCGTGTCTCTTTTTGTGGAGCAAAAGTCTCGCAGGGCCTTTTTCAATTTAAGTGAAAATAAATTGATAATATCATCCGAAGATACCGAGATTGGTACAGCAAGAGAAGAGATAGCCTGCGTCTACGATGGTCCAGAGACAATTATTGCACTCAATTATCGATGGCTCGAAGATCCCTTGAAGGTTATAGAATCGGAAAATATAGAAATATTATATACGGAAAAATCTCGCGCTTTGACTATAAAGGCCGTAGATGATTCCGAATGCTTCCACATATTGATGCCGATGATAACCGACTGATCGGGATATATGGCTTTTAATTCCCTGGAGACCCGAAATTACAGAAACCTAAAAGATGGCGCCGTAGACACAGGCGCCTCTTTTATTTTTTTTGTCGGGGAAAATGCGCAGGGTAAAACCAATATCCTTGACGCCCTGTACGGCCTGTGCTACGGAAATTCCTTTAGAGAAAAAAATGATAGAAATTTAGCGCGCTTGGGAGAAAAGGATTGGGCCTTGACCGGCATTACGGTGGAAGATATCGATAAAACGGCCGGTCTATCCTTGCTTAAGAATAAATTCGAAGTACAGTGGAAGAACGGTTTTAAGACTATCCGGGAAAACGACAAGGCGGTGCACGACAGGAAAATATTGGTGGAAAAAAATCCCGCGATAGTTTTTTGTCATGATGATATCGAGTTTGCGTACGGCGAGCCTGAAAGGCGGAGATTTTTTTTCGATCAGACGGCGAGTCTTATATCGCCAGCCTACATAGATTCTTTACGTAATTATAAAAAAGTAGTAAAAATGCGCAACAATGCCTTGAAAAACAAGGACGTAAGATTACTTGACGTGTTGGATATCCAGTTCGCTGAATATGGACTCGTCGTGCAGGATCACAGAGATAAGTTGGTCACTGCTTTCAATGAGACTTTTTCCCGCAGGTTCGAGGAAGTGTCCCTGTTGGGAGAGAAAATATTCGTTGAGTACAAACCTTCCTGGCCTTCGGATAATCAGGATGGATTGCGGGAGTTTTTACTGGAATGCCGAGATCGCGATTTGGCGATCGGGATGTCCACCACAGGACCTCATCGGGATAAGTTTTTTTTCATGGATAAATACGGTGATTTTTCCGGGCGAGCCTCCACTGGGCAACGACGGCTATTGGCGCTTACTCTCAGGATTGCGCAGGCTGAATTCTACACAGCGACATGCCATCGTTTGCCAATACTGCTTTTAGATGATGTATTGCTGGAACTTGACCAGGAAAAAAGAAGGCGCTTCATGGGAAACTTGCCGCAAAACAGACAGGCCTTTTTTACTTTTTTGCCGGACGAACCATATAGGGATTATCTTTCCGAAAATACTTTAGTATACTGGACCCAAGATGGACAATTCACCGATACGAAAAGCCTCTGACCTGCTCTCATCCATACTTCCGGCAGAAAGCATGGACAAGACCAATATGTGGTCGGAATTTTTCCGTTCCTGGAAGTTTATCGCCGGTGATCGATTCTGCGTCCACGCCAAGCCGGTGGACGTAAAAAACGGGATAGTGATAGTCGAGGCCGACCATCCCGGGTGGATTCAGCTTATGCAGTTTGAACAAAATCAAATGTTAAAAAAATTCCAGAATAATTTTCCCGAACTCAAGTTGCGCGGAATCGCCTTTAAGGTAAAGAACGAAAAGCCTGATATGCGAGCGACCAGACCGGCAGAAAAAGACGAGCCGGAAACGGATGAAAGCACCGAAGCCCAAAAAAAGGATTTGAAAAAATCTTCGGTAAGCGAAGTTTTGGAGACCGTGCAGGATCCGGATTTCAGATCCGTGCTGAATTCACTGGTTTCCACGCTGGAAGACCAAAACAAGAAGAGAGCCAAAAGAAAAGGAAGCTGAACGGACATGAGTATGCACACGATAGAAATCTATGGACATGCCGACGCTCAAATCTGCTCGGGTTGCGAAGGGGATCATTGCGGCAGCTGCGCACCGGGCGAGAAGAAGAGGACGATCGAATTGGTCGACGACTTCAGGACGATCCTGAAAAACTCGGAACTGGGAACGGATTACTCCGTCGAATTTTTTGAGTCCACGCCAGAGACTATCAGCAGGAATCCCGACGTGGAGAAGTTGCTGTCGATGGCCAATCTCGAACCGGTGATTTGCCTGGATACAAAAATAAGCTATTTGGGCGGTTTCAGCCCCGAGGGTTTGTTGACCGAACTCCGTAAGAAACAAAAAGGATACTAGCATGGAAATCAACGAAGAAACGATCGGAGCCTTGGCAGTAAGCCAGGCCGATATACTCAATCGAATCGCCTCCGATCTGGGGATCAGGGTGAGCCAGGCCGCCGCCGTCGTGGAGCTTACCGCCGAGGGAAGTACGGTTCCTTTCATAAGCCGCTATAGAAAAGAGCGTACGGGTAACCTGGACGAAGTTCAGGTTCGCGACACGGTGCATAAACATTCATCGTACACCAATCTGGAGACGCGCCGAATAGAAGTACTGCAGGCTATTTTCGGGCAGGGCAAACTTTCCGAGGATCTGTTTAAAAATATTAATAAATGCCAAACCCTTACCGAGATAGAAGATATCTACGCACCGTACAAACGAAAGAAAAAAACGCGCGGCATGATGGCCATAGAAAAAGGTCTTGAACCGCTCGCGGAAATAATGCTCGTGGAGCCCTCCGAAACCGTGAGGGCACGCGCGGCGGAATTCCTGAAGGAAAATACGGAAAAGCCGGAGCTGAGCGTGGTCAGCGTTGAGGACGCTCTGCAAGGTGCCGTCGATATCATCGCCGAGCGAATATCGCAGAATCCGGAAAACAGGGCGGCCATCAAGAGACTATACATGAGGGAAGGCTTCCTCGTGGTAAAAGGCATCGACGAGAAAAAGAAGGAAGCCAGCACGTACCAGATGTATTGGGATTACAAGGAACCGCTGTCATCGCTGAAGCTGCACCGCGTCCTCGCGGTGAACCGCGGGGAGCGCGAAGAGGAATTGACCGTTTCCCTGGATGTCAACGAAGACGGCGCGGTCGATTGCCTGCTGGACAGGTACATGGCGGTTAATGAATATTATCGAACTGCCGTCGATGAATCGGTGCGCAGGCTGCTGTCGCCCGCAGTTCTCAGGGAAATCCGCTCTGAGGCTACCGACAACGCGGACGGTCATGGAATACATGTGTTCAGCGAAAACCTGAAGAACCTGCTGATGTCGCCGCCTATAAAAGGTACCAGGATACTCGGCATCGATCCCGGTATCCGTACCGGGTCGAAATGCGCGGCTATCGACGAAACGGGGAAATTCCTCTCGTACTTCCTGATAAACCAGGAGACGAAACCGGAAGATTCAAAGAAACTGGTCGCCAAGGCCATCAAGGAATTTTCTCTGCAGCTCATCGCCATCGGCAACGGGACCGCCGGGCAGGATGTAGCCAGGATCGTGGCGGAAACGATAGCGGAAAATTCGCTTGATATAAAGTTTACCATGGTGGACGAAGACGGCGCGTCCGTTTATTCGGCAAGCGACGTGGCGCGTGAAGAATTTCCCGAGCTTGACCTTACGATCCGCGGCGCTATTTCCATCGGCCGCCGCTTGCAGGATCCTCTCGCGGAGCTTGTAAAGATCGACCCAAAATCCATCGGGGTAGGGCTATACCAGCATGACGTGAATCAAAAACGCCTTTCCGAAACCCTGGACGAGGTAGTAGGGTCGGTGGTAAATAAAGTAGGCGTCAATATTAATACGGCGAGCTTTTCGCTCCTCAAGTATGTTTCGGGAATCAATACTTCGCTAGCCAAGAAAATAGTGAAATTCCGCGATGAAAACGGCAAGATCAACAATCGGGATCAGCTAAAGAAAATTTCCGGAATGGGCGAGAAAACGTTCGAGCAATGCGCTGGATTCATGAAGATTCCGGAAAGCCGGAATCCCCTGGACAATACCTGGGTTCACCCTGAAAACTATGCCTTGGCCAGCGAGATATTGCCGATCGCTAAAACTGGATCAGACCCGAGCAAGGAACAGCGCACTAGCTTGAAAGAAAAATATACGGTCGGAGACGCGACGATCGACGATATTATCCTCGAGCTTAAAAAACCTAACCTGGATCCGCGCGATGATCTTCCCAAACCCATCATGCAGCAAGGCGTATTGGTTTTCACCGATCTTCGGGAAGGCATGAAAGTAATCGGAAAAGTAAAAAATGTGGTGGATTTCGGCGCTTTTATCGATATAGGTATAAAAGAAAGCGCTTTGATCCATGTTTCGGAAATGGCGGATAGATTTATAGATGATCCCATGGATATCCTGAAAGTCGGAGACGTAAAGGAATTCGTCATTATTTCGCTGGACACCATCAGAAAACGAATCGGGCTTTCCTTGAAAAGCGAACGCCGCGAAAATACCGCGGCGAAGCCCGAGGGGGCAAGAAAAGTCGTGGTTGTAAAACGGGCGGATTCAGGTTCGCAAACCAGGCCGGAACCCGTAAAAACATCCAACCGAGATGATGACGGTACAAGCTATAATCCATTTGCAGAGTTATTGAAAAACAGAAAATAAGGAAGGGAATCAGCTGGATGGCCGCATCCAGCTGATTTGACAAGAAGTCGCCGCAGGCTTAAACTTCCTGCAAATGAATTCTATCTATGAAAAAATGGATTTTAACCTCCTCATTGTCCAAAAAAGTGAGGACTTAGCCGAAAACTTCAGGCAAATCGCAAGTCAAACGGGAATGTCCGTAACGATAGCGCTTTCCGGCGGCGATTCTCTCGTAGCGGTTCAATCGTCGAAATTTGATCTCTGCGTCATAAGCGATTCCCTTCCCGACATGGATATCGAGGATCTCATCTTGATGATCCAGAAAAACGAACCATGTATGCCTCCTTTCATCGTTATTTCGGATGATTCCGATTTTCGCCACGCGCTGCGCATGCTAAGGCTTGGAGCCCGCGACTTTCTGCTTTTGGATGGCAGTTTTAAATCCCTGTTTCCGGAGACTTTAAATCATGTACGCCGGGAAGTCGAAACCGAGATGAAGTTGCGGGAAACCGAGATTGCGCTGAAGCGGACCGAACGCCTGTATGCGCTCATCGCGGAAAACCTTACCGATGTCATTTTTATTTATAATACCGTCTACGAGAGATTTTCCTACATCAGCCCCTCGATCTACAGGCTTTGCGGATACAAGGAAGATGTTGCCGTAAAAATGCAGATAGGCGAATTCATTGAGAAAGAAGAGTTTCAGGCCGTAAAGAACGACATGAAAGAAAGGATCGCCGCTTTTAAAAAAGGCGATGATTTACGGAAAACATCCCTGTACCGCGTTTCGGTCATTCGAAGGAAAATGAGATCGATTCGCGTCGAGATCCTTACGACATTGGTATGGGCCGCGGATGGCAACCTGGAAATATTGGGGGTTGCGCGTGACGTGGAAGAACGGGCGCGCATGGAAGAGGCTATGCTTTATTCGCTCAGGGAAAAGGAAATCCTGCTTCAGGAAGTCCATCATCGAGTAAAGAATAATTTACAGATAATCATCAGTCTGATGAACCTTCAAATCAGGGGCATGCAGAACGTGAAAGTTGCCGGAGCCCTTCAAGACAGCCAGAACAGAATCCGCGCCATGGCCATGATCCATGAACAGCTGTACAGGTCTCCCAGTCTCGCCGACATTCAGTTTCCGGACTATGTCAAGAGTTTCGTGCCTATCCTCATGCAATGCTCCGAGAAATCCATTGACTTATATTACGATATCGAAAATATAGCCTTGGATCTGGATTTTGCGGTACCGTGCGGGCTCATACTCAACGAACTGATTACGAACTCCATCAAGCACGCTTTTACCAAGGTACAAAAACCCGAGATTCGCATCACCTTTGCCTATGACGAGAAAAACGCCAGCTATACATTTGTCGTCGCGGATAACGGCCCTGGCTTACCGTACGAAATTTTTCCGGATTCAGCTAAAAGCCTTGGATTTACCCTTGTAATGACGCTTGTCGGGCAATTATCGGGTAGGATGGAAATAGAAAGCAATAACGGCGCCCGTTTTACCATGATTTTTCCCGCAAACGTAAAAACCTCTTAGCAGACGAACTTATCTTTCGTGTGAACCCTGGTTTCCCGTTGCCAGCCTAGCCCGGATTCCCGGATTTCCGGGTTCTCAATTTCAATGATGTCTCCCCGCTTAATCATGAAAAAACCGCCGGTCATTGCGGCAGGATCGTCTTTTTTCGCTGAAAAAGATATTCGATGTTTTTGGCCGCACAACAGATAGCGCACCCGTCCGCCTTTGTTGAGCATAGGTTCCGAAACTACTCTGAAAACAGCGTTTCCGGTAAGCAATTCATTGTAAGGCTTGGAAAAAGCGAACCAGGTCATTTTAATGGCATTTCTGTCCAAGCCGGCTTCGTCCGCGATTTTCTGGACTGACTGTGGAATCTTCCATAAAGACTCGTCGTGGCAGGTCGCGGAGGCGCTCGTTTCGAGGATCGTGCAAGCGGCATTTGCGGTGCAAGGGCCATGAATCGGGTAGCCCGATGCGCACAGCTGATTACGGAGCTCTATCAAATCCCTGCTTGTTGATAATAACGCCGGTTCGATCATGAGCAAATATCCGTTTTGGCTTAGTTTTTTAATTGTTTTTTTTACCAGCTCGGTGCGGATGACGATTCGGTCAGCTTGGTTATGTGCGATTTCATTGAGGCTGTGTCCAAACAGAATAAGGTCGAACTCGCCATCCGGAAGCGTGTCCGTTGAAAGGTCGCCTTTGAGGATGGTAATGCCAGGCGAAGGCGGTAGCTGGTTGTTTTGAAGCAAGCGCTCGGCAATGCGCAGAGCTGCCCCTGAAATATCAAATAGCGTAACATCAATCTTGGCGGTAGCTTCTTCGGACACGGGTAGCCTGTTCCAAAAATTATCTACGGCCGCGCAGCTCATGGGGCCAGGGCCGGAACCAAGATCCAGAATCCTATAGGCGGAATCCTCTGTTTTTTTTAACGGCAACTGCCGTAATGCGAGCTGCGCTTGGGCATACGATACGGGCCAGTAATAGCTGAGATACGCGAGCAGATAATCATTTTCGCCCATATAATCGCGGTTGATCAGGTTTCGCTCTCCGGTAAGCCCCCGTTGAAGCGCAGTAACCTTTTTGGCGATATCCCGTGAATATCCCGAATCGGGTGATAAATCGCGAATAATTTTTTCCAGGGACTCCAGGCGCGTCTGTGGTACTTCAGGTATATACTTCGTCATTGCGGGCTCCCCCGTTTGCCTTGAGACTCGTTTTGTCCGATGGAAACAAGGAATAAAATCCGGCCTATCGCCGCCGGGACGGCTTTGTGCAACGATTGGCGCATGCCTGAATCGTTGGGGTCCAAAGATTGGAGTCTTTCTCCGAATACCGACATGGCAGGCGGTTTAATAGGAAAACGCGGATCATTTTGTACGATCCGGAATTTCCGTTCCGGATTTTCCAGGGAGGCGCTTTCCATGAAACGGCAAAGCGAAAAAGACAAGTCGTTGTTCTTGTCGCTGACGCCGGAAAAACCGAATAACCTGCATACCAGCGGACGCGCCTCGTATACCGAGCAATGATAGGGTGATTCGGGCAGGTATAATGGGCATGTCGGCGTCGCGGCCAGTGATTCCAAGGGCGCAAGACCGGTTTTGCAGATAGTCTCCGCTTTTTCCAGGTCTTGGGAGATTAGGAATCCGGCGATATAAGCGGCTTCCAGCGGGAGCAGGTCCGGCAAGAAGCCTTTGCAGCATTTTCCGCAGCCGAAAGCGCAATTGAAATCGGCGGAGTCCACGAATCTAAGGACGGAAGCATCCACCTCGTCATATAGAATTTTAATATTTTTTAACTTTTCTTTCAGCAGGGATTCCGGCAGCGCTTCCGTAAGATGCATGGTTTATTTCTTTCCTTTAACTATGGGTTTTTGTCGGGATAAACCTACGGCGTCATGCACGGCCTGGGCGGTTTCCACGGGGAGTTTCAGAATTTTCGCTAAATACTCAGGCTGAGCCTCGGCAACGGCATCCAATGAGCCGAATGTCTTCATGATGGCGCGCGCGCGGGCCGGACCGATTCCCGGTATATTCTCCAGAATGGGGAAATTGACGGTCTTGCCGCGTAATTTCTGGTTCATGCCCGTGGCGAAACGGTGCGCTTCGTCGCGGATGGCCACGACGAGGCGAAGCGCCGCCGAATTTTTTTCGAGTACGATGGGAACCTTGCTTCCGAATGGCCAGAGTTCCTCGTTTTCTTTTGCCAGGCCGATTATAGGAATCTCCAAACCCAATGCTTCGAGCATAGCCTGGACGGCATTGACTTGTCCGACGCCTCCGTCTATCAGGACGAGATCGGGTGTCTCCGATTCACCGTTCGCAACATGCGTGTAGTGGCGGGCGCTCGCTTCCCGCATGGCGCCGAAATCGTCAATTTTGCCTTCGAGGCTTTTTATCTTGAAAATCCGGTATTTTTTCTTGTCTGGAGCCCCGTTCCTGAAAGTCACGAGCGATGCGACCGTATGCTTTCCCGATAATTGGGCAATGTCGAATCCTTCGATAAGTTCCGGAATGGTCTCCAGGTTCAGGGCATTTCGTAGAGCTTCCAGCGCTTCTATGTCCCCGATTTCACGTCTGCGTTTTGTTATATCTTCTTTTGCGTTGTGCTGGGCCATGGCCATTGCGGCGAGATGGCGTTTTTCCAGGGGCATTTCAAGTTTCGTCGCGGCTCCCAGCTCTCTGTTCAGATACTCGCAGGCTAGCTCGAGACCTTCGGAATTTTTCACGAACAGCGAGGGAGCGGGAAGCCTTTTTTCCGTAAAATACGCAATCATAAAATGATCCACCGCCTCGATGACCGTTCCGTAGCAGCGCTCCCTGAAAAGGTCCCGGCCGACGAGTTTTCCGCCACGGGCCTGGAATACCACGAAGGTAATAAGGGAACCGTCGGATTCCCATGCAAGGTAATCGCGGTCGCCCTCGGAAAAGTCCTCCATGCCGGAATCGCTTTGGAAGGCTTGAATCGCCTTGATGGCATCCCGTATGTTGGCTGCCTGCTCGAACAGGAGACTTTCCGAGGCTTTGTTCATATCGTTGTCGAGAGATGCGAGCAAGACTTCCGTTTCACCCGAAAGTAATTCGGCAACGCGTTCTACTTGTTCCGCGTATTGTTCCTTGGTCGTCTTTCCCGCGCAGGGGGCGGAACATCGGCCTATGTGGAAATACATGCAGGGCGTATCTCTTTTGCGTAAAGACTTGCAGCGGCGCAGCGGAAAAAGCCTACGGATGAGATCCAGGTAGCGGTCGATGATTTCGGCGCTGGGGTACGGTCCAAAATAACGGCTGCCGTCGTTGATGATGCGCCTTGTCCTGAACACCCTCGGGTATTCCTCGTTGGTAATGCGAACGGACGGATAGGTTTTTCCGTCCTTCAGGTTGATGTTATACTTTGGTGAATTCCGTTTTATGAGGTTGTTCTCAAGCAGCAGCGCCTCATATTCGCTGTTGGTATGAATCCATTCCAAATGCGTCGCATGCGAAACGAGATGTCGGGTTTTAACTTCGCGTTTTCCTGAAAAATAGGAAGCGAGCCTGGCTTTTAACGATTTTGCCTTTCCGACGTAGAGTATGGTTCCATCGGCGTTCTTCCAGAGATAGACTCCGGGCGTCTCGGGCGCCATACGGGCGGTATTGCGGAGTTGTTCGAATTCTTTGTCTTTATTCTCGTCCATATAGTTCGATAATAAGATATACCGAAGTACGGAAAAAGTGCATACTGGTGCGTGCTGTATTGTGCGTTTATTCAAGTTTTGGAGTAGTATCAGCATGAAAGCTTGGGTTTCGATGGGGCGTAAGGGTATTTCGCTCGGTATTTTACTTACTTGCACCGGTTTAATATATTCTCAACAAAAAGAAATTTCGTTTGACGCTTCCGTTCTGTCGGCATCATCGCCGGTTCAATGGATTTTTTCCGATGCCAAGACCAGCAAAGGGCCGATAAGCGGGCTTGAAATCAGCCTTGATCCAAAAGGAACGGCGGCTCCTTCCGATTTGACCTTGCACTTCGATGACCAGTCGTTCGACGATTCCGATGAAAATTGGCTTGTTTCTCGAGAGGGAACCGTAGATTTCGTAAATGCAGATCAAGCGAGATTCGGAAACGGTGCAGCCCAATTCAAGGCTCCCCAGGGTATGCTGAGTCTCAAACCTTCGAAAACTTCCATTTTTTCATCTCCCAGCCCGATTGCCGATTTTACCGTAGACTTTTGGTTGAAACCGAGCAGGGCCGAAAACGGCGAGATTATCTTCCTATGGAAGGCATCCAAACAAAACGGCAAGGGGTGGGTTTCCCAACAAGCAACCTGCCTGGTCGTTAAAAACAGGCTGACTTTTGGGTTTTTAAATTTCTTCATCGATCCCTCCGGTAAAGATACCTCGATAAATATTCAAGGAAGAAGCCTGCTTGTTCCCGGTCGATGGTCGCACCATAGCCTGCGTTTCGATTCCAATAACGGTATGCTCGAGTATCTGATGGATGGAATCCCCGAGGCCATAGCTTATGTTACCAATACAGGCCGAGAAAGGGGAACGGTTTTTCCTTTGATGGTAGGCTCCTCCAGTCGACTAGATCTTGGTCCGAATTATTCCGGTTTACTGGATGACTTTCGCCTGAGCCCTGTGATGCTCGAAGGCAGCTCCGGTGCCAAATTCAGGAAGGAAGGCGGGAGCGCCACATCCCCGATTTACGATCTTGGCTATACGAACTCCCTGTTGATGCGCATAGGAATCAGCACTCGAATGAGCGCGGAGGCATCGATTCAGTCTTTTTACCGGATTACCGATTTGAGCGATGCCTGGGCAGCCGAGGATAGGGAATGGATTCCTTTCGTAAGCGGCAAGCCGTTGGATAAAATCGCCGGTCGGATCACAGGACGGTATATCCAGTTCAAGTTTTTACTGTATCCCGATGCCCGCGGGGAAATTTCTCCTGTTATTTCTAAAATAAACTTGCAGTATGAACCTGATTATCCGCCGCAAGCTCCGGGCACCCTCGTGGCCATACCGGGTAACGAGCGTGTTTTATTGCGATGGTCTTCGGTAACCGAGGATGATATTCGGGGATATGTAGTATATTATGGTACAGATTCGGGAAATTATTACGGGCGGGACGCGTTGGAAGGCCCAAGTCCATTGAAAATAATGGATCCCCGACAGCTTTCTATAACTTTGAACGGTTTGAAAAACGGCGTTTTGTATTTTTTTGCGGTTGTTGCCATCGACGCCGCCGATCCGCCTCATGCAGGCGAGTTTTCGCGCGAGGTTAACGCGCGACCATCGAGGGTTAATCCATGAGCGAAGCAAAGAAAATCTCCGACTTGATTGTTCGATCCGAGAACGCCTTACGTCTAAGGGATTTTGAATCGGCGGAACGGCATGCGAGAAAACTGCTTCTGGAAGAACCTACTTCACAGGCTGCCCGGATGATTTTAGGTACCGTATACTTACGTACCGATAAAACCAACGATGCGCTCGCGGCTTTTTCCAGCATCGTGGAAAACGACGCGCAAAATATCCGCGCGCTGGAAGGCATGGCCATCGTTTACCTGAAAATGGGAAGGCCGATGGACGCCTTATCCGCCCTCGAACACGCCATCGATTATAAACCCACCGATGCCGAGCTTTTATATAATCTCGGAAATACGCATAAAGTACTCGGAAATCTCCGTGCGGCCGAGATGTCGTACGCAAAAGCCGTGGAGATAGATCCCAATCACGTAATCGCCTACAATAATCTTGGAACTACCTACTTGAACATGGGGGACGCGAACAAGGCCGTACAGGTTTTCTGGAAAGGTCTCTCTGTCGATCCGAACTATCCTTCCTTCCATTATAATCTCGGCTTGGCCTACGAAAAGCTCGGCAAGGTTCCCGATGCCCTGCGCGAATATGAGTCTGCCGTAAAAGGCCGCCCGGGCTGGATCGATGCCATGATCCGCTATGGTGAATGCTTGGCGAGTACCGGCGAGAATAAACACGCAATCGACTTGTTTTCCCAAATAATCACGATAGATCCGCTGAATGCCGCTGCGAGGAACGGCATCGGGCTTTCCTATGCCGAGGCAGGAAAACCCGACGAAGCGGTAAAATGGTTCCGGAAAGCGCTCGAGGCCGACCCGAAATTCCTGAAGGCCGCCATCAATATCCAGGATGTTTTGGAAAAGACCGGAAGATATGCCGAGGCCGTCGGTGAAATACAGGGCCTCGTCGATCTGATGCCCGATAATTTCGGGCTGCGAATACAGCTCGCACGGCTCCTGCGCGCATTGGGTCATCTAGACCAGGCTTTGGAAGCGGTCAGTGAGGTGCTGCGACGGGCCCCGAACGACATCGAGGCCTTGAAGGTATACGGCTCTCTTTTGCAGGCTACCGGAAAACCGGACAAGGCGCGCGTCGTGTATCGTAAAATCGTCAAACTCGATCCGAAGCAGGCGGCTTTCCGGATTGAGCTCGCGAAGCTCAGCCGAAGCGCCGGGGATCCGGATTCGGCGATCAAGGAACTGGAAGATTATTTAATTTCACGTCCCAAGGACAGGGATGCGCGCATCGAGTTGGCTCGGGCATACAGCGATAAGGGCGATTTTATCCACGCCTTGAAAATATTGCAGGAGTTGTGCGAAGACAGACCCGAGGACGCGGAAATCTGGCTGGAACTTTCCAGTACGTACCAGTCCATGGGCAATAAGGAAAAAGCGGTGGAAGCCGCTGATCGCGTGGTGAACCTTCGAGGAGGCCGCGGCAAGCCTGAAGACATGAACGGCCTGAGCGATTCACTCGGAATTTACGAGAAAGCGGTGAGGGCGTATTCCTCGGACATGAAAGAAGCCTGGGACAGGAATATCTCTGTTTTGCGAGATGCTTTGCGCGCCGAGGAGCAAGCGGAAGCCGATGTTGAGCAGGCCGCTTCCGACGATACCGACACCATGCTGTCACTGCTTCGATCCGAGTCCATTCCCATAGAGGAAGCCGATGAATTATTGTTTTTGAACGAGCGCGAAGAACCGCTCGATGTGGATGAATCATTCGAGGACGAGCCGGTATTTGAAGAGGAAGACGAAAAGCCGAAAATCGACGAGCTGCTGGACGGTCAGGAATTATACGATGCGAATGCCGACAAGAAGCCTGAACCACCGGTAGGCGACGTTCCTAAGCGGCCGCAGGAATATCCTGAACCGCAACAGCAGCAACCCCCGATACCGCAGCAATTCCCCCAGCAGGCGCAAGCGCCGATGCCGCCGCAAATGCCCTATGCGCCGCAGCAGCAAACGCAATATCCACCACAGCAACAAATACAATATCCACCGCAGCAGCCTTGGAATCCTCCTCAGTATCAAGCACCGAATCCGCAGGATCAAGAAGCTCAAAAACCGGCTTTTCCGCGCCAACCCAAGGAACCGTTTCCCAAGGATCCCCTTGAACTTTCGCAACCGGACGAAGAAGAACTGCCTTTGGATTCGCTGGATCTACCCGAAGTTCCCAACGATGAGAACGAGGATTTCATCGATGAAACTCTTGAAATGCCCTTGGAGGAATTCGAGGAAGATTCCCTGGACCCGGATATTCTTGACGAGATGTTACCGGAATATGTCGAAGAACCCGAACTGGAAGAAGAACTGGCCGACGACCAGGAAATAATCGAGGCATCAGAGGCCGCGGTCGAGGAAGCTCCCGAGGAAGCATCCGATGCCATTACGACCGATGAGGCCGACGAAGATATTTGGCAAGATGAAATGGTTCCGGAGGCAGAACTTGAAGCTGATGCTGAGCCTTTAGCCGAGGTAGTGCCCGAGGTAATGCCCGAGCCGGAAACCGAGACAGAGACCGAGGTGGAATATCAGCCGGAACAGGAAACGCCTCCGGCACCTCGAAGAGAACGCGGTGCCGACAGGCGGGTTGCTCCTGTGGAGCCGATCCCTGACGCAAAGCCCGTCGAACCCAGTGCCATTTTCGGCGAAGACGCCGTCAAGCTTTTTCAATATCTCAAGGATCTTACGAAAAGCTTGCCTGAAGAGAAACTGCAGGCATTGCACTCAAGCGGCATTTCTGAAAAACTGGATACTATCATACAGACCATAGAACATAGAAAAACTCCGGTGCATAAACCTGCAGTGGAAATTTGCGGCGTTTCCGTGTCGCCGCAGCTGGCAAAACTAATCGAGATGATGCGTCGGGAGAAAAAAGATGGCGGGAAATGAGTCTATTCGCAGGGTAAGGGAATATATCGGCTCCATGCCGAGCCTGCCCACGACGGTTAGCAAAGTGATGGAGATCTGCAATAATCCCAAGACCAGTCCGACTGATCTGGATAAGGTAATTTCGCTCGATCCTGTATTGATGGGCAAGGTGCTGAAGCTCATCAATTCCGCCTATTACGGTCTGCAAAACCAGGTAACCAGCCTCGTGCGCGCGATCATAATGCTTGGCGTGAATACGGTAAAAAATCTTGCCTTGAGCACGGCGGTGCTGGACAAGCTGGCGGATAAAAACGGATTCCGCGCCTTGAACATGGAAGGTTTCTGGCGCCATTCGCTATGCGTCGGCGTCGTCGCAAAAATGATAGCCAGGAAGATGGGCACGGAGCCGACCAGGCTCGACGAGTTTTTTGCGGCCGGTTTGCTGCACGACATCGGCAAGATTCCCCTGAACAATATACTTTCCGACGACTACGTGCGAGCGATGGGCATCGCCGATCGGGAAAGAATCCCTTTGTATCTCGCGGAAAAGCGCGGTATCGACCTTGACCATGCCGAGGCGGGAGCGATGATCGCGGATGCCTGGAAACTGGATTCGCCCTTGGCCGACGCCATGAAGTGCCATCATTCGCTGGATGTGTACGAAGGCGCGAACACCAACATCGTAATGGCGGTGGCGGTGGCCGATTATTACGCGAACAGGGAAGGCATGGGTTTCTCGGGGTGCATCTACCCTGAAAAAATCAATCCGGAGATATACGCGCGACTGGGAATCGAAAAAAGCTGGTTGGAAGATATCGATGCGGCAGTGATCGCGGAACTCGAGAAAGCCTCGATCTTCCTGAAGTTGAAAGGATAAGCCATGTTCAGCGTAAAAGTGTGGGGCGACCGCGGATCGATGCCCGTTCCCGGTGCGGATACGGTTCTATTCGGCGGCAATACCGCCTGCATCGAGGTACGATGCGGCAACAGGATTCTCATCGTCGACGCGGGCTCGGGAATACGGGGCCTCGGCGACCATATCGTGAGGAACGACCTGAAAAACGGGCCGATCAAGGCTGATATTTTCTTAACGCATACGCATTGGGACCATATCATGGGCTTCCCCATGTTTACCCCGATCTACATACCCGGCACGAAACTGTTCATCCACGGGCCGGTAAACTTCGAGGACGAGACGCTCGAGCAGATAATAGGCGCGCAGCTTTCCTACAGATATTGGCCCGTGCGCCAGGACGAGCTTGCGGCTAAAATTCAATATGAGAGCCTGAAGGAAACGATGCTGGACCTGGGCGACGGTATAGTCGTGCGCACAAAATACCTCAACCATCCCGTTCTGTGTCTCGGTTACCGTTTTGAGTACATGGGAAAATCCTTTGCCACTATTTTTGACCATGAGCCCTTCACGAATTTGTTCCCGACGGATCCAAACCATCCCGACTATGACGAGATGATAGCGGAAGAGGGGAACAAGGCGGCCAAGGAAGAAAATGCCCGCATCGAAGCGTTTTACAAAGGCGTGGACCTGCTGATACATGATACGCAGTACTCGGCCAAGGAATACCAGAACGGAAAGGTAGGGTGGGGTCATTCCTCGTTCGAATACGCCATCAACGCCGCGAACCGGGCCGGCGTAAAAAAGCTGTTTTTGTTTCATCACGACCCGAACAGGACGGACGCTGAGCTTCAGGAACTTGAATTATTCTATCAAGGCAAGGTGAACGGCAAGGCGGATCTCAACGTGGAAGTGGCGCGGGAAGGCGTGACGGTGCATCTTGTCTGAAGAAACCGCCAAACCGCCGTTTTTAAGGCGTCTGCTCCACGCGCTTCGCACAGGTTTCGTGGACGGACTCAAAGCCGTGTTCACGATTGCCTGCGTCATGATTCCCGTGAGCCTCGCCGTTCTGTTTTTAAACCGTTGGGGCTTCCTCACGCTTTTTTCCGACATCATGAATCCGTTCATGAGCTTGATCGGGCTGTCGGGAAAAGCTTCGCTCGTTTTCATCTCGTCGATACTGTTCAACATTTACGGCGCGATCGCGGTGATGGATGTGCTTCCGCTGGGAATGCGTGAAATAACGATATTGGCCGTGATGTGCCTGATCGCCCATAACCTCGTGATTGAGACGGCGATCATGAAAAAAACGAAATCCTCAGCCATAAAGATGGTAGTGATGCGGCTTTTCAGCGCGCTCGCGGCCGCCTGGGTATTGAATTTTATATTACCCTCGGGGGGATTCAGTCCTTCTGTGGCGGCATTGGGCGCGGACCAACCGGTAATCAAGGACTTGCTTGGAACCTGGTTCCTTGCAACCGCAACCCTGCTGATTAAATTTTCAATATTGGTGCTTTTGATAAAAATCGCGCAGAAAATCATGGAAGAGCTGAATATCATCATCTATCTATCCAAGGTACTGGCGCCTTTCATGAGAATATTCGGCTTGGCGCGGGAAAACGCGGATTTGTGGGTGGTGATGAACCTCATCAGCTACGCGCGCTGCGCAACCATGGTTACGGAACGCGTTAAAGGCGGAAAGATGAAACCGCAGGAAGCGGACCTGCTGAATCATCACGCGAGCATGATGCACAGTCTCCTAAAAGACACGCTGCCGTTCATGCTCATCGGCGCTCCGCTTTTTTGGCTGGTACTGCCCCGCGCCGTTATGGCGCTCGGCGTCGTATGGATCGAGAGGGTTCGCCGCACCATGTTCAAGCGCTCTTTCAGGATCGGCACGAAATAGCGAAGCTTGCACGCATTGCAGGCGAGCTTCGCTATCGCAGCCTCATCCTTGATCAGCCCTGGAACGTAAGCCATCCTGCGAGCAATGCGGGCCCGTTTACGATTCCGCTCAGGTTCAGCGCGAAAAGCAGGATGAATATCCCCAAAGCCGCGACGCGAAAAATCCTGCGGGGCTTTTTCCAAAACGCCAATATCAAGGCGAGCGCCGCCGCCGCGAACGACCCCGAAACAATCAGTGACCAAAAATTAACCAAACTTGGATTTTCCGCCAGCGCCGATTGCAGCTGGTATCCCGCCTTGATGAAAACCGAGTTGAGGACGGTAAGCCGCCCGAGCGCCATGAGCGAGCCTAGAAGTACAAGAAGCGCTCCCGAGCCTATCCTTATTTCCCTGCCATGTTTCTTGAACCAGCGCAACAGCGGGGTCATTCTGTCGAAAAACAGGCCGGCGAGCAAAAATGGCACCGCGAGACCGGCCGAGTATACAGTAAGCAGGAAAAAAGCCTTGGGAACGGACCCTGACTGCGAGGCCAGCAGGAGGATGCTGCCCAGGATGGGGCCGATACACGGAGTCCATCCCGCGCCGAACGCCATGCCTACGACCAGGGAACCGAAGATTCCCGCCGGTTTTCTACTGGCGTGGGCGCGGACTTCCCGGTTGAGGAAGTGCAGAAAATCGAAGATCATGTTGAGGCCGAACAGTACGATGATCAAGCCCGCCGCGATCGAGATTGCCCGGGCTTTGGAGCCGGCGAGGAGCAGCCCGCTTCCCGAAAAGATTATACCGAGCGCGACAAAGACCAGGGAGAATCCGAGCACGAAAAAAACGGTGCGCAAGAAAACCCTTCCGCGCTTTTTACCGGTTAAGATTTCTTCGGCATTGCATCCGCTTACGAAGGATAAATAGCCCGGTATCAGCGGCAGTACGCACGGCGACAGGAACGATAGCAAGCCCGCGAGCAGGGCAGCGCCTATGGACAGGCCGTTCACGGCAGTTTTTCCGCCAGTTCCCGCATAAGCTTGATGACTTCCGGGCCATCGTACATGCGCGAACCGATGATTGCGGCGATGGCGCGTCCTTGTTTATCCAAGATATAGGTGGTTGGTATGCCGCGGCTCGCGAGTTGCGCCCCCACGGTTCCCGATTGGTCGAGATACATGGGATACGTGTATTTATTCTCCTTGAGGAATTTTTCCACGGTCTCTTTTTTCTCGTTGGTGCTTATCGCAAAAAGCGTAAAGGGAACGTCGCGCGTCTTGTCGTAGAGCACTTGCATGGAAGGCATTTCCGAGCGGCACGGAGGGCACCACGTTGCCCAGAAGTTGAGCAAGACTACTTTGCCCGATTGATCCTTGATGGACGCTACGGATCCGTTCATTGCGCTTACGGTAAATTCAGGGAGGTCGCCCGCTTTGGGAAATACGACGAAACCGAGCTTTTCAAGCCGTTCGGCATACCAGGGTCTGGAGGTATCGGCGGCGGTTACGGCGATATCTTGCGCCTTGAGAGCGGGTTGAATCTGGCTTTCCGAGGTTGCGGAAGGGTTCGCTTGAGGTTTGCAAGAAGCGAGTATAATCGCGGATACGAGTAAAACAAGGAAAACAGAGATGATTTTTGTCTTGGTTTTCATAGTTCCTCCATAAGTTACGTGCTTTTCGAGTAGGAATTTTTAAGAAGCGTCAAAGGGACAATGGTTATCTATGATGGGCTCCTTAGTAATGCCATAACAAAGCTGTAATCATTGATAGCTAAATATAGTGAATTCCAGATATAAAGAAAAGAGCGATAGTGGACAGATGTCCGGAATATATATAAATTGATTGAATGAAAATATACTGTCTCCGTACTTTATTTCAATATACCTGGATGCTGAATTTCAGGGCCTTCCGTAAACGTCGCGATTCTGGAATCAGTATTATTTTTACTCTTTTTGTATTAGCCTCGCTGGGCATTCTGTTCGCATATCGGCAAGTTTTGGCCGATCGTGATATCAAGTACCAAACCGTGTTCATAATCCTTTATTCCGTCATTCAGCTGCTTTGGCTGTTTACCCAGGCAAAGCCCTTGTATGGTTTTGCCGAGGTATTCAAAACCTTGCCGGTGGAAAAAAGAAGCATGAACATCGCCGCGATCCTGTATCAGGTGAGCAAATCCGCCGGAGTGGCGCTTCTGTTTCTTTTTTACGCTATCCTGTATTCATCGATCCCTCTGTATTTATTGGCGACTTTTTTTTGCCTGCTCATCGCGATTCCCGTCCTGTTCGGGTTCTGGATTCCAAAGTTTCGGCAAAAAAAAATCATCGCGAAACGTCCGCTCTGGTTCAATCTGGTAACTTTTTATTGCTCCCCATGGCTTGTCTGCCTCATCTATTCCCTCTGCGTGATTATTTTACGTTTCACCGGTTTGTCGGCCGAGGGCAGGCTGGGCGGCCGGCTTGACGGTACGCTGATAATGATCGATTTTTTCGCTGCTTTTGCGACGCTCCTGGACGCGAACAGGAATTGGCGCAATGCGCGCTACCTTTTATATTTCCCGGTATCGTTTCCCCGATGGCAGCTCAATTACTACAAGGCGGCGTTTTTTTCCATGCTCGTGCCGCGTGTTTTAGCCACGCTCGCTTTACTGCATATGGGCTTGAATCCGTGGCGATTCCTGGTAGCGGGCATGGCTTCCTCGCTGATCATGTCATCCTTGTTGGCGCCACCGGTCTGGCTGATTGCCGTTACCGCGTTCATGCTGGGGTATTCGCCCTTTTCGACATATTTTTTCGTGGGTGGACTAAATTGGGCACCCATCGCCTGGCTCGTTATACTCATAATTGGACTTGCAGTATCCAGGCGCGACCATTCCATGGTTGCGTGCCTTTCCGTAAGCGAAGGAGACCGCCTTGCTCGAGTGTAAAGATATTTTGTTTACCTATGCCAACGGCAAGGGAGTTTTTTCGATCGATTTCGCGCTGAGGAATCCCGGACTGGTAGCTTTGATCGGGCGGAACGGCTCGGGGAAAACGACGCTGCTCAATATCCTGGCGGGCGTAATCGCCTCTAAGTCGGGAACCATGCAGGCGTTCGGCACGACCATCGACCCGACGGTTGAAGTGCAGTACAAAGCCAAGGTCGCCTACTGCCCCGCGGACAAGCTGCTCGTGGAAAACCTCACCATTCGAGAAAATTACGAGCTTATTTCCTTTTTACGTTCAGGAAACAAACATGCCTGGAAGGAATGCATGCCCTGGATCGACAGGTTCGAGGCGGCGCAATTCCTGGATACCGACGCGTGCGAATTGTCCGCTGGGCAGCTGAGGCGTTGCATGGTGCTTACGGGGCTGTTCGGGGATCCGAAAGTAATAATCCTGGATGAACCCGGTAACGATTTGGATATAGAAGGCCTGTTCGTGCTCAAGGACATGCTCAAGGAATTATCGGTTACGAAAGCCGTGCTCGTGTCCACCCATATAATCGATGTGGTACGAAATACGCCTCTGCGAGCCGTTTTCATGGAAGCGGGACGAATCGTGCTGGATTCGGAATTACCGGCTCAGAACGACCTTGAAACCCTGTATCGGGACTTGATCTGGAGTAAAGAATAGGATTAAAAAAACTCCCCCTTGTTCAAACGGGCCTGACAGGGTAATTTTACTCCCATGACCGAACTGATTAACGAAATTCACAAACGTCTTACGTTTGCGATAATTTCACACCCGGATGCGGGTAAAACCACCATTACCGAGAAGCTTCTCCTGTTCGGAGGAGCCATCCATATCGCCGGCGCCGTAAAAAGCGGCAAGAACACGCGCGCAGCCACTTCCGACTTTATGCAGATGGAGAAGGAACGCGGTATCTCCATAAGCTCGTCCGTGATGGGTTTCGAGTACGGCGGGCGCAAGATAAACCTGCTGGACACTCCGGGGCATGCGGACTTTTCCGAGGACACGTATCGCGGCCTGTCGGCCGTGGACAGCGCGCTGATGGTAATCGACTCGGTAAAAGGCGTCGAGGAGCGGACGCGCAAACTATGCGTCGTCTGCCGAATGCGCTCCACGCCCATCATGACCTTCATAAACAAGCTGGATCGCGAAGGCAAGAATCCCATGGAGCTGATGGACGAAGTGGAGCGCGAGTTGGCCGTAGAGGTTCGGCCCGTTACCTGGCCCATCGGGCAAGGCCGCGCGTTCAAAGGCGTCTACAATCTCATGGACGGCACCTTGCACCTGTTCCATCCCGGCGAAACTCATAAGCCCAGCGACATGATTACTATAGAAGGATTAAGCGACCCTCGCCTGGATGCGTCCGTCGGGGCGAGCCTCGCCAAGAAGCTGCGCGAAGACGTGGAGCTTCTTTCCGGCGTCTATCCGAAATTCGACAAGGACGATTATCTCGACGGCCGCGCGACGCCCGTTTTCTTCGGTTCCGCATCCAATAATTTTGGCGTGCGGGAGCTTTTGGAAAAACTCGTGGCAATAGCGCCGTGGCCTACCGCCAAGTTCGCCGAAGAGCGGGAAGTAGACCCCGAAGAGCAGAAACTGTCCGGCTTCGTCTTCAAGATTCACGCCAACCTGGATTTGAAACACCGTGACCGCGTGGCGTTTTTCCGCGTGTGCTCGGGCAAGTTCGAGCGGAACAAGCAGTATTACCACGTGCGCGCGGACAAGCCTTTCCGTACGGCGAACCCCACGGCGTTCATGGCGCAGGACCGCGACATCATCGACGAAGCGTGGCCGGGAGACATCATCGGTTTGCACGACACGGGCACCTTCAAGATCGGCGATACGCTGACAGAGGGCGAGAACCTGAACTTCAAGGGAATCCCCAATTTCGCGCCGCAGATTTTTAGGGTGATGGTCAACGCCAATCCGCTGAAGGAAAAACAGTTCCACAAGGGCTTGAACCAGTTGGCCGAGGAAGGCGTCGTACAGATATTTTCGCGCTACCAGAGGAACAATATCCGCGTCCTGGGAGTCGTGGGCCAATTGCAGCTGGAAGTATTGCAGTATCGGCTGGAGCACGAATACGGTGCGGCGTGCCGCTACGAGCCGTTCATCAATACGGTGGCATATTGGATAAACTCGGACGACAAGAAAAAACTGGAAGAGTTCGTGGAGGCGCAGCACCGCTCCATTTTGGTGGACATTCGCAACAACTACGTTTTGACGGCCGAGAGCGAGTGGGCTTTCGACCACGTACGCAAGCGAAACCCGGGTATAAATTTCTTTACCACCAGTGAAATGGTGGAGCATCGGGCCTAGTTTCTTGGCGGCAAGCCTCGCGTTGATCCTGCTGTCGTGCCTGCTGGCGGACTGGCTGTTTAAAAAGCTCGGCATGCCCGGCCTCGTAGGCATGCTTATCGCGGGAGCCCTGCTCGGTCCGACGGTCTTGAACGCGATACATCCGTCGCTGCTGGCTTTAGGCGCGGATCTTAGGATGATCGCGTTCATCGTGGTGCTTCTGCGGGCGGGTTTCGAACTTTCCCGGAAAAGCCTGGGCAAGATCGGCTTTCGCGCGCTTCTCGTCTCCGTCGTGCCCGCGCTCTTCGAGACCGGCGCTGCCTTGTTGCTTGGTCCGCCTCTTTTCGGCTTGACGCTTCTGGAATCCGCGTTGCTGGGATGCGTTCTCGGCGGAGTTTCTCCGGCCATCGTCGTGCCGATGATGGCGCGGTTTAACCATGAAAAGCGCGGCACTGCCAAGGCCATTCCCGCCTTGGTGCTTGCGGGGGCGAGCGTGGGGAATGTGCTGCTAATCGTGGGTTTCGGCATTCTCATGGGTCTCTACTCGGGAACCTCCGCTTCCCTTGCCTGGAAACTGGCCGGGATCCCGGTAGGAATCGTATCGGGCTTGGCCGTAGGGCTCGGTTTCGGGTTTCTCCTGTGCATTATTTTCGATCGCTATAATCCGCGGGCAACGAAGCGAGCCTTGATTCTTTTAGGGCTGTCCATCGCACTCGTAACCGCAGGAAATCTCCTGGAAAGTAAAAATATTCCATTTTCAGGATTGTTGGCCGTCATGGCTATCGGTTTTATCATCCTTGAAAAACGTGAAAAAACAGCTCATGAATTATCCGCCAAGCTTTCAAAGATCTGGATTTTTGCGGAAATAATCCTGTTTGCGATGGTCGGCGCGCAAGTTAATTTCGCGGCGGCGCTGGATGTGGGCTTGAACGGCATGCTGCTGATCGTCGCGGCGCTTGCAGCCCGGAGCGCGGGAGTGTGGCTGTGCCTTTTGGGTCGCGGCTACAGTGTCCGCGAAAAACTATTCGTCGTCATTTCCAATATTCCCAAGGCGACGGTGCAAGCGACGATCGGAGCCGCGCCGCTAGCCCTTATGACGGCAAAAGGGTTTCCGACGGGGTCCGGTGAAGTCATCTTGACGCTAGCCGTCATGAGCATCCTCATAACCGCGCCGCTGGGAGCATGGGCAATCGAGTGGGCGGGCAGGCATCTGTTGATACGGGAAACCAACAAGTAGTAATCGCCAGTCGTCATGCCGATTCTACGCAATCCGATTTTTAGCTGAAAGGCACCCAAAAAAAGGATTATGTCGGATTACGTAAAGGATGCGGGTTTTTATTTAAGTTTGGAAACCTTTGTGCTATACTTGAGTCATGGCACACGAGAAAATCATGATTGTGGAAGACGAGCCGCTGATCGGCCTCGCACTGAAGGAAACCCTCGAGCTCATGGACTATGCGGTCGTCGGACTCATCGATTCCGCGGATGAAGTGCTTCAGACTTTTATGGATACAAAGCCCGATCTGGTAATGCTGGACATTCGACTGCGCAGTTATACCGATGGAACCGATGCGGCGCGCAGGTTGCGCATGGTTACCGACGTTCCCCTGATTTTCTTAAGCGCGTACGGAAGCGAAGAAACCCGCTATGTCGCTGGAAAATCAAACCCGTCCGCTTTTTTAAGCAAACCGGTGAGCGACAAAGTGCTTGCTTACGAAGTTCGGAAAGCCCTTGATTCCAGGCGAGAACCCCAGCTCAGCACTTGATTCTTGCCAAGGGCATTCGAACCTCTACGTTCCCGCCCGTTCCCTCTGAAATTTCCAGTACTCCTTTTGAACGTTTCAGCAAGGTAAGCACCATGAGGTACCCGAGCGTTTTAGAAGTATTCGGATCAAACCCTTCCGGAAAACCTGGCCCTTGGTCGCGCAAACGGATGATAAGGTCCGTATCGTTCGTCGCAAGATTTACCTCGATAGACCCGACTTGATCCGTACCTCGCCCATATTTACAGGCGTTTGACACCAATTCCGTGACGATCAGCCCGATATCTATTGAAGAATCTATGTCTACCTCGATTTCATCTTTGGGTAAATTGATTGAAATAACGTCTTTTCCAAGGCCATAACCCGTTGCGAGCAGGGCGATGAGCGATTTCAGGTAATCGTTCAGCATGATGGAGCCTGTTGAAACATGGACATACAGTTTCTCGTGAACCAGGCTCAGGGCTTGGATTCGGAATCGCAATATTTTCAGCATGCTGCACTCTTCGCATTTTTTTACGCGGTTTGCCTGCAGTGAAAGAATGCTTGATATGATCTGAAGACTGTTTTTTACCCGGTGATGCACTTCGCGAATCAAAAGGTTTTTTTCCTCGAGCAGGCCTTCGAGCGATTCCTGCTTTTGCACATTGACGACTATCTCGTCGCGAAGTCTCCTGTTGGTCTCACCCAGTTCTTCCGCCATGATTTCGCTGCGATTGATGGTTCCGGCGAAACGGCCCGCAAGCGCGATCATCTGTAAAAACAGGAAAATAGCCTGTGCATAGGCGACGGAATCGAAGGTGATGATGATGAAGGAGGAAAAGAGCATATCGTTGATGGTTGCTATGGACAGTATGATGGCTCCGCAGAATATCAACCGGGAACCTTGCATGCGCTTTATCAGGGCTGGAATGAAAATCTTGATGAAGAGCGTCAAGGTAGAGGCGATTATGATTACATAGATAACCCCGGGACTGCGGGTTATGAGCGGCAGAGGGGCAACTATCGTAAAAACCGCATAAGCCAAGGGTGCCGAAAGCATTATGGCCTTGAGCCATTTCGGGATTTTAACCGGAAAAAAATTAATGAAAAAAGACGAGCAGACAAACATGGAAAGGCTCACGGTGAGGTATTCCATGAGAATTATCGCATGGAAGGGTATGGCGGGAAAAAGGGCGGACAGCAGATATTCGCCCGTAACCAGTGTACGAAGCCCCATCAAGGCCGCAAAAAAGGCAAAGTATAGATACGCGATTTCTTTACGTCTGAAAAGAAAGATAAGCAGCGAATTCAGGCCTATAGTCAGTAAGGCCGCGAACAGTCCCAAGCCCAGGAAGTCGGCATTGCGTTTTTCGTTTTTAACGGCGCCTTCAAGCCCAAGGTAGACGGGACGCCAAATTCCGCCGCTCCTGTAGTCCCAATTTGATATGCGGAATATTATTTCCAGTTCTTGACCTTGATTCGGAACCAGCGCGAATCCGGGGTTATATGCGGCCACTGCCTCTTTTGGATTGATTCCGGGGATGCCGGCCTTGGCAGCCGATTTTCCATTTAGCTGTAGTTCGAAGGCTGTTGAAAGGGTACACCAGCGTAGGGCTAATAAGCCGGAGTCCTTCGGCAGAAGGACTCGTAAAATATAGGTTCCGTAGCCCATACCGTTTGGCGAACCAGCGTCGAGGCCTTTCCAAAGATCCGGAACCGTCCTGAACGTAGCGCCGTTTTCTTCGGTGGCGTCATATAAGAATTTTGCAGGAAAAAATTTCCATTCTCCGGCTAGGCTGATAGATCCCTTGGCCGTAAAATTCCACCCGCGCAAATCCAATACCCCGGAAACGGCATGGGGTATCGGCTCTTGAGTTCCGGCTTTTGCGCATGAATACATGCTAAAAGCAAAAGCAAATATCATTAACAAATACGGCAAACTTCGGGAGACCGGTTTTCTGTCCATGAAAATAAGAGTATCATGATTAGGGAAGAAAACCTAAAAAATAGTTTTGGGTTTTCCCGCGATGCCGAGGGCAAAAATCAGACCGCATCGATAGTCGAGGGATTGCATGGCTAATAGATTCGCGAAAAAAATAAAATCCGGCGAGATTGATACGGAAGAACAGCTGAAGTCGGAGTTCAAGGCGTTGGCAAAGGAGCTGCACCCGGATATTGCCGGCGACAGCTTTCACGCGGAGTTCATACGGGTACGCCAGGAGTATGAAAGCGCCTTGGGCGACTTTGACCGGCATCGCTTCGCGGCCAAGCCGAAAGATTCCGGAACAAGTAATAAATCGCAGAAAAACGCAAAAACCGATCTTTTCGGCGAGTTGTTCCTCCTCTTGAAGCGTGGATTTCCCAAAACCGTGCGCCATGAAAAAGAACGCCTCAGGTACCAGTACGCCGTTTGGCGATTCCGGAATGCCGTCTCGACTTTGGGTGGGGAGAATCAGGCGCGATTCGAAGCTTTCCAGCGCGAGCTTCTCGCCATGAAAACGGAAGATGAATTCAGGTTTAAAAAAATTATGGCCATTCTTTACGACCTGGTGGAGCATGACCGAAAACCGCTGTCTCCGCTTCGCACGACGATAGAATTGGAATACGACGCGCTGAGGATCGCCGAGCCCATGGGTTTCGAGGCGCAGTCCTTTTTAGGGCGACTGGTCGCGGAGCTTGGAGACGGTACCATCGGGCCTTGAGATGGGACCGTGCAGGCTTGCAGGATTCAATAAAATATGCAAATATTTTTACATGAAGAGAAATTCATCGGGTCCGCTTTTCTGCCTCCTGATTTTGATCCTTCTGTCGGGCGGCTGCGAATTATTCCGGGGAAAAATTACCCCGAAGAACGTTATCGTAACGGTGAACGGTCTGGAATTCCTGAAGACCGTACCCGGCGAACTTTCCGAGTTCGCGGGAATAGACCTGGATTTCGGCTCGAACCGCGAGGACTATCTGAATCCGCGCCTGAGCGCCGCCCTCGGGGAAGCCTTCGAGGTTCGGACGTTCGACTGGTCCGGCGACGCCACCGAGACCGGTACCATCCTCCGGGCCACGGACGACCCCGCCAGCCTCAGGGGCATGCTGCGGGCCGCCTACGGAGACGCGAAGGACAGCGGGGGCACGCTGATCGTGGTTGCCCACAGCTGGGGCACCGTTTTGAGCTATTTGGCGCTCGCGCTGGAGTCCTCCGGGGACGATCCCATCATATGTGATCTTTTTATTACTCTAAGCAGCCCCCTGGGTGCGGGAAACGCGGGATCCACCGTCAATATCCCCGATATGGCGGTATCGGCCTACAGCGAGGCCTGGCTTGAAGACCTCGGTTTCGACATAGGCGGAGCCCTCTACCCTCGGGCGCGAAGCTTCATTAATTACTGGGCCTGGGGCGATGCCGTTTCCGGGCCGCTGTCCAATCTTGTTCCCGCCGAGGCCGGCGTCAGGGACGTCCGCGTCGATGTAGACGTATTCCTTCCTAACGACGGAGTTCTGAGCACCTTGAAGCGCGGCATCGACGATACGGAGTTCTGGCACACGTTTACCGCCCTCAAGGAATCGGTAGTACACGAAACCGGATACGCGGCAGGTGAAAACTTCGCGGACCTGGGCCTTTTGGTCCGAACCTTCCGCGAGCAGGTCTTCGGGGAAATCAGGCGCGCCGCGTTGCCGGCCGAGCCGCAACTTGCCGACCGGCGCCTTCGCTTGAGCCTAAGCTCGATCACCTGCATAGCCGAGCCCGAGTGGGGCAATTCCGAATTCTACGGATTTTTTGATATCAGCGTCGATGAAAAAAAATTGTACGCAAAAAACTGGTATGAGAACGGAGATTTGTACAGCGCCTGGATTGACGAAGACGAAACGAGGGCAGTGGGATGGGATCGGGAAATACTGGCCATCGCGGGCGTGCCGATGACGATCAAGCTTTCCACAAGCTTTTACGAGGATGATATCGGCGGTGATGGACCGCCGGGCGCGGGATCCGCGATTTTCAGCTTTGACGGTTCGCAGTGGCTGCTTTCCGCGCCGAGCGGCTCCTATGACTGTGCCTGGACCGATGGAGATGGCGAAGGCAATTCAATACGGGTTAACTGGGCGGCGACTCTTTTAGATAATAACTAGCGAGTCAATCCTCTGATTCGCTGCTTGGCAGCTTTTACGCAGCCGAGGTTGCTTGGCTTAGATCGTCAGAACCCATGTTTTAATAATCTTGGTTACGGCTATCTGGAAGGCCGTAAGAGCGTGTAGGTACTTTTTCTTGTGGATATCTGCATTCCGAAGAAACATTAAAATTCCCTGAGCAAAAGCAGTTGACAGCTAACCCAGAAAGAGGTCAAGATCGATTAAATAGTATTGTCACGTGAAAATAACCAAATGTAGGAGATCTATGAAATCCGTAATCCGGTTTTTTGTTTCAATTACAATTTGCAGCACGGTTTTTATCGTTTGTGCAGCTTGTGGGGTTCAATCACCGGTAGCCCCCGTTGTTCCCATTGTTCCAGAAGTACCGGTACAACCTGAAACACCGCCAGTTCCAGAAAAACCTGCTGTTGATGTAAGCTCAAAATTGGTCAATCTTGGACAGGCAAACGGTCCCGCGAAATCTACTCCCTATAACGGGCCGTTTTCGCGCAACCCTTGGGATATGTGCTGGTTTGACGGAAGGCTCTGGATAGGGCAAGGGAATAGCGATAATGCCGGCAGCCCTAATTGCAATGCCGGGGAGTTGTATATCGTATCTTGGGCACCACCGGAAACAAAGCTTCGATATGAAGGTCCCGATGGAAAATTCGGTATGTGGAACGGCGCTACGTTTAAAGAAGAGCAAATCGATACATTCCGAATTCTGGAAGGCAGCCTGTATTTTCCGGGCCACGATCCGCGCAATCCTTCATGGGCAGTTCGCACTACAAACCGTCGCGACGCAGGTGGGGCCAAATGGAACGCCTATGAATCCACAAGCCCCGGAAAGGATTCCTGGGGAATTCACGTATACGATATTACCAGCTTCGGCGGGGAATTATTCTCGTGCGGCGTCTATGCGGGAAAATCTGTGGACAAAGGCGTAACCTGGACTCCGGTGGAAGGTGATTCTTCGGGCAGGCAAACAGTATTCTTTCAGGTAGGCGGAAAGCTCTATATGAGCGGCTGCGGCGCTGGACCCAGTACCAGCACGTATGCCAATGCAACGGAAACGGGGAGTTCAACGCCTACGACCTTGACTCGCATCTCGCTGTACGGCTCTCCGAGCATACTCGAATACGATGCAGCTCAGGGCAAGTTCTTGAATCGAGAAGATTTAAACGCCCTCTCGTCAGAGCAGACAGATACTCAATACCGAATTATTTTACCGAACCTTCACGCCCAGGGCGTGTTTCCCGGTAAGTTGAAGATAGTGAGGGCGGTTCAAGTCAACAACGGCAACTGGGCTATGTACTTGGGCGGCTTTGTTTCCAGCGACCATCAAACGGCAACCACCGATGTTTTCCTGGCCAAATCACTCGTAAAAGGTTCTGTCGACATTACTAATTGTACGCCGGAAGGTGAACGCCCCTGGGATATCATAAGCCGTGACAAGATTGCATACCTGCTGACGAGCCATAAGCAGGCCGGCACTGAGAATACCGGAATCGGCGAGCACTTTACGCTGACAGTCTGGCAAAGCAAACCGGACTTCAGCGGATGGATTCCACTGTTTTTTTGCAAGGATCAGACTACATTTGCGCGCAGCTTTGAGGAACACGACGGTGATTTTTTCCTGGGCTTGGGAACCGACGACGGCCAGGCCGATCCGGACATTCCCGCCTACAAGGCTTTTACCTCCCAATTCGTGAGCGGCGGAAAAACCTACACGATGACCCATGAGGGAAGTCCGGCATATCCGGCCACTCCGGAAGCGCTCTATTCCACTGACATAAAAGAAGGCAGCGGGCAGATTCTACAGGTTCCCAAAGGAAGTTACTGATTGCTTCCAGCCGGGATGCTTGCGGAACGTGTTCCCTACATGGCATCCTCGATTTATGAACAAAGGAAAATCCACCGATTTCACTTCTATGAAATCGCCGCGAAACTTGGGGCCGCTCATCGGTATAGTTCTTTTACCTTCGGCCGTCCTGTACTTGCTCCATTATGTGATATTCCGGGATGTGCGGAATGTCGCGTTTTATACGGTCATGGATCTTGCCTTCCTGCCTATTCAGGCTATTTTAGTCTCGACGGTACTGGAAGCTTTTATTTCTCGCCATGAAGCCGCGGGGCGAATAAAGAAGTTGGGCATGGTATCCGGCGCTTTTTTCAGCGAGGTCGGCGACGGGCTTCTTGGGCTGCTTTCGGCGCGCGAGGATTCGATAGAAAAAAGAAGAAAGATGCTTGCCGTAGGAAGTACCTGGTCCAAAGGGGATTTTGAATCGGCGGCGAAAGCCTCGGGTAAGCTGGCAATCGGCTTTACGCTGAACGCGAACGATTTTTCGGAACTGTCGGCATACCTGGGTTCTCGGAGGGATTTTCTGCTGAGGCTTTTGGAGAATCCTCTGCTGCTCGATCATGAATTTCTTACGGACGCCTTGATGGCGGTTTTTCATGCGCATGACGAATTGCGGCAGAGGACGGATTTCGAAAATCTTCCCGCTTCGGATACGACGCATTTAACCAAGGATTTGGAACGCGCGTATGCATCGCTCATAGACGCGCGGCTTATGTACCTGGCTGCGTTAAAATCGGGGTATCCATTTTTATTTTCGCTGGCGCTTCGATCCGACCCGCTTTCCTCGAAGCATGATCCGCTGGTTTTAGAGTAGAAAAAAACGCTGGAAAGGAAACCTATGGATACTTTAAAAACGGAACGCCTCCTCATCGTTCCACTGTCGCTTGGGCTTGTACGCGCGGCCATCGCCAAGGACGAGGCAGCATTCGGTACGCTTGGTTATCATGCTCGCGGACTATGGCCTTACGGCGAGTTGTGCGATGCGCTTCCCTTTTTCGAGGAATTGCTGCTGGAATCCGGCGACCTCGGCGTTTTTGGCCCATGGATCATCGTAAAAAGAACCGACCACTCGATAATCGGGGATATCGGCTTCAAGGGGCCGCCCGATGAAATCGGGGCGATAGAGATAGGTTTTTCCGTCATACCAACCGAGCATCGCAGAGGTTACTGCCGCGAGGCGGCCGAAGCACTATTGTCGCGCGCGTCATGCGAATCTTCGGTAGAGAATATAATCGCCGAATGCCTGGTTACCAACGTTGCTTCGCAAGCCTTGCTCGCGCAACTGAATTTCAAAGAAACGGGCAGGGATGAAACAATGATCAAATGGGTAATGGGAAGTACGGAATTGATTTGATTTAGCCGTAGGGATACATTAAAATTTGCGGCATGAAGAAAAAAAATCCTGCTGCTTGGGTATTTAATATAACAAAGATTGCGATTCTATGCTTTTTGGGTGGAATGCTCATTCGTCTCGCCATTCAACCCGTAATGGGCGTCAAAATGATTTGGCTTACCTTCTACCCGTTTATCATGGTATCGGCGTTGCTGGGCGGTTTTAGCGCAGGCGTGCTGTGCGGGTTTCTTTCCGTCGCATTTGCCCTGTTTGGCTGGTTGCCCATTGGTTCGACCCCCTTCATATCCACATGGGCGGATTGGCTCGGAGCCGGCGTTTTTTTATTGAATACCGTCATGATGTCGGTTATGGCGTGGAATATGCGACGCGCAAACGCTCGAAGCAAGGCGGCGCAATTGGAAGCGGAACTGGCGAATCGAGCCAAATCGGTTTTCCTCGCCCAAATGAGCCATGAGCTGCGCACGCCGCTCAACGCGATTCTCGGTTTCACGAATCAGCTCATCCGCGACGGTGACGTTGGCGCTTCCCAGCGCGACAGCCTGAAAATCATCAGCAACAGCGCCATGCACCTGCTCGAACTCATAAACAACGTCCTGGACATGAGCAGGATCGAGACGCAAAAGGATCTACCTGAGCCTAAACCGGTGGCAATTCGCGAATTGGCCTCTGACGTAGCGCAGTTGCTTTCTCGCCGCGGCGAGCAGAAGGGCCTTGAAATTTCCTTGGATATCGACCCTTCGGTTCCGGTTTATCTTTATACCGATGCAGGCAAACTTCGACGAATTTTAGTTAACCTCCTCGGCAATGCCGTTAAATTTTCATCCGGAGGCGTTATTTCCGTCGCAATCTCCGGAGTCCCCGTCGATGCCGCGGCGCAAACCGATGTCAGCGGACAATGGAGCGGGCGGCTCAGGCTATCCGTGCGGGACCAAGGGCCGGGGATCGACGCGCAGTTTCACGAAGATATTTTTGAGCCCTTTTTCAAGCTGGAGCAGGCTGAGAACGTAGAAGGATCGGGGCTTGGTCTTTCCATCACCAAGCAACTCGTGGAGACCTTGGGAGGAACCATCGGAGTCGAGAGCGTTCTCGGTGAAGGATCCTGTTTTACCGTCGAGATGCCCGCAGCCGCTACCACGGCTACAGGGGAAGAGGCGAAGACAAAATCCGAGACCGATATTCTCCTCAAGCTGGCACCTGGTCAGAAGGACCGTGTCTGCCTGATTGTCGACGATAATCTGGACAACAGGCTCCTCATGAAGAGCTTTCATCAGGAACTGGGCGTGCATTGCCTGATAGCGGAAAGCGGCAGGCAAGCGGTGACCATGTGCGCCGAACGGTTGCCCGATTTGGTATGGATGGATATCCGGATGGCAGGCATGGACGGGATCGCCGCCATGAAGGCTATTAAGAATCTGCCGGGGGCCGCCGACTTGCCGATAGTGGCCGTGACGGCGTCCAGTTTTGCCGTGGATAGAGAACTGCTGGAAGGCGAGGGATTCGAGTCGGTTCTGTTGAAGCCGATCGCTATCGGGCAGTTGGCTGAATGCTTGACCAGGTTTCTCGGCTTGGAATTCCGCGAGATCAAGGATGCGAAAATCTTGAAGGCGGATAAAAAGGCCGATACCCAAAACGTACGAGATTCCGATGTAATGGCTCTTTCAGGAGAAGAACGGGCGTTACTGCTCAAGGCGCTGGATTCCCTTGAGCCGGACGCGATTTTGTCGGTGATCGGATCTTTGGAAACCGGGCCTGCCAAGCTTATCGCCCAATTAAAAACTCTCGCCGAATCGCGAAAATATACCGAGCTGAAAACAAGGCTTTTGGCCGCCGGCCAGCGTGGAGAACGTGATGGAACATGAATCGACCTTGCTGATTATCGATGATCAGGCTGAATCCCTGGGATGGCTGCACGACTTGTTTTTGCGTTCGGGTTATAAAGTATTGCTGGCGGACAGCGGAGAATTGGCCTTGTCGGCCGCGCCGTCCAGCAAGCCGGACTTGATCCTGCTGGATGTGCTCATGCCGGGCCTTGACGGCTACGAGACCTGCAGGCGGCTCAAGTCGAATGAGTCCACCAGGGATATTCCGGTTATATTTCTTTCATCCCTGGACGATGCTCAAGACAGGATCAAGGGCTTTCAGGCGGGGGGTATCGATTTTATCCAGAAACCCTTCAATGAGGAAGAAGCCTTGCTGCGCGTAAGGACCCAAACCGATTTGCGGCGCCTGCGATTGAAACTCGAGGAAGAGGTTCTTCGCAGAACCCAGGCGCTCGAAGAAGAAATTGCCGTGCGAATCGAGGTGGAAAGCCGCTTGCGTAAATCGATCGGCGAAAACGGCATGCTCATGCGGGAGTTGCAGCATCGGGTAAAGAACAGTTTTTCCATGATACTGTCCCTGGTACGAGTCACCGTTCCCGTTACGGGAGACCCGATCATCACCGCGTACCTCGAAACGCTTGTTTCGCGCATCAGGTCGATGAGCGCCCTGTATGACTTGCTGTATGAGAAAGGCACGATGGCGGAAATCCCGTTGGATGATTATCTGGGACGCATCGCCCATACGTTGATGTCGTTCGATGACAGGCATCAACTTGAGATTTGCATGGTTCCCGTAAAAGCCGGCATGGATATTGCCGCCCCCCTCGGATTGATCGTAACCGAGCTCCTGACCAATTCGCTGAAGTACGCATATCCCGACGGTCAAAGCGGCTCAATTCGCATTTCCCTCGATTCCAACGATAATGTCGCGGTTTTACGCCTGGACGACGATGGAATCGGCTCTACCGCGCAGGCATCCATGGCAGGCAGCGGAACGGGATTATTGCTTGTGCGGTCGTTGTGCGAGCAGATCGACGCGGAATTGAGCGTTTCAGGCGAGCGCGGATTTCACATCGCCATTCGGTTTGCGCTTTGCATATCCCGGTGATTCACGCAACGGGTGCGGTACTTAAAAAAACCGCCCCCGGTTTGAGGGCGGCGTATTTCAGTGGAAATTAGCCGCGACGAATACCTGGATGGATGATGCATCGGCGATTTGGATGGATGTATCTCCTACTAATATTTGGGACTCTCCCCGCCCCATGGATGCGTTTACCCCTATCGTAATATCGTAATTCGTAGTGGCATAGCCGAGAGAAAGACTGGCGCCGTAGAGGTTGACGTGGTCGGCGTAGCCGGTTGCGGTTCCGTTTTTCGGGATTGCCGGGGTATTGGCGTTGTTGGTAAACAAACCGAAACGGAGCGGGAAATTGGGCGTTATGTACCATTCCAGGCCGGAAGCCGCGTTCCATGTAAACACGCGGTACAGGTCGTTTACGGGAACATAAACCGAGAAATCGGCATCCATGAGGAATCGGGAAGAGAGAAAAAGTCCGACGCCGAGCGTGCTGTTGATGCTGGTTGGACCAACCAGGTTTTGCAAGGCGAAAACATTGGAAACATAGACGCTGTTATTGGTTACATCTATTTCCAAGGGGGTGTTCAGTAGGGATCCCGTATCATGTCCGTCCGCGTCTACCTTCAGGTTGGTGCTTTGAAAGGTGGACCATGCCAGGAACGGCAGGTTGACCGTACTGCTTAATCCCAGGGTTACCATGTCGCTCAAGGCCCATTGCAAGCCCAAGCTTGGTCTCATGCTTAAGGTTTGCTTGCGCGAATAATAGGACTGATCCTGGAAAATGTCGTATCCTTCTATCCTCTGCAGGTTTTCGAATATTATTTTGGTGTCCCGGTAGCCAAAGAAAGCGCCGAATCCAAGTGAAAAATTACTGTTTACCAGGTATCCCCATGATGTTCCGATTTCCTGGTTGGCCGTACTGCTGAAGTAAGAAACGTTGAGTATTAAATTGGCGTCTTTACTGGGATCCAGGGGATTGGGCAGACCGACTATCGGTAGGGCCAATTTATCCCGCTGATCGTAGGCTTCGCTTTCTATGGTAGCCATCGTCAAGGCGAAACCGAGCGGCCCGTTGCGCTGCACGGTGCCGAAAAAATTGGGTACGAAAGAAAACGAGTCGCGGGAATAATTAATATCGCTCGTAGGGTCGAAATTATTCCAGATGTCGTAATACGTAAGATTCTTGAGCTGTACGGCGTTGGTAGAAACGGAAATATAGACTGACGGAGAAAAAGCAAGCCCGGCGGGATTGTAATACGCCCCCTCCGGACCGTCGGCGATGGCCGTGTACGCTCCTCCCATTCCTGCGGCGCGATCGCCGATAAACAGGTTGATGTGGTGCTGATCGTCGGCGAGTAACGGGAAAGCCGATAGCAATACTGCGATGGCTATGGATAGCGCGCGCCGGGCGGGATGCTGGTTGCTCATGAAGATATCCTTGTGTTCGCGATTAATTCCAGGAATTTTTGGAATTCAGGTGTAAGCGGATAGGGTTTGCCCGTATCGCCGGTGAGTGCTTGCATCGCCTCGACGCGCTGTGCAAGCGGCGGGTGCGTTTTATCCAGGTTCGCCTGCTCCGCGTTACCGGCGGTTTTTTCAAGCTGCGTCAGGAATTCAACGTAAGGATCGGCGTCGAGATCAAGGAGCTGCAGCAAGGTAACGGCGTAGGCATCGGCCTCGAATTCCTGCGGCGCGGCATAGCCTTCAAGGAAAAGGCGCTCCGCTATCTGATCGTTTATCTGGTTGATCGTGCCGGTGATGACCAGCCGCGATCCCGCGATTATCCTGCCGAGGGTTTCCCAGAAATCTTTCCGTACCTGTATCTTGACGTGATTGAGTATGTGGCTCTTGTTGATGTGCCCGAGCTCATGAGCCAGGATACCGGCCAACTCACCGGGTTCCCGAATCGCCTTCAACGCGCCTAATGTAATGCAAATATAACCACCAGGAAGCGAATATGCGTTTATCTGCTCGCTTGCCAGGATTACGCAGCGGTATTGCAGGCTTGGCCGTTCCACGTAAAGCGCGAGGCTTTGCAGGTATTGGGTCAAGTAAGCGGTGGCTTCCCGATCGTGGATTACTCCGTACGTTCCGGCGATTTTAGCCAGGGCGGCCTTGCCTACCTCGATCTCCTGCTGTATGGCCTGGGCCGCATCCGCTTCCTGTTGTTCTTGAGGCGAACTTGCGCATGAAACCACCAGCAGGCATAGAGCCATGCCCAGAGGAACGGCGATTCGGAGGAGGCGATGCATCAGGGAGCCAGTCCTTCGTTTTGGGCGAAGGCGAGTATTTCACTCTCGTCGAAGATGAAGGTATCCAGCCAGGGAGCAACGGTAAAATCGTAGCTGCTGAAGGCTAAATTCTCGCGCTCGCGCGGATTATCCGTGCTCAGGCCGCGCGTTGCCGCGGATGATGTCGTATAGGCGGAAGCCCGGGTCCTGGTAGCCACGGTACTGAGGTCGCTGACTCCTACCGACAAATCCTGGCGTTGTACTGTCTGCGTCTTGGCCACGAACAGCTTATTGATCCAGCCGGTAACCTGCGGATTACCCGCCTTAACCTGATACCAGTCGCCATTTGCCGCTACGACGGTGACCATATCCCCCTGCTTGAGGGTTGCGAGGCGCTTGCCGTTGGCCGCCGCCTTGTCGAACAGGAACGCTTGCTTGGAACTTACGTACAGGCTTTCCGCCTGTAGACTCATGGGAACGACCAGCATGACCAACAGGGCCAGCCACATCATTCTTGTTTTCATGATATTCCTCCTTGGGGAATCGTTTTCATTTGGTATTCATTCCAAAGACGCCATCCCATCCTTCGGGCGGCGCGTTTTTCCGGTATGCCGCGATCCTGTCCAGGAATACTTTAGCCGGACCGTCTCCGGGAATCCGGCGAAGCACTTCGGTAAGCAGGTTTTGGGATTCTGTCCATTCCTGCTTTTCATATAAACCGATGGCCTTTTCGAAAAGGCCGATGCACTCCGTTACCGTGGAGTCGATCTGCCCCGGTAGACCCATTACCTCATACAAACGGATCGGCTCGGATATGCCGACCACCCGAACCGAGTCGAGTCCCCGGAAAATAAAGTCGTCACCGGCCATCGTCCTTGTATCCTGGCTCGTCAGAATCCAGCAACCATATATTTTATTCACGCCTTCCAGTCGCGCTGCCAGATTTACGTGGTTGCCCATGATCGTGTAATTCATTCGGCGCTTGGTGCCCATGTTGCCCACGGTCATGTCGCCTGAATTGATGCCGAAGCGCGTCATTAGCGGTCCCGGAGCCACTCCGCTGGCTATCAATCTCTGGTTTAGATCCTTTTCCAGGCTTTTCATGGCTATGGCGGATTTTAGGGCAAGTGCCGCGTGGTCCCGCTGATCCATGGGAGCACCCCAGAACGCAATGATGGCGTCGCCTTCGTATTTATCTATGGTGCCATGGTTATCCAGGATAATATCGCTCATGGCACCCAGGTATTCATTGAGTAAATGGACGAGATCGTTGGGATCGAGTTTCTCGGAAAATGTGGAAAAGCCCTTGATATCGGTAAACATCGCGGTCATCTGACGCTTTTCTCCGCCAAGGCCCAATTTTTTGGGATCGGCCTCCAGCTGCTTGATTACGTCCGGGCTCAGATAGGTACTGAAAGCGCTGCGGATGTAGCGTTTTTCCGCTCCTTCGGTCATGGATAGGAACGCGATGGAACCGATCAATGCTATCAGCGAGAAAACAAGGGTATCGGCCATATCCACCGTTACGGAAGCAAATCGGAAGAGAAGCATGGAAACAAGGAGTATGATGAAAAGCCAGAGAAATCCGAAGGTGTTGCGCAGTAAGGGATGCGGTACCCATAGCGTCGCGACAACGATGACTACGAGACTGAGAAAAATAATAAAAATACCGAACAGCGGTCTTAGCGGGGTAACGTAATGCCCCAGCATCAAGTTGCTCATTGCGGTGAGATGAAGATAGGAACCGCCGATCCTGCCCATGGGGGTGTTTTTTATGTCATGCAGACCGGTCGCCGTTGATCCGATAACCACGATTTTGTCGGCAAACCAATCGGCGGGTATTACCGGCTTGGCATTGGGGTTGTTGCTGAGAAGCTGCGCGGAGGCGACGATAGAATCGATAGGATAGGTTTTTATCTCGCCGAGATCCTTATAGAAAGAAAGCTGCAGGCGACCGTCCGGCGTAAGCGGAAGAGCGCGAATGGATTTATCCGACATCGTCAGGATCATCCAGTTTTTTCGCAGCTCATAGGCGTCGACGCCCCACATGAAATTAAGCGCTTTGAGCGCCATGGAAGGGTAATATTTGCCCTGGTATTCCATGGCCAGCGTATATCGGCGGGAAACGGCGTCGTTATCGGCGCTTTCGTTGACCAGGTTCAGGTTGGAAGCCGACTCGAGCAGTTCTTTGTACGGCAGCGTGGGAGCATAACCGATAGCCAAGGATGGGGCTCCGGCCGTTCTGGTCAGCGGTATCGCGAACGAATCGTCCGTAGCCGGGGGCAGTGCCGGGGATTGCTCGATGAGGGATTGATCATAGGATCCAAATTGCACGGCATGGCTGATATTGAACCAGGCGTTCGCCGCCGCGGCCAAGGCTCGGTCATCCTCGGGAAGCGTGACGCCCGGCTGCTTAGGCGAGTATTCGGGATATAGAATATCGAAGAAAACGGCTTTCGGATTGCCTTCCAGGATGTAATTGACGACACGGTCCGTCATTACCTGGCCCCGGGGCCAAGGCCAAGTACCCCAGTCCGTGGAAAGACTTTTGAGCGAATGCTCGTCGATTTGCACGAATACCAGGTCTTGCGAAGGTTTATTGCCAGGATTCACCACAAGGAATCTGAAATCCAGCAGTTTTTGCTCGAAAAAATTCAATGCTCCCGAAGATACGGAGAGGGCGGCGAGCCCGGTTAGGATAACCACGAACGTAACGGTAAATATTAACTTTCGGTAGCGTCTAAACATATTGGGCACTCTCCATTAATTGATTATAAAACCATTTTTGCGGGTTATCAATGTAAAAGGGCGAATGTTTTGCTTATATGGACATTGGCGGATTCATCGATCATTCAGGCCTTTCCCCTCGAGTATCTGCGGGGTGCATTTTTCGATTCTCGCATCCCTGGTCTTGGATTGCTTAGGCTCGGAAAAATAGAGGCAGTACGCCCTCTGCCGTCCCGGCGTCAATGCCGTAAATGCGGTTTTCAAGGCAGGGTTTTCATCCAGCTTTTTTTGGAACTCCTCGGGAAGTCCGAGGTCCGTATTTTTTTTAAATTCTACCTTCAAGCCGGATTTTTCTATTTCGATGGCTTGCAGGATGTAGGCTTTGAGCACCGGTTCCAATGCAATTATTTCCTGCGCGTTTGCGAACCTGATCTGGCGCCCTGCCTGCACATTCTCGGTTTGCCGGATCAGGATTCTTTTTTCATCCTTCAGCAAGGCCCCTTCAATGAACAGCAGCGCGCAGTATTCCTTGAATCCGTGCATTAAAATAATATTACTTTTTTCGTGCATGTAGCAGGGAACTCCCCACTTCAGCCCTTCGGTCAAGTTAAAGCCGAGAAGGATCGTCCTCAGTTTCTCGAATTCCTTCTTCCATTTTTTTTCCTTGGCTAAAAATTCGTCGACATCAGGATTCATCGAAACCTCCGATCGTTCACATTGTTTCCGAGACCAGCAGCTCCGGGGTTTTCTTGACCCTGTTGGCTCCCCATACGCCCACGAGTATGCAGGCGGTGCCGCCCAGCTCCAGTATGCCCACGGATTCCCCGCGGAATGCCCAGCCGGCGAAAACAGCAACGACGGTAACGAGATTGAGGAAAACGGTGGCTTGGGAGGCTGGCAAAGCCGCAAGGTTTATGTTCATGAGCAGGAAGGCGCCTACCGAGGAAACGCAGCCGAGGTACAGGAGCGCGGGAACGGCGCTTGCCGCGTTCGGCGAAATAAAAGGCGAAGCGCGCGCGATCGATTCGACGAGATGCCATAGACCGAACGATACGGCGCCGGTGGCCATCATGGCGAACGTGGTTTCCGAGGGACTGAAGACTCCGGAGTGCTTGCGCGCCAGGACATTGTAGAATCCGGCCGCGACGACGGCGCCGAAAAGCGCGAGAAGCCCCAAAGGATTTTCCGCCGCCAAGCCGGGAATCATGCCGCTTTTGCCGAGCGCGACCGCCGCGACCCCGATGGCCGAGAGCGCGATGAAGACAAAAGCCCGGGCCTGCGGTTTCTCGCCCAGCAGCGGAATTCCAAGGAGCGCCGCCGCGACGGGAATAATCGACAGGATGATTCCGGCCGTTGAGGTGGAAGAAAGCGAGATGCCTATGGTCTCGAAGACAAAATATAAAATAGGCTGCAGCAGGGCGATGACGAGGAGCGGACGTAGGTTCTTGCCTTTGTAATCCAGCTTGATGACGCGGAAGGCGCGCAATGCCAGCATCGTCGCGGTGGCGACGGAAAAGCGCAGGAACAGCAGTTCGGAGAGTGAAAGCACATCCAGGGCGCCTTTGGTAAATAGAAACGAGAAACCGAAAATCAGGGCTATCGCGAAACCCGCGACGTAGTTTTTTGCTTTGACCATGCAATGATCCTGCCTTGAAACGCGTTATTATGCAAGGCGGTGGATTATAGGACGCTGTCCAGGATGCCCCTGATTTTGAAGGCCAGGTCTTTCTTGGAAAAAGGTTTCTGCATGAAAGGAACGTCGTCGTCCAGGACGCCATGATGAGCGATGACGTCGGCTGCGTATCCGGACATGAACAGATATCGGATGCCGGGAAATAGGGCATGGATTTTTTCGACCAGATCCTTGCCGTTCATGTCGGGCATGATTACGTCGGACAGGATCATGTGTATGGGTTCGGCGCATGTTTCCGCGGTACTCAGGGCCTCCAGCGGATTGGATGCCCGCAGGATGCGATAGCCGAGACCTTGCAGCATCGCGCAGGTCTGCTCAAGAAGGCTGGGTTCGTCCTCGACTACCAGTATTGTTTCGTTTCCGTATATTTCCTTACCCGTGTAATCCGAGAGCGGAAGCGCTTTTGCGTCCGCGTTTCCTATCGGCAGGTATAGCTTGAAATCGGTACCGTATCCGGGCTCGCTGGAAACGGTAATAAAACCGTCATTCTGCTTTATGATTCCGTAAATCGTGGCCAAACCCAGGCCGGTTCCCTTGCCCGGCTGCTTGGTGGTAAAAAAGGGCTCGAAGATCTGGGCTTTCGTCTGTTCATCCATGCCGGTTCCCGTATCGCTTACCGAAATACGGACAAAGCGGCCGGGTATGAAGCCGGGATTTTTCTCGCAGAAGTCGGCGTCAAGGGTTACGTTGCCGGTCTCTATCGTGATTTTGCCGATGCCCGTTATCGCATCGCGCGCATTGACGCAGAGGTTTGCCAGCACTTGGTCTACCTGCGACGGATCGACCATGACCGGCCAGAGCCCCGTTCCCGGCTTCCAGGCAAGCTCGATGTCTTCGCCGATCATGCGCTTGAGCATCGCGAGCAGGTTTCCTATGGCGAGATTCAAGTCCAGCAGCTTGGGCGAGATAGTCTGCTTCCGGGCAAACGTCAGTAATTGGCGCGTCAGGTTGGCGGAGCGGTTGGCGGCGTGTATGATCTGCTGGATTTCTTCATATAAAGGATCCGCCTCGGGGATTCTTTCCAATGCCATGTCCGCGTATCCGAGTATTACCCCCAGCATGTTATTGAAGTCGTGGGCCACGCCTCCAGCCAGCTTGCCTATGGAGTCCATTTTATGCGCCTGGTTCAACTGCGTCTGGAGTTTTTCTTTTTCTTCAGCCGCTTTTTTCAGCTCGGTCATGTCGGTCAGGCTTATGATGATGCCATGGTCCAGCCTCGCGGCGCTGATGATGACGGATTTGACGCTGCCGTCTTTGCAGCTAATCTCGGTTTCTCCGGGAGAGATCGGAGTATCCGATTCCCCGGCCTTTTTAATTTTTTCCTGCCAGGCGGACAGAAATGAATTCCTTGCCGCGGTATCGGGAAAGACTGTACTCCACATGGTATCCAGATTGAAAAGTTCCTCTTTTTCGTAACCGAATACCTGCGCTACGCTTTGGTTTACGTCGATTACCGTTCCATTGGCAGCGATGAAGGCCATGGGTACGGGAGCCTGGTTGAAAAGCTGCCGGAACCGTGTTTCGCTGATGCGGAGAGCTGCCTCGGCTTTTTTTCGATCGTTGTTTTCCGAGCTTATTTTATCCAGGGATGTCTTGTAGATGGAAAAGATATTGTAGGAAACTATGCCCATGAACAGGAGGGAGATTATCGTATCCGCGAAATAATCGATTTTCGAAGACAGGGGAATAGTCAAGTCAGGAACCGCGAACAGGATGAAAAGCAGGAGCGCGGCCGCGTTCAGGCAGAAGTAGAGCGGTATGAACCGTTTGCCTCTGGACAGGATCAAGGGCGTCATTGACAGGATGGACAGCGAGAATACGACGGAGTCGAGCTTTTTTATGGGATCTCCGCCCTTATCCACGAGCATGATGACCCAGGTGATGAACAGGCTCGTTGATAGCAAGAGGTGCGCGGCGACGGAATAGTAGCCTTTTCCAAGGACCAAAAGGCACACGATGACGACCAGCAATCCGGAGGCTTCGCCGATCAGGATAGGCCAGTCAAGCGTACCGCCGGGATTGCTGGTAATTTGGATGGAAGCGCTATAGAACAAAACGACGCAAAGTATGCCTATGAAGCTGAGGCAGAAATAATAGATGAATCGAACTTTCAGGCGAATGACGAAATCGCTGTTTTTATAGAAGGATAAAAACCTTGGAAGATTTTTTTCCGCGGGGATATTTTGTGGACTCAATGTTTTGGCTTTTGCCGTTTTCAAATACACTCCATCCGGGCGTATAATCCTGTCTGAAAACCAATAGTGGCCTTCAACGATGTCTTGTATGCCAGAAATGCCTACTCTTTACTTTTATGCTTAAGAAACCTGCTGTCAAGGTGGATGCAAATCAGGCGCTACTTGACTTTACAGGGGAAATTAAATACTTTAGCAACTAAACATTTTATAGACTAAAGGAGAATAATCCGTGCCCCCAAATTCAACGGACCTGCGTCCAAAAAACTTGATGATGGCCGTGCGGCGGTTTAACCGCCTCGCCATGCCGAAGACGGGTATTTTTTCCACGATGGATATGAAGCCGGGTGAAATATTCCTGATGATGCACCTTAAAAAAACACATGACGGCGAAGGGCTGAAACCTTCCGAATTGGCGGAGAGCCTGTCGGTATCCGCCGGTAACGTAACGCAGCTCATTACGTCCCTGGAAGCCCGGGGTTTCGTGAAGCGTTCGCACGACCCGCTGGACAGGCGCGTGGTGCGCATCGGCATTACCGACGCGGGCGCTAAGGCAATCCAGGAAGCCCATGACGCCATGGCGCAAAAATTCACCGGTCTAATAGAGAATATCGGCATCGAGGAATGCGAGCGGCTTACCATGCTGCTGAACAAGGCTTCCGAGTATTTTTCCTCTCGCTACGGAAACGATCCCAAGGAGGGTTCCGGATTATGTTAAGACTTTTTCGCTTCTTGAAACCGTACGCCGCGCAGATATCGCTGGTTTTGATTCTCGTGTTTTTCGGCGTGATGGCGGATCTGTACCTGCCCACGCTCATGTCGGACATCATCGACAAGGGCGTCATGAACGGCGATACGCAGTATATCGCGGCCAGGGGCGGGTTCATGCTCCTCGTTACGGGCGCCAGCATGGTTTGCGCGGTGTTGGCCAGTTTTCTTTCGTCGTACATCGCGACCGGTTTCGGCAAGGATTCGCGCCGCGCGGTATTCGCCAAGGTGGAAAGCTTTACCCTGCACGAATTCGACAAGCTGGGTACGGCCACGCTCATCACCAGGACCACCAACGATATCAGCCAAGTGCAAAACGTCATGATCATGATCATGCGCATGATGATAATGGCGCCGATCATGGCCGTGGGCGGCATCGTCATGGCGTATCAAAAAGACAAGCCGTTGACGCTGACGCTCGCGGTGGCCATACCGGTCCTGGCGCTGGCGATTATTTTGCTGGCATCCAAGGCCATGCCGCTGTTCAAGGCGATGCAGATAAAACTGGACAAGCTGAACCTCGTGCTGCGCGAGCGCTTGACGGGAATCCGCGTGATCCGCGCCTTTAACCGCACTGCCCGCGAGGAAGAGCGCTTTGACGCCGCCAACGACGACATTACCCGAAATTACATCAAGGTCAACCGACTCATGGCGTTCATGATGCCCACGGTCATGATGATCATGAACATTACCAGCCTTTCCATCCTGTGGTTCGGCATCAAGCGCATAGACTCGGGCGGCATGCAGCTCGGCTCGCTGATGGCGTTCACACAGTATGCAATGCAGATCATGTTTTCGTTCCTGATGATGTCCATCATGTTCATCATGGTTCCCCGGGCCCAGGCTGCCGCCGAGCGAATCAACGAAGTGCTGGCCATAGAGCCCACGATCAAGGATCCTCTTGCCCCGAAGCCGCTGCCCCAGGGCGTGTGCGGCGATCTCGAGTTCAAGAATGTTACGTTCAGTTATCATGGGGCCGAGCAGCCAGCGCTCAAGAACGTCTCGTTCCACGCGCATTGCGGCGAAGTTACGGCGATCATAGGATCCACCGGTTCGGGCAAGTCCAGCCTCGTCAAGCTGGTGCCACGTTTCTACGACGTGGATTCCGGCCAGGTCTTGGTCAACGGCATCGACATAAAGGACCTGAGGCAGGCTGACTTGCGCGCGACTATCGGTTACGTGCCGCAGGCCTCGGTCCTGTTTTCCGGAACGATAGCCGATAATCTGCGTTTTGGCGCCACGGAGGCGAGCGATGCGGAGATCGCGGAGGCTGCGACCACGGCCCAGGCCATGGATTTCATCGAGTCGTTCGAGGGGAAATTCGAACACAAGATTGCCCAGGGCGGAACCGACGTTTCCGGCGGCCAGAAGCAGCGGCTTTCCATCGCGCGGGCCCTGGCAAGAAACCCGCAAATATATATTTTCGACGACTCATTCTCCGCGCTGGATTTCAAGACCGACGCGAAGCTCCGCGCCGCGCTCAAGGAGCGGATAGAAGGCGCCACGGTGCTGCTGGTGGCGCAGCGCGTGGGTACGGTCATGGACGCCGACAGGATAATCGTGCTGGAGGACGGCAGCGTGGCGGGCATGGGAACGCATGCTGAATTGATGAAAGATTGCCCGGTTTATCGGGAAATCGCCACGTCCCAGCTTTCCGAGGAGGAATTGGCATGAGCGACATGAATAAACAAAAATTAACTCCGGCAAGGCCGGCGTTCGGCATGCGCGGCCCCGGCGGCCATATGGGCGGACCTGTGCAGAAGGCGAAGAACTTCAAAGGTACGCTCCGTCGCTTGCTGGCCTACCTGAAACCGCACAGGGTGCGCTTGGCGGTCGTATTCGTTCTTGCCATCGCCAGTACCGTCTTTACCATCGCCAGCCCCAAGATCATGGGCGAGGTCATGAATAAAGTTAAGGATTCTTTTGTAGCCAGGATGCTCGTAGGCCAAATGTCCGATACGCAGTCCAAGGCGCGCGAGGCGATTGCCTCGCAGATGAAGGCGATGCAAGCCGCGGCAATGCAGGCTGCCGCTCTGGCAGCGGCGCAGGGTACAGCGGCTCCGGGGGCGGTTCAAGTTCCGCCTTCGCAGCCCAGTCCCGCGCTGGTAAGCGCGCTCCGCGAGTTCATGGCGCTGCCGGAACTGAAAAACCTGACCGGCGGCAAGGAAAAGGCGGCTGCGCTGCGATCCATGTTCGCTATTTTCGCGAAGCTCCCACCGGAAGCCATGGCAGCGTTCGGTTCGACAAAAACCGACGCGACGGCGAATACCGAAAGCGGCATGGCGGGGATGAAGTTTACCCAAGCTCAGATGGAAGATGCCTTGGTTGCTGTCGAATCGACCAACGGCGAGTTGGACTATACCGGGATGGGAAAAATCCTTTTGTTCCTTTTGGGAATGTATCTATTTTCCGCGCTGTTCACCTTTGCCTCGGGCTGGCTCATGTCCACGGTTTCGCAGCGCACGGTATACGACCTCCGCCGCGCGGTGGACCGCAAGCTGGGAAAGCTTCCGCTGAGATATTTCGACGGCCACCCGCATGGAGAAATTCTTTCTCGCGTCACCAACGACGTGGATACGATTTCAACCACCCTGCAGCAAAGCATCACGCAGGGAATCACCTCGATCGTGCAGCTCGTGGGCTTCGTGATCATGATGCTGAGCATCAGCGGCACGCTCACCCTGATCGTGCTCGGAACTTTGCCGCTGTACATCATAGCCACGATGTTCACCGCCAAGAAGTCGCAGAAATTTTTCGCGGCGCAGCAGAAGGAACTGGGGGCGATCTCCGGCCATATCGAGGAAATGTATTCGGGGCACGTTATCGTCAAGGCCTTCGGCCGCGAGAAACGAGCGCTCGAGGAATTCGACTCTATCAACGGGCGCTTGGCCAAGGCCGGCTCGAAAGCGCAATTTATCTCCGGAATCATGTTCCCCGCCATGAACTTCGTGTCAAACCTGGGTTATGTTCTTATATCAGTCGTGGGCGGCCTTTGGATGACGAAGGCCAGGTTGAACCTCGGCGACATTACGGCGTTCATCCAGTATTCCCGGTCGTTTACCCAACCCATCATGCAGACGGCCAACATCGCCAACGTAATCCAGTCTACCGTAGCCTGCGCCGAGCGGGTGTTCGAGATGCTGGACGAAACCGAGGAATTGCCGGACGACGCCGATGCAGTCCTGCCCGCGAAAATCAACGGTGAAATAAATATTACGGCCATGGATTTCAGCTACAAGGCCGAGGAGCCTCTTATCCGCAACCTTTCGCTGGACGTAAAGAAAGGGCACACGATAGCCATCGTCGGGCCCACGGGAGCGGGCAAGACGACGCTCGTCAATCTGCTCATGCGCTTCTACGAGATTCAAGACGGCACGATCAGCGTGGATGGTGTGGACATACGCAAGATGCCCCGCGCCGGGCTTCGCTCGATATTCGGCATGGTGCTGCAGGACACCTGGCTGTTCAACGGCACGATACGCGAGAATATCGCCTATGGCCGCGACGGCGCCGCCGAGAGCGACATTATCCAGGCGGCCAAAGCCGCGCACGCCGACCATTTTATCAGGACGCTGCCCGATGGCTACGACACCATACTCAATGAGGAAGCCACGAATATATCGCAAGGCCAGAAACAGCTCTTGACGATCGCGCGTGCGATACTCGCCAACCCGGCCGTCTTGATACTGGACGAAGCGACGTCATCGGTGGATACGCGGACCGAGGTGCTTATCCAGAAGGCGATGACCGCGCTCATGGCGGACCGGACGGCCTTCGTGATCGCCCATCGATTGTCCACCATCAGGGATGCGGAACTCATCCTCGTGATGGACCGCGGTTCCATAATCGAGCAGGGCAGGCACGATGAGCTGCTCTCAAAGGGCGGGTTTTACGCGGATCTGTACAAGGCTCAGTTTACCGGTCATCAGGCGGAAAGTGCGTAAGACTCGATAATCCAAGGCTCGCGCACAAAAACCAAAAAAGGAGGTTCCCCGTGGCAAGCGAATTGATATCATATCTGTCTCGTTATATTCCCATCTCCGAAGATCTTGCGGACGTTTTGTCGAAAAGCGCGCTCGTTCAGGAATTCCACGGGGGAACCATCCTCTTACGGGAAGGCGAGCGGGCAAGCAAGGGTTATTTTATCTTAAAAGGATGCATCCGCAGCTATATCCTGAAAGAGGGAGAAGACAAGACTATCGGTTTTTTTATCGAGGAAGAATCCGTGCTCCCCATAGGTTATGGAAAGGATGTTCCCTCCATGCACTTTCTCGAGTGCATGGAGGATACCATCGCAGTGGTGGGCACGGCCGATCAGGAAGAAAAAATGCTCGCGAAATATCCCCAACTTAAGTCGGTCTGCCTTACCATGTCCGAAATAATGGCTGAAAAGTTTCAGGAGAGTCTGGCTCGATATAAAACTTCGACTCCGGAGGAACGCTATACGGACCTAATGGAAAAACGACCTGATTTGCTTCAGAGGATTCCGCAGTATCAGATTGCCAGTTACCTGGGGGTCAAACCCGAATCTCTGAGCAGGATACGCAAGCGGCTTTCCAAGAAGACGGAGATTAAACCCGGCTCCGATCGATCTTAACTTAAATCAATTACATTCTCCCGGGAATAATGTACTTTCTTCGTACTATTTCTATGGAGGATTCAATGAAAACCACTCTACCTCTTATCGACGGCAGACCCGACACAAAGCTCATCATCATGTCCGCATGGATATCGTTGATGTGTCTGTACATCTATTGCGATATTTATTCGCTGTTCAGGCCGGGAGTCTTGAATAGCATGCTGGATGGCCGCATGGGATTCTTCGACACCACGCAGCTGAGTCTATTTTTGGCGGCATGCTTGATGTTCATTCCCAGCATGATGATCCTTCTTTCCGTTTTTACCGGCGCAAAATTAAGCCGTATCCTGAATCTGGTAATCAGTCCTATTTTCTTCCTCGTCAATGTAGGCAATCTCATCGCGGAAACCTGGGCGTATTATTATTTGTTCGGCTTGGCTGAACTCGGCTTGGTGGTTTTTATTTTCATTGTCTCACTCCGATGGCCCAGGCAAAACGCTTGATCCCGCAATCAAAAATCAGCTGTAAATGCCGCAAATCGAATCCTGAAAAACATCAAACCGGCGAATTTTACAAATCAGTGCGATTTCACTAGTGCATTGCGGGCGAATACTTATTACGGTGATGACGCTACGGCGAAACTTCACGGATAATAAGGAGAACATCATGGGAATCGGAAAAGGTATTATTATTGGATGCTCCCTCCTCTCGATTGTCTTTGGGGCATGTCAATCCGGAGGCAAGGTGAAACAGCTTCCTCCGGTTGCGCCGAGCGTACCTGTGCAAACCTCCGTGATCAGTTCAGATCCAGCCGAAATATTTAAAGGAGTCAAAGTAACATTTTTGGGAAACGCGGGATTCCTGATTACCGTCAATGATAAAAAAGTGATAATCGACGGTCTGTTCATTGGGTACGCAGGTCAATACACGGTTCCATCCTATATTGTTCAAAAATCGATGAACTGTGAACCGCCTTTCGATTCCGTCGATCTTGTTCTGGTAACCCACGAGCATGAAGATCATTATGGGCGGGCTTCTATTCGGCGGTTTCTTACGAACAATCAAAAAACGGTTTTCGCGACGACTGCGCAAGTAAGCGCCAAATTTTCCGATTTTAGCGGGCGGATCGCTACGTTTCATGCTGAAAAGGGAAAGCCGGACGTAAAGCAATTCGGCGATATTCGCGTTGAAGCGTATGCTCTTCCCCACGGCAGCCCAAGTTCCGGCGAACCGGAGAATTATGGGTATGTAGTAACGATAGACGGTATTTCATTTTTTCATACCGGCGATATGGATTCCGCGCAATTCAGCTTTGAAGAATTTCGCGCTAATAACTTCCCCGAAAAAAAGCTTGCATTCGCGATTATGCAGCACTTTTACCTGATAGAAGGCGATGAAGGACTAAAGTACGTCAAAGAGGGCATCAAAGCTTCCTACGTTATTCCGGGACACTATGCGTTTACGGAACCGCCGTTCAGTCGGGAATTAATCTTGAAGAATCTGCCCGAGGCGGTGCTGTTCAACAAAGAGCTGGATTCTTGGATTATGCCATAAGTACGCTAATATTTTCGAGAAATTATGCTATGGGGACGAGAGGTGTTATGATTAGTTTTTTTAAACAGAATGAATCGCTTGCGCGAAGCGCCTTGATGCTGGCCTTCGTGTTTGTATCTTTTGGCTTACAGTCACAACCGGAGGCTATAAAGCCCGCGATTTCCTGGATTCCGGCTGCACCAATGCCTACAGGAAATTTCGCCGGTAGGGCAATTGCCTTAGGGCACGAAATTCATGTCATAGGAGGCAGGGAGACAATGGGAGTGAATGGAAACTTTCACCTCGTATTCGATACCGCTGCCAATACTTGGACAAAAAAAGCGCCGCTTAGAGTTCGAAGGGCAAATTTCGCCTTGGCGGCTGTTGCAGGCAAGCTCTATGCGATCGGAGGTGATGTTTTTTCATCTGTCGTAGAAATTTTCGACCCGTTGAAGGATGCTTGGACCCCGGGGGCCAATATGCCGACGAAAAGGCAGCATATTGACTGTGCTGTAGTTAACGGCAAAATCTATGTCATGGGTGGGTTGGAAAGCTGGACAAAGCTTTCCGCTAAAAATGAAGCCTATGATCCTTCGACGGACACTTGGGAGTCAAAGGCTCCAATCCCTACTCCGAGGCATAATCCCGTCGTAGCGGAATTGGACGGTAAAATATTCGTTATCGGCGGTGGAGGAGATTCGGCGGATATCTGGAATGACACCCTGGCGGTTGAAGTATATGATCCAGCGGCCAATACATGGGAACAATTGCCGGCGTTGCCTTCTTCTCGATTTTATGCAGCGGGAACTTCTATAGGCGGCAAGGTAGTTATTGCCGGTGGGTACGAAATTAGAACCGATGTTTCAACAGCGAGCCTTGACGCTTATGATCCGGTGTTAAAAATCTGGAGAAAAATAGGCGAGCTGCCTCAAACCATGGCAGGAGGCTATCTGGTTTTGATGGATGACAGATTGTACGCACTGGGCGGCGTCGGTTTAAACAGCTCGAACATCATGCAGGTCTACTACTCCCACATTTTCCCCCATACTGGAAAAATGAGCATGGCCTGGGCAATCAATTCAGGTGGATGCTTGACATTCCGGGTAAAAAATCTTGTGATTAGAGGAGGTGCCATTCATGTTCGAAATGTTTTAGATGGAAGGAAATGTTAATATTCCCAGAAGGAGCGATCATGAATAAATTTATAATGTCGGTATCAGCCGCTGTTTTGCTTATGGTTGCCTCATGTACCATTATCGATGATGGTTATAATAAATATCGCGAGGATGCATGGGAATATATCGGCGGTTCAACCGACAAAACAATAATCGGAACCATGTATGACGGGAAATTTAAAGATAATACGACCTATGACATTACTGACGGTGCCTCATTTACAATTTCGTGGAATACAACCCAAGATGCCTTGCTGGGTCCAATTACTGTACATTTCAGCAAAACGGAAAATAAAATATTGGGAATGGAATTGCGATTGTAAAACCATCAGGCAATCGCCCAACCTGATTCGGCTATGCCAGGCAGGTTAAGCAAATGACGGACTTATCTGCGATGCGGATAAGTTGGAAAAGGGGAATCATGAAGAGTAAAACGGATGAAACAGGCGCGGCCGTGCGCACTACTACTTTGGCCTTATGCGTTTTTTGGATTGTAATTTCATTCTCCTGCGTACGGATTCAAGAGAGGCCCGATTCGCCTCTGCAAAATAGTACGCCTGCGGCAGTTAGCCAGGAACCGGTTCCGCTCGTTTCTTTTGCCGATAGCGGTCAGGATTTAGGAAAAGGCGCCGGGAATTGCGTGGCTCTCGGCGACGTGGACGGGGATGGCGATATCGATGCTCTGTACAGTACCGGCGACATTCCCAGTTCCTTGCGGCTCAACGACGGCAAAGGCATTTTTACGCTGAGCGAGCAGGGATTCCTGAAAAGCAGCCATGCGGCATTCGGCGACTTGAACGGCGATTCGTATAGTGATATTTTTTTTACGGAGGAAACCTCAAACCAAGTATGGCTGAATGACGGAAAAGGTAAGTTCACGAATACCGACCAGTCGCTCGTCAGCCCCGAAAGCTCGTCCGTCTCCCTGGGCGACATCGACGGCGACGGCGATCTGGACGCATTCGTTACGAATTGGGGCAATAAACCGGATCAAGTCTTCGTAAATAATGGAAAAGGAAAATTTACCGACAGCGGTCAGAGGCTCGGCTCCTTCTCCGGAACTTCCATAGCCCTGGGAGACGTGGACAAAGACGGGGACTTGGATGCCATGGTATCCAATAATGGGGAAAATTCAGATAATTCAACGGTCTTATGGTTAAACGACGGTAAGGGAATATTTACGGACAGCGCGCAGCGCCTCGGTCTCACGAATGCCTACGGAGTCGCTCTCGGGGATCTCGACGGCGACGGCGACCTGGATGCGTTTATTGCCAATTCATCGCATGGCGGCGCGAATCCCGCTGATACGGTGTGGATGAACGATGGCAGGGGAATTTTCACCGATAGCGGCCAGAGCTTGGGAAAAGCCTACAGCATGTGCGTTGCGCTGGGAGATTTTGACGGCGATGGCGACTTCGATGCGTTTACGGGAAGTTGGAGATCTCCACCCCGCATCTGGCTGAACGATGGAAAAGGCGCTTTCAAGGATAGCGGTTTAAAGATGATTTCTCCCAATATTTCTAAAGCCGCGGCAGCGGATCTGAATGGAGACGGGAATCTGGATATTTTCGTGGCTGCGAATACTTGGGCTGTTGGCGGAGACGGTCGATCGCGGCTCTGGCTCAATCAAGCTCAGTCCAAAAAGTAGTTTGCCAATACTATTTTTTAAGCAAGACGGCTGAATCTATTGGACTAGTTCGGGGCTTATGGTGGTACTGCGCCCATAGTCCCCGACTTTTCCAATCAGCTCGTGCTGGCTGCTGACGTCCAGTTTCCGGAATAGCGAGTAAGCGTGGTTCTTTACGGTATTTACCGAGATGAACAAGGTTTCGCCTATTTGCCGATAGCTGCGGCCTTCCACCAGCAAGCCGAGAACCTCGACTTCTCTTTTCGTAAGTTCGTGATCCCGATGGAAGGACTCGAAATCGACCGTGCTCCTGATATCCGACCAAAGATCTTTTTTCAATGGAATATAAAAAAATTTTAGCCAGATCCAAGGGGTAAGCGCATAGATGATTTCCGTCCCGCGATTGTAAAGGATGGAAACAAGAGCTGGCCAGGGATGAAGGAAAGGCAGATAATACGTTGCCGTATCTATATAGAAGAGAAAGCAGATAACCTGGAAAAGGGCGAAAACAGTGACTGTCGTTCGTTCTTTACCTTTGGGCCGCTTACGGTTCCAAAGGACGAGCCAAACAATGCTTCCAAGGCATAGCGAATGCAACGGCATCATGAAAAAGCGCAAGAACACACGCTCTGGCGAACAATTTTCACCGGTAGGAAAGACGAATACGCGCACTATCGTTGCAACAAACGGAAGAATGAAAGATAGGGGAAGCCCTTTTGCGAGGATAGGGGGAAGGTTCTTACCTCCGATTTTAAATACCATCTTGCAAAAGTAATAGGTCATGGTAATCATGAGAGCGTTTCCCACCATGCCATGAAAAAAGCGATAGGGTTGCGATGAAAGCAAGGGTTTGATCGTCGGAACGTTTTCAAGCGCATACAGCAAGACGGTCATATACAGGTTGTATGCTATATAGCATATCAAGTTTTTCCACATAGCCTCGAGAAAATCCCCGGCGAACACACTTTTCTCTCTGTGCACCGCTGCCGCAGACCATGCCCCGGCAATTAAAAAGAGAACAAGTCCGAAAATATTTATATGCTCCACGCTCAGTGCTCCTCAGGCTATTTTGTGCAACTTTATTTTAGCGGTACCTAAGTATTTGTCAAGCAATAAGTTGAGAGCGATAGTGGAAATAAACAGGAAAGAAGTTAAGTAAATCCTTGACAAAATTAATACTTGTTATTACAATGTATAATGCTATAAATTTAACGATGCAATACAATATGCTAAAGGAGTAAGTAATGATCATTGAATCTCCCGTCAACTACCAAATCCATGAACTCATCAAGAATGAAATGGATGCACGACACATTCCAGCCATAGCGGTCGCGGTTATTCGCGATGGGGCTATGATTCATCTAAGCGCAGATGGATTCAGGGATTTGGAGAATAAGCTTCCGGCTTCCGTGCACACTCCGTTTCATATTTCTTCAATCTCAAAATCGGTAGTAAACCTTGCCGTATTCCAACTGGTGGAAAACGGCACAATCGATTTAGAAGGCGATATAAGCTCGTATCTGCCGTTTACGGTCGTTAATCCGAATTTTCCCGCGGAGAAAATCAGCGTGCGTGATGTGTTAAATCATCGAGCGGGAATAAAGGATGACGCCGGCTTCTATGATCAATTTTGGGGAAATCCTCAAGGGGACCCGAAAATCGGTCTTGCGGATTTTTTATATGATTATTTGTATCCCCTTGGAAAATCTTATTGCCCGGAACATTTTTCCAACGCCGTGGATCATAAAAATTTTGATTATTCGAACACCGGATACGCGGTGCTGGGATTGATGATCGAACATGTCACCGGAATCGATTTTGAGGATTATTGCCAGGCGAATTTATTCAAGCCGCTTGGATTGCGGAATACCAGCTGGTACCTCCGGAACCTTGATATTGACTCGGTCGCTAAAACCTATGCGTCGGATGCCGCTGGAAGCCTTGTCTTCAAAGGCCATAATGGATATCCAGATTATCCCGCCGGGCAATTGAGGACTTCGATTTCGGATTTCGCAAAACTCATCGAGGGCTATTTGAACGCAAAAGATACGCCGTATATACTGAAGTTCCCCACTCTCAGAACGATCACGCCGATTCCCCAAATAGCCCACACCGGATTTTACACATGGTTCCTGATTTCCAAAAACGCGAATACCTACTATGCGAACGAAGGCGGAGATACCGGTGTTCATACCCAGGTTATCATGGATGTCCGGAAGCGAAATGCGGTCGCTCTTTTCATCAACCGCGAAACGGATTTGGATGGCATCATGAACGGCATCGAAGACGCGGCGTTCAACTCGGCTGAAAATATTTCAGGTAAATAAATAGTAATGCTAAACCACGAGAAAGGAAGTCCCATGAACACGATTGACAGTACCGCAGCGTTTGAAATTGGTTTATTGCCTGCGATCGCCATTGAGGGTGAGCCGCCGGTTTCCTATTCGCTGCTGGACCGAATGGCCTATTACGGAGTTCTCGGCGTAAGCGTTGCCGTTATCAAGGATAACGCGATCGAGTGCGTCAAAGCCTACGGGATCAAGGACAAGGAATCCGCTGAACCGGTCACCGTGGAGACTCGATTCCAGGCTGCATCCATGAGCAAGCCGCTCACGGGGCTTTTAGCGGTTAAGCTGGCGGATAAAGGAATAATCGATCTGGAAAAACCGCTGAACGACCAGTTGAAATCCTGGAGGCTTCCGGAAAACGAGCTGACGGAAAAGCAGCCGGTAACCCCGCAATTGCTTCTTTTGCATAAGGGTGGAATCAATGTATCGGGATTTCCCGGCTATTCCGCGGAAGCCGCAATTCCTGCTCTGCCAGAGATTCTCGAGGGTCAGCCACCGGCCAATACGGAAGCCGTAAAGGTGGAATTACTTCCCGGCGATACATGGAGCTATTCCGGAGGCGGCTATGAAATCCTGCAATTGCTGATCGAGGATAGCTGCGAAAAAACATACGAAGAGGCGATGGATGAAAATATTTTTGAGCCGCTTGCCTTGAGGCATTCCGGTTTCTCCCAAAACTTGTCGTTAGCGGAGCAGTCGGTTGTCGCAAAAGGGCATCTTAAAAACGGACAAAGGGTACATGGCGGCTATCATCGGTACCCGGAAAAAGCCGCTGCCGGTTTATGGACCAACCCTGCGGATTACACGACCATAGTCCTTGAAATATTGAAGGCGAATCGCGCTGAGTCCCGCTTGGATATATCCCGGGAAGCCGCCAAGACGCTGGTGAGCAAGAATCTAAAAACCATGGCGTATGGTTTTATTATCCGCGGTGAAGGGGAAAAATCGGGAATAACATTCGGCGGAGCCAATGAGGGATATCGATGCATGATGTACTGCATGGTCCAAGAAGGGTGCGGAGCCGTGATCATGACGAATTCCGAGAACGGCGACGGGTTGCAGGATGAGGTTTTCCGAAGCTTGTCGCGGGAATATGGCTGGCCTGAATTCAGGCAGGAAACATTAAAAGCCCTTGAAGTACCAGCCTCTATCTTGCGTTCCTACGAGGGTAGCTATAAAGGCCGCCATGGCGAGCAAGATTTGGTAATTGAAATAAAGCTGTACGGCAGTCAATTAATCGCAGTAATCGAAAATAAGGATTATAAGTTCTACGCAAAGGCGGAGGGGCAATTCATTAACCCAGACCGGGCTTGGACGATCGATTTTAAAGATGTCGATGGACGCGTTGACAACATCGCGTACTGCATAGAATATGAAGAAGGACTTGCCGCGCGCATCGAGTGAGCACGTAGGCAGGCGATGCGGGATTGCAGGGGGAGACGGGTGAAGATAAGAAAGTCAAAAACATGCTCGCTTGAAATTACGCATGATATCATAAAGGGAAAATGGAAGCTTATAATAATCTGGACCCTGCAAGAAACGAAAAGCCTGTCTGAATTGAGCAAAGAGATCAATGGAATAAGCCAAAAAATGCTGCTGCAGCATCTCCATGAATTACAGGAATATGGAATCGTCGATAAGAAGAAGTACCCCGGGTATCCCTTGAAGGTGGAGTATTTCCTGAAAGAGCGGGGACTGCGATTGCTTAAGGCCGTGAACATATTCCAAATGATCGGCGTGGACATAGAAACCGAATGGACCGCGCGGAACGCCATACCCACCAATAAGTAAGTAATGTACGGATAGGTTTTTATGCCGTATCATGCAGCCGACGACAAAATGGAGGCTGCGATGGCAACAAAGAAAATACTGGCGCTGATGGCAAGTCCGCGGAAGGGCGGCAATACCGATACGCTCGTCTCCAGCCTACTCAAGGCTGCGGGCGAAAACGGAGCGGACATTGAAAAGATTTATTTGGCGGATCACGTTATAAAGCCCTGCGTTCAATGCGAATATTGCCATGAGGACGGCGCAAGCGCCTGCAACATCGCGGATGATTTTGGCGCGATAGCGGAAAAAATGGCAGGTGCGGACATAATCGTGTTGGCGACCCCGATCTGGTGGAGTTCCATGCATTCGCTTCTGAAACTTCTTCTGGACCGATGCTACTCGCTGCTTGATAAGAATTGGAGTAATTTCAAATTGCAGGGTAAAGGTTTTATCGTGGTCGCGTGCCAAACCCAGGGAAACCTGGATTTATACGCAAACCCTCTCGTCAAAGAATTCGAGGTATATCAAGAGTGGCTGAAAATCAAGGTAATCGGTTCGCTCGTTGCCTCCGCCGAGGGAAAAGGCGATGTAGGCGTCGACGCTGAAATCATGGAGAAAGCGTCGCGCCTAGGAGTTACCGCCGCTGCCTGGGCTTTTTAAGGCTGCTCCTTACAGCATTGCAGCGAACGCCTGTACCGCGGCTTTTTTTGCTTCGGGCTCCATGCTTTCGGCTATGGTTGCGAACGCCGCCAACGGTCCGAATTCTTTTTCCACGTTTAAGCGGATTTTTTTCGGCGTCGTACCGAGTTGCGATGCAAGCAAGGCCAGGCGCGCTCCCTTGATTTCCTCTTTGTGAGCCTGGAGCCAGGTACGCAGAGGAGGGCACATATTGTCCGCCCAAATAGGCTGCACGAGAACGACCAAGCGCACGCCGGTCAACGCTATGCCGGGGTCGCGTATCGGCGTGGATGCTTTCATGGAGGAGTGGGCGCCTCCCTTCATGAATCCGAAAAAACCTTTCCTGTTGGTCAGGTCGATAATTTCGTGGACGGGAGCCTTTAAAATCTCGCCCAAGCCGTTGGCGAGCGTCCTGCAATTGCCCGTCCTGGTTACGTAAACGATTACCGTATCACCCATTGTTTCCTCCTACTCGAGTAAATAAGCCAGATCACACAGGCTTGTAAGGTATTTATAGCGATTGGCTATGAGATTGTACTGGGCTCCGAACAGGGCGTCCTCCGCATCCTCGAGATCCTTGATGCCCGCCCGGCCCTGGTCGTAAGCCTGCCGCGTCCAGTCCATGGATTTTTGCGCGAGCACGATGGCCCGTCGGTTCAGGTTCATGTTCTCTTTCTGCAGCCCGATATCGGAAAGTATCTGATCCAGGTTGTCATTGAGGGCACGCAAGGCCGTCCGGCGTTTCTGTTCCTGGATTTTTACGCTGTCCTCGATTCGCATGCGCGCAAGGGCCGCCTTGGAATTGGGTATCCAGGAATCGATGGGGAGGCTCATGCCCAGGCTCAGCGATGCGGAGTCCTGGAGGCCGGCCCAGGCGTCGGCGGTAAAGGCGCCCTTGACGCTCGAAGACCAGGCGAGGCTCGCGGTAAAAGTCGGCAAGAGAGCGGCTTTCGCCCTTTCGAGGCTTGCGCGGAGTCCATCCAAATCGATGTTATATTTTTTTATTTGATTGCCGTCCGACAGTCTTTCGCGGCCGTTTTCCGCTTCTTCAGCCTTGATGGGATCTGCGAGGTCGTCGAGGTTGGCGGACACCGCGAGGTCGACTTTGCCCGGGAAACCCAGTATCCGCGCCAGCGCGAGCATGAGCTTGGCGCGATCCGCCTCAGCCTGCAGCACGGCGGGACGAAGCGTCTGTACCGCCAGTTCGGCCCGCAGGTACTCCTGCTCGGAACTGAGCCCCTGGTCGTATTTTGATTTCGTCCGGTTGAAGCGGTCGCCCGCGAGCTTGAGGGCGCGCTTGCGCAGTTCCAGGTCTTCACCGGCCTTTACGAGCGAAAAATAAGCCTTTCGCGTATCGCGTCGCACCTGCGCGCCTGCGGCGGCGAGCGTGAGCCGCTGACTTTCAAGATCGGAGCCTTTTTGCCGAATGTCGAAACGCAGGTCGTTGCCCAGAGGCAGGCTCATTCCCAGGTTGAGGCCGATGGATGTCGGGTCGACGGCGCCGGAGCCATGGCCCGAATCGCCTTTCAGGAAAAGGGCGCTTCCGAGGCCGAGCGAAAACCTGGCGTTGAAGGACGGAACATAGGCGCTCATGCGAGCGTTATATTCCCGTAACACCGTTTCGAGGCTTATGGCGGCGACGACGAGGTCGGGGTTCGCCCGCTCGACCATGACAAGCGCCTGTTCGAGGCTCAGGTCAACACGTTCCACGGGAGACTCCTGGCTGAACGCGCGCCCGACGAGCAGGAGCGCGGCGGCGAAGGCCAGAGGCCGTATTATCTTTCGAATCGTCGGCTTGATCATGGCTCAACTTTCCCCTCGTTCTTTATTTTTTCGCCTTTCATACCCAGGCGTATCAATGCTGGAACGGCGAAAAGGGTCAGGATGGTCGAAACGGTCAGGCCGCCGGAGACGGCTATGCCGAGGGGCTTGAGTATGTTGGAACCGGAGCCCAGGCCGATGGCAAGAGGCAGCATGCCGATTATCGTGGTGAGGGTGGTTATGAGGATGGGCTGGAACCGGATGCCCGCCGTGTGTATGAGCGCGTCGAGCAGGTTTCCGTGCCTGTCCTGCGAGTTTTCGTAAAAGTCTATCATTATGATGGCGTTGTTGACCACGATTCCCCCAAGAAGTATCATTCCCAACAGGGAGTTAAGATTTATTACGGAACCGAAAGCCTTGAGGGACAGGATAACGCCGATCAGTCCCAGCGGAATCGTCACGAGGATGACGAGCGGCGTGACGAGGGAATTGAATTGCCAGGCCAGGAGCAGGTACATCAAGACCACGGAGATGGCCAAGGCGACGAAGAGGGATGAGAGAGCGTCGTCCATGTCTTTGCGCGGGTTGTCGAAAGCCCAGGAATAGCCTTCCGGCAGCTTGAGTTTCAGATCCAGTAATTCCTTGACGCTCGCTTTTGCCTTTGCCATCTGCGCGTCGGTGGATCCCGGCCCCATGTTCGCGTAGAGGCGGTACACCAGTTCGCCGTTCTCGGCGTAAATCTGCGAGATGCCGATTTGAGTCTTGAAGTTGAAAAAATGCTTGAGGGGAATGAAGGAGTTTTTCCAGGGAATCAAGAAATTTTCCAGTTTTTCCCTTGAATCCACGAGAGTGTCCGGATACCGGGCGGAAACGCTTATTTCGGTCTGCCCTTCCGCGAGGGTTGTGGAAGAGGTGCCGCTGAGTATTCTGCGGGTTAAAGCGAGGAGGTTCGATTCGCTCCAAGAAGACAGGCTGCCCATCGTGTCCGGGCGGCTTTCCAGGATCAATTCATTGGTGGTCGCCGGAGAGGGCCGGGTAAAGGCGCGGCGGTATAATCCGCTTTGGTTGATGAGACGCTGCATGCCGTCCAGTATTTCCACTTTTTTAGCGGCTTCGGGGCCAAAAATGCTTATCTGCAAGGCGTAGCTAATGGGCAGCGGCAAGGCAGCGGGATCCCATGACATGATGTTGAAGTACCAGCTGCCTTGCGACACGAATTCTTTTTCCAGAAGCTTCTGCGCCTCGTCGTTTTTGGAAGCGTCTGCAAGATCGATGAATACTTGGTTGAACTGGCCTCGCAGGCTTACAAACGACTGGGTCGCGAACTTACCTAAGCTGGAATCGATTCTGGCCAAGATGTCCGGGACTACTTTTTCCATCACATCCACGGTGTCGGTAATTTCCGCATTGCGGAAAAGAAGCACGATCCTGTCCGACTGAGGCGTCGAAAGGAGTTCCTTGGGTATTGAAGGCATTATGAAAACCAGGCAGAGACCGAGCGCCGAGAATGAGGCTGCCAGGAAAAGCAGCGCTGTCGTCTTTCGCTTGATGAGGCTGCGGAGCATTCGCCGGTAAAGCGAGATGACGGCGTCCATGCATTTAACCGAAAGCCAGCCCAGGCCGCGCGGAGGCTCATGGGCCCGAGCCCTCTGCCGAGGCGAGCGGTACATCATCCACGCTATGAGCGGGACTATGGTGAGAGACACGATGAGCGAGGCCATGAGCGAGAAAACCACGGTACGGGCCTGGTCGCCCAGGATGGCGTTGGCCAGCGGCGCGGTAAAGGAGATGGGAAGGAAAACGAGCACCGAGGTCAAGGTCGATGAGATTACGGGCGACTGAACCTCCGCCGTCGCCTTTACCACGATGTCCATCCAGGTAGGCGCGGTAAGGGGCGCCAGGGCTTCGAAGCGCCATCTATGTATGTTCTCCGTCACCACGATGGTGGCGTCCACGATCATGCCTACCGCGAGGGCGAGGCCTCCCAGCGAGATAAGGTTGAGGCTCATGCCAAAAAAATACATGGGGATGAACGTGAGCAATATCGAGATCGGCAGCGAGAGCGCGATGATCAAGGTATTGCGCAGCTCGCCCAAGATAATAAAAACTATCAGGATGGCGAGCGCTCCGCCCAGCAAGGCGCTTTGCGCGACGTTGTCTATGGAACGGTTGATATATTTTGCCGGATCAAGGTAGAACACGAATTCCGAATCGGCGGGCAGGCGCCCGTCTTTTTTAGCGCTTTCCATGATGCCCATGAGCTTGGAACTGAGCCGCGTAAGGTTTCCGCCTTCTATCGGCGTCGCGGTAAGCTGAACCGCCGGCCGCGAGCCTACCAGGAACACTTGCCGCGGCACCGTGTAGCGTATATCGATGACGGCGATATCGTCCAGCGATACGCTCGAGGAACCGGCGCGTTTTATCTCGAGGCGGTAGAGGCTGTCCAGGTTGCCGCTTTTTTTTAGGTGCCGCACGGTAAAGCGCTGGTCGCCTTCCCTCAGGCGGCCTAGCGGCGTCAGGGAAAAGCCGCTTTGCAGCGCTTGGTTTACGTCGTTTATGGTGATGCCGTAAGAAAGCATGACTTCCTGCTTTAGCGTTATGTCTGCCTTGAGCTCTTCGACATTGAAGATGCTGACGTCTTCCGCGTCGACAAGCTTTACGAGTTCCGGTTCAACGCCGGCTACGAGCATCTCGAATATTTTTTCGGGATTTACGATATCGGACAGCACCCCGAGAATCAAGAATCCTGCGTTTTCGCTTTCCCGATACCGAACCTGCCAGGAACCTTTGAGCTCCTCAGGCAAGCTGGCGTTCACCGTGGTCATCGCGGATTCCACGGCTGATTTCGCCGAGAGGCTTTTTACCTTCCAGTCAAACAGGAGATCGTATGAGCTTGAATCGGAGGAGTAGGTGCTGGAAAGCAGTTCCAGGCCCGATACGGCCAAAAGGCCGGACTCGATGCGGGCGGAGTACGACTTCTGGAAATCCAGCGCTGAAAGGCCAGGGTGGCTAATTCGGACGCTTACCTGAGGGCGTTGCGTCTGCGGGTACATCATGACCGGCAGCTTCAAGGATAAAAATACGCCGCATCCCGCGAGGATAACGGAAAGCAGTATGAATCCGACGTTCCGTTTAAAAATACCGCGGATCATCAATGTCCACCGAATTGGAATCCCGGGCCTGCCTGGCCGGGGCTCGCGGGAGGCAGCGCCTTGGCTGCGGTTTCCCAGTCTGCTCGCGTCATGCCTTCGGTCTCCTTGCCGGTGAGGCGCAGTAATACAAGGTCACCCGCCTCTATTCCGGAGGAAACGCAAATTTGCTGATCAAAAAGGGCGCCTGTCTTAATCTCGATTAAAAGTAGCTTGTCGTCCTTTCCCATAACCCAGAGCAGCGATCGTCCCAAGCGTCGTTGTACCAAGCTTCTATCCAGGAATACTCCGCGTACTTGGCTAACCGGAAGGTCGATATAGAGAACCATGCCTACGCGTGCCTCAGGATTTGCGGAGAAGAGAAAACGGGCGGTAAAAAGCCCCGTCGAATAATCGGGTTCAAGGGAGATTCCCGTGAGGCTGCCTTTCAGGCTTGCCCCGTCGGCTGAGCGGGCGCTTATTTCGCGCGGCATGAAAGCCCGTATCCTGTAGGCGTCGCGGTCGCTCACGAAAGCTTCGAGCGTCAACCTCGAATCGTCTATAAGGCTTGCAACCACGGTACCGCTTCCCACTTCGCTGCCGGCCGCCGGTTTTATGTCGGAAATGCGTCCGCCGATGCGGGCGCGTATCACCACCGGCTGATAGCTTTCTCCGGGAACGTCGCGGGTGATGCTGAGTATAGGCTCGCCTTCCTTTACCCAAGTGCCTGGATAGGCGTGTATGGCGGAGACGATGCCCGCTACCCCGGCTGTCTGGTCGATATGGCGGAGGGGAGCCAAGCGTCCACCCAAAGTTACGAAGCTCGAGCGGGTCTCGAAGCGAGCCTCGGCGATGAGGCGTACCTTTCCGCCCGATCCCTGCGCGGGAGCTTGTTGGGCCCCCAAAGCCGCATTGAGGGCAATCACCATTACGGTAAGGTACATTCCGGGAATCTTCATGGAAGCCTCCAATCGCAGACAGCAAAGGTTATACGATTATACGGGATGGCTTCAATATTGGGGAAACGAATTAAGAAATTCGTAAGCACTGGGGCATATTTAAAAATCTACGCAGGCTGCATGGATGCCAGCAAGAGAATCGATGCGGAAGTGAATAAGCCTGCGGTAAATTCGTGACGAAGATGCTTCGTTACCGTCCCACGATGATTGCTGCGAAGTCAGACCAGCCCTCAAATGTGTTTCCTGCGAACGTTGGAGGAGTCGTCGGTTCGAGTTCGAGGGTTGTAAGCGCTACGCAGTAAATAAACGCACGTTCCCCGATGTTGGCGACTCCTGCGGGTACGGTGAGGCTTGTCAAGGCATAACAACTCCTGAAAAGACCGTAACCGATGCTTTTTATTCCTGAAGGCAGGCGAATGGACTTTGCTGAAGTGCAGCCGTCGAAAACGCACCACCCGCCGAGTTCCGTAATTGAGTCGGGGAGTGAGATGGAACTTAGCGAGCTGCAATGCCAAAATGCCCATGAGTTTATGTATGTGACGTTGGATGGGATTTCTATTGAAGACAATCGCGAAGCTCCGCGGAAACTTTCCTCTATCCTGGAAACGGTGGAAAGCACGGAGAAGGTCGCGCCGACTTTACTTGCGGGATATGAAAAATGCGATGGTGAGTGCTGAACGGAAGTGCATGGTTTTCCCCTCCGTGGTCTATTCGTCACCTGTGGCTTAAAAGATGCGGTTAAGGTTAATAACCGCTTTTCGTTTAAAATAAAATCTGTAGTTTTGTCGGAAACTCGAGTCTGGACCATCCCTTTGCATCCGTCAAGTATATAATTTTTTCGCGCAGACTCTCGACCGCTTCGCTGATATCCAGTAGACTTGATCATGGCGACTTACTGCAATCTGTATCGACGGAGACTATATGCATGAACTATCTGTGTGGCTTGGCAGCCCGATAATCGACTTTCAGGCGGCGGCAGCCCGTCTTCTGCTTACCTTTTTGGCGGCCGGTCTCATCGGACTCGAACGCGAAGCACGTAAACAGACTGCCGGCTGGCGCACCCATATCGTCATAGGCCTCGGAGCTTGCCTGATGATGCTGTTATCTATTTGGCTGCCGCAGACCATCAACCCCGGTACGGGCGACCCAGGACGTATCGCGGCGCAGGTCGTTTCCGGAATCGGCTTTCTTGGTGCCGGCGCGTTCATCAAGATCGGCAACAACATCAAGGGGCTCACCACCGCGGCGACCTTGTGGGCTACGGCGGGTATCGGTCTGACGATAGCCGCGGGCATGTGGGAAATCTCCCTGTTCGCCCTGGGCATCGTCTTGCTGTCCCTCGTCTTGATAGAACCGCTGGAACGAAAATTGTTTCCGACCGAGCGGCTCAAGCAACTGCAAATCTGGTGCACCAACGGCTTTTTAGACAGGAAGTCCATCGACGAGATATTCAAGGCGCACGGCGTAAGCATACAAAGCATCGACGCATCGCAGAATAACAAAACGAAGGATACCCGCATGACGCTGCTCGTGCGGGTACCCGTGAACCTTGTGCTGGATGTTTTCTTTACCGAGTTGCGCGCCTCCGGCAAGGTGCATAAAATCCGGCTGCACGAGAGTTTCTGAGGCTTGATCAGCATTGCGCCGCGGGGTTCTGAAATCCAATAAGATCCAGGTATCAGGCCTGTTTGCTTATTTTTTCGTATTCTGCAGTAAAGCCGGAATTTGGTTTTCCGTCCGGGTCGACCCATTCAGGACGGAATCCTGTTAGCCTGAACATTTCAAGCGAATTTCCCCCTTTGATCTCCACTGGGCCAAGCTCTGCATACGCGAAGTACTTGCTGGTAAGCAGATAAGTGCTCTTGGATACCGTAATCGACCCTGGCAATCCGCTCGATTCATGACGTGAAGCAATATTCACCGCTTCACCCCAAATGTCGTAGCTGAATTTTTTATTGCCGATGACTCCGGCAATGACTGAGCCTGTGTTAATGCCGATGCGTACGTCCCAGGTAAGTTTGCCGGACATGCCGAACCGACTTCTTACGACTGCGAGCATATCGAGAGCCGTCAGGCAGACATCGATCGGATGCGTCGAAGTTATGTTCGGAATACCTCCTGCGCACATATAGCCGTCGCCTATGGTCTTGAGCTTTTCGACGCCTCGACGTTCAAGAATCTCATCGAACGCGCTAAAGTAGTCGTTGAGGCTCGTGATGATTCCCATCGGTTCGACTCCCTGCGTGGAGCTTGAAAATCGAACGAAATCGGAAAACAGTATCGTGGCGCTTTTCACGCGAACAGGCTCAACGGATCCCGTATCAATAAGTTCGCGCGCGATTTTGAACGGCATCATATTTATCATAAGGCGGTCGCTCTTTGCTTTTTCCTCTATGAGGGAATTAAAGAGAGTCTTGTTATGATTGACCAGATTTTTTACTGTCTTGAAGGTTACGATCTGAGCGGTATTGTAGAGAAAAACGGCAAAGATGAGATCGAGAAGGGTTATGGGGCTAACCTTCCCGAATACATTGATGTTTGGTAAAAGGCCGAGCCAGGTAAAGATGCTGATTAAGAGAATGCTTGGCAGGTTGAGTGCGAGATAGAATTCACTAAATTTATGATTAGTACTTAAGGCATTTCCGGCGGTTTTTGTGATGAAGAAAGCTGGAGTAAGCGAGTGAACCGTGCCAAAAAAAATAAAAAGAACCATATCCATAAGGGAATCGTTGATCATGTGGACATATTGCGCTCCGGGGTAAGCATCTGATACATGCCAGTTATGTTGCAAAAACCACCATCCGGTAGACCATATTACAAAAAAAACTGCGTAAAAGCGCAGAAAAAAATAAGGCTGAAACAACGAGAGGCATATAAATATTATTCCACCGAAGATTCGTGATAGGTCAAGAAACTCATAGGTTTTTCGGTAGAGTTGTATGTTGCCTTTTCTCATGGTTCAAGTATCAATTCCAGGAAGGTCGGTGTCAAGATTCCTGATATTGAAATAGGGCTTGCGCTAATTTGATGTTTTTCGAAGTTCTATAAGTAGTTTTAAAAAATATTTCCGGCGAATATATGTACTATTCGCCGGAAATGCTTCGCAAGTCTCAAAGGCTTCTGTTTTTTATATCTAGCTTAATTAAAAATTATTGGGCTAGTCCGTCCCTGTCTATTTCGATGCGTCCTTCCTCTTCCATGGAAAGAACCGCGGCCACGATTCGCAATCCCGCGGCTTCCGATTCAGGGAGGCGTATCCGTCCAAGTTCCGCATAGGCGGCCTTGAGCCGCTCTCGCTCTCCTTCGGGGAAGCGCGCGAATAGCCGACCGCGCACCAGTTCTGAAACGGGCTTCATGGCCATGAGCATGTCGCGTTCGTCAACCGCGGCAAGAATATCCGCGATTACCTTGGAATCAAGCATCGACAGGTCATCGAAAACGAACATGTTTTTCTTTATTTGGCTGGATAGCCTAGGTGAGTTTGCATCCAAGGAATCAAACACCTTTTTTTCAGTCTCTCGCGAAACCAGGTTAAGGATGCCCGCCGCTTTGGCTATTCCTCCTGATTCCACGCCCTCGCGTACGGCTGTGGAAAGGTCGCGCAAAATGATTTTTTCTAAACACTTTACCGTTGTAGGCGAAACCCAATCCATCGTGGCTATCCGCTGTGCGACCTCCGGCTGGATTGTCTCCGGGAGCAATGTAAATAAGCGTGAAGCCAGCGAGTCTTCGAGATTGGACAGCACAAGCGCGAGGAGTTGCTGCCGTTCCCCGTTCAAGGAGAGGGACAAGGTTTCCGGAGAAGTTCCCGCAAGCGAGGCGAAGGGACGTGTATCCAAAGATGCGATTCTTTGCCCCTCGACAGCCTCGCCCGATTGGCCGAATACCAAGGTATCTTTCAGGTTTTCCTGTTCGCTTTTCATTTCGGCCAGGGCATTTGCCATGCCTGCCTTAAGCGCTGCCATGCCTTCGCGAACTTCGGCCGTCAATGAGCGCATAGGATCGGCATCGTGACCCGTGCGCTCTTCCAGCAGGGCATCATCCCGAGAATCTTCGGGAGTATCCACATTGGCCGAAACGTTTCCGATGTCTCTGGTCAGACCGGATAATTCCGCCACGTTTACGGCGCCGCAGCGAAGCCAGCCTGAATCCGGTTCGGGTAAAAATATAACTGAACCTTTTTTCAACTTTCCCAGTTCCGCTACTGAAAAGCTCCCTGCGGATGACAAAATCTGCGAAGGAAGCGGTGTTCGCCATGCAAGCCGGACTTGTGCGCCGCTTTTCGGAGCCTGTGTGTTTTCGCTGCGCCAATATAACGACGTAAGCCTGCGCAGGATCGGTTCCAGCATGAGGTACGGATACACGATGTTCATCGTTCCGACAGAATCGCCCGTGCGAAGCGAAAAGCTTGCCAAGGCGATCATTTCCAGGGGAGGCAGTATTTCGCAGAACATCGCGTTGGTTTCGAATTGAGCCAATGCCGGCTTAATTTCCTCGATGCTGGACCAGGCATAGCCGAGGGCGGAAAGGCTGGAACAGATCAACGGCTCGATCGCGCCGAATTCCAGATGCGTCAACTCCGCCGAAACCGGAATTTCCACCGAGCTGTTGCTCCGCGCGCCGAACAGCCGTTCGATGATCGCGTCCGTGCACGATTTATCGATATGCATCAGGATCATGCCCCGCAGGGGATTGAAGCTTGATATCGCAAAAAGCGAGGGCGCCTGCAAGGGTGCGAGAAACTCCGTATAGGATAGTTGGTCCATATTTGTCAGCGTTACTTCGCAAACTTGCCGCAGGGCACTGGAAAGTTCTGCGGTTATTTGCCGGGCAAACGCTTCGTTTATAATCTGCATGGAGCGCAGCTGCTCTTTTGAGAATTTATCCGGACGCCTGAAATCATAGAGCTTAAGCCGATAATCGTGGTCCAGAAGTTCCCGTTTTCCAAGGATTTCGGTACCGGGGACGCGGCGGGTGTCCATGCCTTCGCTCATGATGCCGCCTCTGTCTTGGCTACTTCGGTAACCCGGATGCCGAAGTTCTCGTCGATGATGACTACTTCTCCGCGGGCAACCAATTCACCCGCCGCGTAGAGAGCGATCGGTTCGCCGGCAATCGATTCAAGTTCAAGGACCGTCCCTTTCGCTATTGAGGCCAGTTCCTTGATGGTCAGTGTTTTTTCGCCTAGTATCGCCTGGACTCTCACGTTCATGTCATTGATGGTACCCGTTTTCATAATTCGGCCTCCTTGCCGCTTTCGAGCATTTTAGTGATGACGAAAGCCGTTTTGCCACGCTTTTTCATGATTTTGCCTTCTGCCAAAATGACTCCACCCACCTCAAGCAGCGCTTTGCCGGTTTCATTGGCGGCCATGGTAATTTTTCCGTTACGCCGGATTCTTGCCACGTCCGACGCGCTCATGGAAGCGCTTGAAAGTACGATTGCTGCGTCAAATTTTAAATTGTCCGCGGAAACCCGTTTCTCCATGTCACTCACTGGAACCTCCTTGTCTGTTTTAATTTTACGGCGATTTGCGGTGGAGGTCTTGCACGATCTTGTATTTGAGACGCAAAAAACCGATACGATGTTACGTTGATGCCTGGCGAAAGGCGCGCGGCGATACGCCCATGATGCGCAGGAAGTAGCGGTTGAAGAATGAAAGGTTGTTGTAGCCGACGGCGAATGACACGTCGATTATAGGCATATCGGAAGATTTTAAAACCGCGCAAGCGTGCTTGATTCGCTGCCGGTGAATAAACTCGAAGAGCGGGCAGCCGGCTTTTTCCTTGAAGCGGCGTGAAAAATCGTTTACGTTCAGCGCGCATTTGGATACGAAAAACTCAAGGGTAAAAGCATCGACGTAATTCTCTTCTATATGGGCGATCGCGTCGGCGATGCTCCAGATATCGATTTTCGGCAAAGCCGGCGCGGCGCGCCCGATGATCGTCATGAATTGCAGCGTCAAGGCGGCCGCCATGGCCTGCGCGCCTTCCTGCGACGAATCTATCTCTTCCCGGATCTGCCGCGCGATGCCCGCCAAGCGGTTCAAGGTTTCGGCGTCGAGGTTTTTTCCAATATCCGGGGATAGCACGATCCGCTTTAAAGCGCAAGCGAACGACGAGTCGTCCTTGCTTGGCCCAAGCGCCGTAAAATTACCGCGTTCGAAAACGACGGCTTGTCCCGATTTTGCGAAATCCGCTTTTTTTATGGAAAGTAAACCGGTCACTCCTTGGTCGCCCGAATCCAGGGAAATTTCATAAGGGATGCCGTCGAATCGGATTAAAAAATAAAGGCTCATACGTGTTTGCCATTATGGGACCGAATGCGATTGGGCACAAGCGGAAAACGGGTAATCTATTTTTCGAATTCCAATACGATCTTTGTTCCCTTTTCCCGCTCTATACGTACCGAGCCCTCAAGTTGCTCCGTGAGAACTTTTATCAACATGAGCCCGAAACCGGGAGAGTTCTCGAAAGTAAGGGAGAGCGGCATGCCGTTTCCGTCGTCATGAATGCCGATGGTTATATGACCATCCACGTTTGTGGCCGACATGGAGATTGTTCCGGTATCGATTCCCGTAAAGGCATATTTCATGATATTGGTGATCAGCTCATTTATGATTATGCCGATCGCCTGCAGACGCTTTGCGTCCAAGGTAAAATCCTGGATATTTTTCTCTAATTTTATGCGATGGGCGTTCGGAAAATTGGCGACTATATCGTCGATCAAGGATGACAAATAGTCTTTAGCCGAAATTGCGGTAAAATTCGATGAGTGGTATAATCGGTCATATAATACCATCGTGCTCTGCACTCTGTTTTTGGCGTCTTCCAGCGCACTGATCGCCGACGGTTCAATCATGGACTGGGCTTGAAGCGATAAAAGACTTCCGATGGTGCTCATGTTATTCTTTATTCGGTGGTGAACTTCCTTGAGGATAAGCTCCTTTTCGGCGAGAAGGGCTTGTATCTTTTCTTCCGCGTGTTTGCGCTCGGTGATGTCCCTCACGATGGCCCACATGCTGGAAGGATTATTTTCCTTGTCTTTAAGGAGAAAATACCGTATTTCGACGGGACACAAGCTGCCGTCTTTCCGTACGTATTCTTTTTCGTAGATGTCGGAAAATCCCCGTTCCAGGATCTGGCCCGCATATAACTCTTTTTCCATTTCCAGTGATTCTTCCGAGGTCAAGTTCCGATTGTTCAATGTCGACAATTCGCACGGTGAATATCCCAGCATCTTCTGGAAGACGGCGTTGCTGTAGAGTATCATTCCGTCCATGTCGATGAGGACTATGGCGTCCATGATCGATTCGTAGAGCTGCCGGTATTTTGCCTCGCTTGCCTGCAGCGCCTCTTCGGTTAGCTTACGCTCGGTAATGTCTATATGGGTTCCGAACATGCGCAGGGGGTTCCCTTCGGCGTCCCATTCGATGATCTTGCCCCGGCCGTGTATCCATATCCAACCGTCTATTTTATGAAGCATCCTGGATTCGAAGGAATAGAAATCCATCTCCCCCCGCACATGTTTCATTAATAGTTCGGTGGACGTCTTGGCATCGTCGGGATGCTTGAGCAGCATCCATGATTCCAGCGTCAGGGGTTTAAAATCATCTATGTGATACCCGAGCAGGCGCGCCGAGGCCTCGTCGATTATCGCCTCTCCCGTCTGTATATTCCATTCCCATGTTCCGGTATTCGTCTCGCTGAGCACAAGCTGAAGGCGTTCTTTTTCTTTGTTCAGCATGGTTTCTGCGTTTTTACGGTCGGTAATGTCGGTTATCGTCTGCAGCAGGTAGGGATGATCGCTGATACGTATTACCTGTCCCGTCGCGGTACCGACGCGGATTGCGCCCGATTTAGTCCTTACCGAAATTTCAAAATCAGAAAATTGGCCAGTCTCGGCCATGAGGCGTTTTGACTCGAGTATCGTTCCGGGATCCAATATTCCAAGGTTTATCGCGCTGTTGCCGATCAGCTCTTCCCGGGAATATTCCAGATTGCGGATTAAGGCTTCGTTTACCTCGGAGAAGGATCCATCGAGCGTATCGATCAGCATCAAAGGAAAAGGACTGCCCTCGAATATTTTGGAATATTTTTCCTCGCTCTCCCGCTGGATGACCTCTGTTTTTTTCCTGTCGGTGATATCCCGTAAAAGACCTTCTTCGCCGATGTATGCCCCCTTGGCATCGAAGTGGGCATGGGCATTGAGTTCGAGCCAACGTGCCTCGCCTCCGTCGGTCAGGAGACGAAACGTCAGCCCCGTGGTTTGCGTTCGCTGTTCCCGGATGGCGCTCGCGAAGGACCTGATGACGGTTTCTTGATCATCCGGATGTATGAAATCCAGGAAAGGTTTTCCGGACGATGTTTCGCTATCGTATCCATACCGACCGAAACTGGCGCTGTTTATGGTTTTTATCCTTCCCTCGCCGTCGAGGGAGTAGATGATATCCGGAATATTATCGGCCAGGTATTTGTACCGGGCCTCGCTTTCCGATATTTTTTTGTGCGAATAAAAAAGTTTAAAGGCCATTTTGATCGAAGCGTCGAATACGGTGGCTGAAGAATTTTTAACGACATAGCCGTATGACGAAATCTTTTCGGTCCTTTCGACGATTTCCCGCTCATGGTGGGATGACACGAACAGTATGGGTATGTCGTGGTTCTTGAGGATTATTTCGGCCGCCTGGGTTCCGTCAATCCCGGAGCCGAGATTAATATCCATGAGTATCAGATCGACGTTCCGGGAAGAATCGACCGCAGCTACCGCTTCTTCGCCCGAGGCCGCAATCCGGACGGTATAGCCGTATTCTTCAAGTTCAATTTTTTCAGCCGCCGCGACGATGGCTTCGTCCTCTACGAGAAGTAAGGTCTTTTGAGTGGCAATTTTCAATTTAAGCTCACTTTTTCGATACCGCCAAGAATAGCTGCCCAGCTTTCAGAATCTTCAGCTACGCACGCGCGTATGTCAAGGAAATTCAAGAAAAGTAAATAAAAAGAACCAAAATTAAAGGGAAAAGCGCCTATTTAAAGTGTATTTAAATGTTGCATAAAAAAACGGTGTAGTTAGTGAGCCTTCATGCTCCAGTCATTCTTAATCACAATTAAGATTTAATCCCGGAAATGGCCGTGCTTTGCTGATGAATGCCGATAAAAAAAGGGTGATCCCCGGGCTTTCTCCGACGGGATCACCGCTGTAAGTTAAAAAATATTATAGCCCCGGCAAGCCGGTCCCGCCCAAGGGCTCAAGGCAAAACCATGATGTCGACGTAGGCGTCGATGCTCGCCCCGCTTTCGCTGAATGAATATTTATGCTCTATGTTCCAATTGTTGGCGAGATAAATTTTCTCGGTTACGGAACCGAGATCGTCGTCCCCCGCTGCGTCGTCTTCCTTGAAGGAGAGGTAGACTTCGATGTAGGAATCGCTGGCGCTCAAGTCGGTAAACAGGAGTTGCTGTGTCGCAGCTGTAGGAGGCACTTTTTCCTCACCGTTATTTATGCTCAAGATGTTTCCCCAGAAATCAGCAAGAAATTGATAGGCGGTCGTTTCCGGCATGCCGGTTTTCATTGCTCGGACTTTGGCTTCGCCTTTTACTTCCAAGGTTCGGTCGCTATTCCAGAAATCGGGGGAATTTTGGCCGTCATCGGCGCCGGTACAGACGATCCGGGAGAACTTTACCTGTACGCGCTGTTTCGTGCGCACGTACTGGCGCATCGTGTAGTCGGCGTTGCTGCTTAAAGCTCCGATCGTGTTGTCGCTCAGGAAGCGCATCTGATAGGAGAGCGGCAGGGCGTTGGAGCCTGTGGCGGCGTCGAAACTTGCGCCGTTTTTCATGAACGCGAGCAGGCTGTCGTAGTCTTTAATGTCTACGGCGTCGCTGGAATCGCCGCCGTAGACGATAGCCTTGATGGTGGTATTGGCAAGAACGGTCTTGGTGGACAAGGTCGCGTTTACGTCCACTTTCATGGCCGTATCCGTGCCTTTTACGCCTTTCTCGAAAGCGGCTTCCGCGGCGGCCTTCAGTTCGTCCGTGGAACAGGTGGACTCGAGAATGAAGAAAACTTGCCGGCCGTAGGACACTCTCGAAACATACATGGGATTATCGGAAGCGATGAAACTGTTGATGGTGGATTCGCTGGCACCCTTGAATAAAGCCGCAGGGCTAGCCAGCGTATTCATATCCACAGTGTAGTAAATTTGCTTGAACCTGACGACGACGCGGGATTTCTCCTCGGTAGACGTGAGATTTACGCTGCCGGAGACTTTGGCGCCCGTAGGCCAAGATACGCCGATGCCGAGGGAAAGCGCAAGTTGTTCGGAAGAATTGACTTCTTCTTTTGAATATTCAACTTGGGCGGCGGATGAAGCCCCGACCATCTCGGCCAGTTTTGAATTAATGGCGACGCGAGTGTCCGACAGCATAGGCGAAATTACTTGGAAAGCCACGGAAGCGCTGCTTCCCGAGAGGCCGCCGAGCGAGAGGTCGACCGGGTTGCGCGTAACGCCGTCAGGCAGGATCGCGGGGACGAGCGTACCCGCGGCGGCCCCGTTGCCCCGAATCAAGGCGCCGGGATACAGGACCGTGTCGTTCTGGCCGAAGTTGGAGAGATCCTCGAAGTTCCGGGTCTCCCGGATGCGAATATCAAAGGCTACGAAATCTTCACGGTCGGAAGTTACCTCCACGCGGGAAACTTCTTCCCGCGCCGCTTTGGGCAACTTATCCGACCTGAGCAACGCATCGCCTTCCTTAAAATCCCCGTCGCCGGAATTGAAGATTCCGTCGCATCCCGCGAGCAGCATGAACGCCGACATTAAAAACGCAATACTTCTTTTCATGGTCAGGTCCTCCATTCCTTAGATAATTTACTTTAAACAGAAAATAAGGTATCACGGTTCAGCCAGAATTCCCACGATATTCGCAGTGCCGATCGGCGGGAATTCGGGAGAAAAGGCAGCAGGTCAAAACTGCGGAAGTTGAAAAAGTTACGGCTTTATTTTCGAAGAAATGCCAGATAAGGAACGACAGCATCGTTTTTCCCAGCGCCTGTTCCGTCATACGTGATGGTAACGATCATGACCCCGGTGACCTGTTCAATTTCCCGGGTCATGGCCTCGGTTACGAGAGACGGGCAGCAGAATGCCGGATTCGTCTGGACGAAGAACGCCGTATCAGGCTCCTCGTCCAATATCCGGAATATCTTGAGGGCGTTGTCGAAGCACTCGCCTTCGTGCTGCGACCTGATGCCGAAGCGCTCGATCTTCTCGAGGAATTCAGGATTTCGCCACGTTCGGGGGCTGTCCAGGTCGTAGTGGTCATGCAAGGAAAGTGATTTTTCTATCGCGCTAACGACGGCGACGGCTGCTTTCGACATTACCCAGTCGCCGTAATTGCGGTCCATGAGCAGGCGGTTGAAGTACGGGTCCAAGGTCGTCTTGAGGTAATCGACGTAAGGCATGGTGATAACCTCTCCTCCCGCGGCCTCGATGGATTTTTCCAGGCCTTGATTGAGGGTGTCGTTGTCGCGCGCGTAAAAATCGCCGAAGATGGCGACCTTAGGCCTGTTTCTAGGCGACGTTGGAATCGCCTTGAACGGCTCGAACGCCTCGCGATACGCGTTCTCCTTGCTTTTGCCCGTCTCGAACGCGTCGATAAGCAGGGCAAGTGACTTTTGAACAAGGCGGTCGGTGGCTCCCGGCTCGAGCTCGTACGGCCTTGTCCTGCAGGCGAGCCTGCGCAGCGAGCCGCCGGCCATGAACGCGTGGTAGGCGCCGATCATCGCCTTGGGTCCCACATAAAGGAATATTATATCACCGGAATAAACCTCTATTTTTTCCATTCCTCCCCCATGCCGCTCGAGCAGGCTCATGATGAAGTGCGGGAATAGAGGGATATTGCAGGGCCACTTCCCGGCCGTCATCCAGAGCACCACTCGCGACGGGTCCAGGCGTTCCTTCTCCACGTAATCGATGCATGCGCCCGCTATGATGCTTATGGGTATGCATTGCCCCGAATTGGCGCTCATGGCTCTGCGGATGGCCTCCGGGTCTTCCACGAGAAGGCGGGCGTCTATTCCGGAATTGCGGAGATTGGCCACGAGAAGCGCGCAAACCAGCGGATCCCAGTTCGGGAACAGTACCGTTTTATTTTTTAGGTCACCGCCGATTTTTGGAATCAAGGGCGTCTTTATTGCAGTTCCGAGCCCTTCTACGCCTATGGAAGCCTTTGCGCGGCGGAAATGGTTGCGGAAGGATCGCAGCCCCGCCTCGATGCGCGTCTCGTAACCTACGGTGGAATCGTGCTCGTCGATCTGCAGCACGAGATACGGCTTTCCGGCCGCCTCGAGTATCCTCCGGAACCATTCCAGGGCAAAGGAATCCGGGGAGCACTTGAAGGTGGTTATGAATACCGGGTAGAACCCCGGATTGCGCGCGCAAAAATCGGCCGACTCCAGGACCTCGGCCGCGTAGCGCCAATGAAACGCAGCCAGGAGCGGATCGATAGCGCGGGGTATACCATTGGGGAGCATGTCGGCGTACGCGAGCGTAACTCCGCGTTTGGCTATCAACTCCGCTATCGGCGCTCCCATGGACGCCGATAGCGCTGCGTAAGGCCGCCCGATGAGCACGACGGAAATATCACCGTTCGGCGAGCTCAGGCGTTCCCTGAACAGGGAGTACACTTTTTCCTTCGCCGACGCCCGAGCAAGGATGCAGGATTTATAAGCCTCGTCGCAGGCTTGCATTGGAGGCGGCCGAATTCCCCAGGGAGCCAAGGCGGCCGCGAGGGATTTTCTCATTTCCAGCATGGATTTGGAAATGTCGCCGTTTCGGCCCGACAACAGCGGGCTGATGATGCGGGTTTTGTCTTTCGTCTCTACGCAGCGAACCACGACGGTGGCGTACTGGCTGTAGTTGCAGTAGCAGCGCCGGCCCTCGTCATTGGCGTCGGGACCGCAAGGATGCGCGGATTTCTCTGCGAGGTAAATAGGGAGGAAGGCGAAGTCCGCGTGTTCCAGCAGATAGTGAGCCTGCCCGTGGAACATGGCCATAGGCGCGCAAAATTCCGCTCCCGCCAGGCGCTTGCCGAGTCGAAGCGTTTCCGCGTCGTCGGGCGCAAGCAGCGTAGGGAATCCAAGCCTACGGAAAAAAGCCTCCCAGAATCGAGCATCGTCCGCCAAGTACAGCGTGGTTGGAATCCCGATGACGGGATAGCCACGCCGGGCCCCGGTTCCATTCCGCGCGATGTCGTAGGCCGATGAAATCAAGCGCAGCCGCTCCCGCAGAATCTCTCCGTCGCCGGTTTCCCTCACGAAATGCTTCGTGGTATAGTCGCGCCCGCATTGGAACCCGAACGCCACGTTCTCGCCTCCCACCTCGACGACCCTGAGCCTGCACTCGTTTTGGCACAGCGGGCATCGTTCGGCGCGGGAAACGATTTCCTGTTCGTGAATCCCGAAACCGCGGAACGTGGAGCGTTGCGGTGCCGTGCGGGCGTCGGCGGTACATGCCTGCAGGCGCTCGTCCCGCGCCTGCAATACCGCGCCGATCGCTCCCGTAAGGTGGCAGAATTTAGAGACGAGCAACGGTTTGCCGAGCCGCCTCCCGAACGCGGCAACCAGTGATTTATTCTTAGCGGTAGCTCCCTGGAAGGCTATCCTGGCGCCGATATAATCGCGGCGCGCGACCTTTCCGAGGTAATTATCGCACACGGAAAAAAGCGATGCTGCGAGCAGTTCGCCGGTTGCGTAGCCAAGGCCGCGCAGATGGTTCAGGTCCCGCTCCATGAAAACCGTGCATCGGTCGCTGGTCAGGGGCGACTTGGCGTCGGCTGCCCTGTCGGAAAATTCGGTGAGCGGTACGCCCAGCCGTTCCGCCTGTTCCTCGAGGAAGCTTCCCGTTCCGGCCGCGCATACGGTGTTCATCTGGCTGAAGGTTACCAAGCCGTCCCTCAGCGCAGTGAACTTGGAGTCCTGTCCCCCGATCTCAAGGATCGTGTCCACTTTAGGGTCAAGTTCGAACGCGGCGCGCGCGTGCGCCGTAATCTCGTCGACAGCGGCATCCGCCCCGATTACCGATCCGATGAACGCGCGGCCGGAGCCCGTGGTGGCGGCGAGCGCGACTTCGAAACGAATTCCGTAATCGCGCTCGATCGCCGAAGTCGCCTCGCAGATGGATTGCATGGCTTCCAGCGGACGCCCCGCGGTTCTGGTATAGAGCCCCGCGATCGTTTTTCCTTCCATCGTGAGGATCGCCGCCTTGGTGCTCGTGGAGCCTATGTCGAATCCGAGCAACACCGGCACTGAATGATCGTCGCCGTTGCTCAACGATTCCGGTTCCAGGTAGATGTCCACCTCCACGGGATTCTCGGGATTGTTTTTACGCGCGGTGAACAGGTATCGCTTCAACGATGAAAAATCCGGATATTCGAACTGCTCGTTTTGCGAATCTGCGCCACCGGTATCCGTTGAAAGCGGAGCGTTCGCATAGGCTCGGTCTTGAGTCTCCTCGATCCGTAAATCGAGAATCTTCATTGGCTCGTTTGCCCATGACTTTTTTTCTATCAAGGACAAGCAGGCGCCGATGGCACCATAGAGATGCGAGTATTCGTCGGTGGCGAGGGGAGCTCCCGCGATGTCGGAAAGGTGGGCAAGTACGGCCGCGTTCCGGGAAACGCCGCCGGCCATGAAAAGGGGCGGTTGTGGTTTTTCGCCGGGGAAAAGCGTGTCCGCGATATTTCTCGCAAGCCCGTGGCATAAGCCTTCGCAGATGCTGCCGATCGTCCAACCCTCCGCCTGGGCATGGATCAAGTCGGTTTTCGCAAAGACGGAACAACGCGACGCGATCGGCGGATATTCCCCTTTATTGGAAAGGGCGAGAGCAGTAAGCTCCGCGCTGCCGCCGGAAAGTCCCAGCCGGAAGGCTTGCTGGTCAAGAAAACTTCCCGTACCGGCCGCGCAGGAGGAGTTCCCGCGCATTCTTCGATATGTACCGTCGGGGTCGAAGGATATGCGGGCGAATCGTTCAGCGCCAACGATGAGCAAGGTGCGGGTCTGCGGATGGAATTTCCGTATCGCCAGGATCTCGGCCACATTGCCGTCCACCGCTATGCACGATCCTCCGGGAACCGACAAGCGGGGAACGGTCGCCGTTCGGGCGATCCCGTCTATGCGAGCAAGTTCTTTTTCCGGCAACAGGTTTGCCGCAAGCCTCTTGATTGTATCGGCGACGCGTCCCTTGTGATTATCGTATGCGGTCGCGATTATTCGGCCTGCGTCTTCCATGGCGACGACTGAAACCGCGGCGGATCCCGCATCGATTCCCAGCACGATTCGTTTTTGCATGGCAGTTCCTTTTCCTTGAACCAATCCGCGCTCATCGAGACTGTATAGCGATGTGTACGATTCACCATCCACGCTTTTACCAAGGCAGGCCGTAGACGGTAAATTTAGCCCGCGTGGGATCATTTGTCAATTAATATTCACATCAATCGAAATATCCCTATCGTGATTTAAGATTAATTTAAGTTATATAAAGGACACGATCCTTTTGGAAGATACGAGACACCTTTGTTGGAAAGCGCACTCTTCAACAGAATTATTTCCTGAACCTCGAATGATTCCGGCGGTATATCCAACTCAAAAAAAGTGGCAATGGGCGGTAGGCGGAAACGGCATAGAGTTATATGGGCGGTGAACGGCTTTTGGTCGAAGGAAATTCCGGCGGCAATAAGCGAATCGGCGAGGCGTCGGGAGAGAAGCACAAGCTCAGGCGATTCCTCGAGGCCAATCCAGAGCACGCTTGCCCTATTTATTGAAGGGAATCCTCCAATGCTGGATGTTGTGAGCGTAAAGGGCCTGATTCCGCGAATTGCTCCACGGGCGGTTTCAAGCAGCATTGATACGGCAGCTGCATCTTGTTCGCCGAGAAAAGCGAGGGTCAGGTGCATCAGTTCCGGACGGGTCCAGCTTCCCTTTACTCCGCGTGTTTTAAGCCGTTCCTGCAGCAAGCGGAGTTTTGTTTTCAGTAATTCGGGTAGCTGTATAGCGAAAAAAAGGCGCATGAATCAGTATAGCACTTTTTCAGGATTCTTGTGAAAAATTATTAGCCAAGGGTAGCGGGTCATCCCGTATCGATGCAAAAACAAAGGCTCCAAAAACAAGAAACGAGGCGCCCAATGAGACAAGCAGAACAGCCGAAGGCGATTCCAACGCTTCGCGATACAAAACAACATGAAAAAAAAGAGGCGTGATCTGTATGGGTATCTGCTGGAGGGGAACTACCAACGCAGCCGTGCCTCTTTTTAAGGCGATCTGGGCGAGCACGATCGCCACCGCATTGACGGCAATCAGGATGAGGCTGGCACTCGCAACTATCGCGAGTCCCGTCAGGTCGAGTTTCTTGGATAGGAAGCGGCCGATTTGGCCTGAGATCGGTCCCATGAACGCGTTCGCGATGGCTAGGGCCAAGCCGGCGGAAATCGCGAGAAAATGCGGCATTCTAATCGATTTGAATCCGGCAAGCCAGAACGCGGCGGCGGCAAGGGCAACGAGCCCGATCGATAAGAAGGCGCGAAAAAGAAAATCACGATCCAGCCAGTCGATGCTTTCGGCTGTCAGCGAAATGCCGCTCAAGGCCATGAGAATAATTCCTCCGGCTATCAGTGACGTGCCCAAATAAGATCGCCGCACGATGCGTTCGCCGAGGAATAGGCGTGCCATTATCGGGATTGCGGCTACCCCGATGGAGCCGAGCGCTGGCGGCAGCGTGGGGCCGAGCGCCACGAAGGCGGCCATGTTGAGCGGAGCGCCAATAAGGAAAGAGGCTGAGAATCCGGCCAGCCAGAGCGGGGATCTGAACAGACTCTTGACGACGGGCATATCTTGCCCGATCGCGTTCATGGCTTTTTTCTGCGCGATGGACGAAGCGGCAAAGACAAGCCCCGATACGATGCCGGCCAAGACGCCCAGAAAATATCTCATGCAGCTAGCCTAATGCGGCGAGACGTGAATCAAGATCGATTCCCCGCTCGGCGAGCAAGGCTTTGGCGGCGAAATATCCGCTGGCTGAAACTCCAGCTACGCCAAAACCGGGGAATACCCATTGACCGGCGAAAAAGAGACCGGGCAGAGGGCTTTTCTGTGGAAAGAACTTTCCATACTCGCCCGCCTTGATGGAAAATCCCAAGTACGAGCCCCCCGTGTTGTTCGTATATCGGGCAAAGGTCAGCGGTGTCGCGGGTACGCAAGAACGCAGGGCCGTCTTGAAGCCGGGACCGAGCCTTCGCTCCAGCCGTGTTAATAAAATTTCCGTAACGTTACGCTTGATTTCTGCATACTTCTCCGCCGTTCGATAATCGTCGAAACTCTCATTCCATGGTACATCGGAAGCCAAGTCCATACCGCGCTTCGTTCCCCATCTCGATTCGAAATTCCAGCCGAGCATGGCCGTGACGGTTATGGGAACGGGGTCGCATCCCCGAGTCGGAGGTCCTCCTGCCACAATGGCGATGGGTACGGTTTCGGGATTCATGTCGCGTCCTGACGCCCGTGTTTGCCAGAGCGCCGGAATACCCTGCTCATCGCCCCAGTCTACGATAGTATTGGCTCCACCGAGCTTGAATGAGGGATCGAGCGTCGCGAACGCCATGAAACAGCCTGGAAAGGCGCGGCGCTTTTGTATGCCTGCGCGGATGGCATCGAATCGAGGATCGTCTTTAAAAAGCGAAAATACGGCCCAGGGCATCGGTGCCGCCACGACCGCTGAGCGGCTCTCGTATTCCCTTCCCTTTGAATCTACCGCATGGTAGCCATTAGGGGTCTGCCGAATGGATATTAGTTCCGCTGATACGCGCACTGTTCCGCCGCGCCGTTCAATCGATGCGGCGACAGCTTCGGGCAAGGCTCCGATACCGCCTCGGGGGTACATTATTTTGCCGCTTTGGATGCCTTCCCATCGATGGGCTACCCCGAGGTATACCATGTCTTCCAGTGTTTTTGATGCGGCCACGCGTACGAGATCCGACTCGCCGAACAGGGAAGCAAGTACCTTGGAAGAATTCCTGAGTCCGTAGCGTAAAAGGTTTGGGCGTCTGCTCAAGGAAGAAATTCCGAAAGCCAATTTCTCGAGCGTGCTCATCTCGTAAGGCGCTTTTGGTTTTCCGCTCCCGGTCATTTCCTGCACGATGCGGGAATTCAATTCCATAAATCTGTCGATCCTGCGCAGTTGCCCGGGAAAGGCGGCGCGAAGATCATCTCGTGCGGATTCTCCGCGGATCAGGTAGCATCCCTGCCCCGTGAATATCGCCAAACTCTCCGGGCGCGCGTCCATGGGAAGATCGACGTCCCACCATCTCAGGAACGGAACGAGAAAAGAGTCTGGCGCCAATTCGCGTATTCCTTCTATGCCGAGATCGAAGGAAGCTGCGCCCCGAGTAAACGATGATGCAAGCCCCCCGACTTTATCGTGTTTCTCGAGGACTATGGTTGTTTGCCCGGTAAGGCCGAGAAAGGCCGCTGTCGAGAGCCCCGCCATTCCCCCGCCGATGACGATGGTATCAAAACGTTCCATTACGAACTCCTTGTATCTTGAGCGAACAGAGCCGCCGCCGTGCCGATAAACACGCCGTCCGATATTCCGCAGACGCGCATTATCGAGGTGCCCAACAGAAGCGCGATGAGTCCTTCCGCCTTCCATTCGTTGGCGGAATTCGGAAACGCCTTGCTAAAAGTATCAGTAAGGGTAGTTTTCAGGTGGACGATAAAAATTCGGGCTTGTTCCGAAAGTTCAGCCGGGACGTTTTTCTTGGTGAGCGCCTCGGTGATGACGGCAAAATATAAAGGCGATGGATCTGCGGTAGCGTAGCGAGCGAACGTGGCTAGATTTTCCCGCGAAGGAGAGGATAGTAACGAGATAAGCGATTGTGCGGCTTCCAGCGCAATACCAACCAAAGCGGTGAAGACTGCGTCCTTGGAGGGAAAGTAATGATAGACGAGACCGTAGCTGAAACCGGATAATTCGGCGATCGCCTGAATGCGGGTTCCTTCGTAACCTCTGTCGGCGAATATTCCAAGAGCCGTTTCGAGTATTTTCCTTCGGCGATTTGCATGTATCAGTTCGTTCGCTTCATCTGTTCGTGGTGACATAGATTCCTTCTTTGATTGACATATATATCAATATAAAGTTAATTTTGAAATATTGTCAAGAATAATAATCAAATTTTGAGTTTCGCTTTCCTGAATTGCAGACTGATCCGATCGAAAGCCTGGCCGTCGCCAAGCTGTACCATGCGGAAGCGCGGGGCGAAACTCGCGGGAGGCCAGAGGCAAAGGATCGCCAGAGCGACCGCCTTGCTAAAAAACGCGCCGATCCTGTTCCTGGATAAAGGCGGACTGCATAAGGTTTTGTACGACAGGCAGTTTCAGTTCGCGTAGCGTATCGAGGCGAAAGGCACGAGCGGAATCGAATCGAAGGGCGTAAAATCCGTCTGCTGTTCGAGGACCAGGCGGGTGGTCGTCGTATCCGCGTCGATTATCTTGAGGAGCATGCCCGAGTCGGAAATGACACCGCCCTTCGTGGGATTGGGAATTTCGGGAACCGATTCCTGTGCGGTAACGGTTTTGTCCATATATACCGCGTAGGATTCTCCCCAACCCATCGCGTAGACGGCTTTGGAGTCCTTGCTCCATAAAAAATGATTGGCGTTCGGCGAACCGGCATCCAACGGGTTTATATACCTGACCGGGCTGTCGTCGATCCATGGAACCGCTACGATGCTTTCGAAAGCAGCCGTATTCAGATTATAGAAAGCTACGGCGTTTTTTGTACGGATGTCCGGTATGAATAAACCGCCGGAAGCGTCATAGCCGACGAAAATCCAGAGAGCCAGATAGTTTTCATCCGGAGAAGGAACCGCTTCATTGAAAGCGATGTCGTCCCTTGAGAGTTTGAGGGGGAGGAATTCTACCAGGACCATATCTGAATCGGGAATCAAAGTCGTTCTTGCTTTCGTTCCTAGATCAAGCAAATAATTTTTGTCAGCCTCCTTGTATACCAGGAGGTTTTTGCTTTCTACGTAATATATGGGGCTGTACTGGATCGTCCCTGTGGAATAAACATCGGCCCACGATTCCAGGACGGTCCTGTTCTCGCCGTTTGCGTCGAGGCTGACCAGCGTATACATCCAGTCGTGCGATTTGGTGGCGTAAAAAGGTTTTTCCGAGACGTCCGGCGTGAGGTACGAAGATTCGATCGCCAGAATCCTGGTGCCGGCCTGGTTCCAGGATGCGTTCACCGTGCGCTGGATGGTCGTTTCCTTGGCGGACAAAGCGCAGGACACCGCCGGGAGAAGGAACAGCGTCGAAATGGCTAGGGAAAAAATCCGTTTCATGCTGAATCAACTTTTGGCTTTTTGATTTCTTTTGTCAAGGAAAATCCGCGGGACAGCGGATGTTATCCATTACGGTTGAGGCGATGATATATTCCTTTCATCTTGCGGTGGATTTCCGTAAAGACCTCGAATTTTTCATCGTAGATTTCGGAATCTTTTGCGGAAGGATAATATGTTTTCTTGACTGTCGTCATGGACGGCAGATCGGAGAATACTATCTCCCCGATGGCCTTGGCGGCGATCCAGGCGGCTCCGCGCGCGTTTGCGCAGAGCGGATCCGCAAGCTGCCGGATCTCGGTTCGGAGCGCGTCGGAAAAAATCTGGCACCAGACGCCGGACTGGGCGCCGCCGCCGACGATGTTTACAGGCCCTATAGGCCGACCTGTGAAACGCCGGATGGGTGCCATGAGCCAGCGGGTATTCAAGGCTATGCCTTCGAGAAACGCGCGGACGATATCTTCCCGCGTATTCCTCAGCGACAGGTTGTAAAGCCCGGCTCGGAGCAGGCGGTCCTCGACGGGTGCGCGTTCTCCCCATATCCAAGGAGTATAAATAACTCCGTTCGACCCCGCGGGAACGCGCGAAGCGATAAGGTCGAGCACCTTGAAGATATCGGGAACCGCCGATTCCTGCAGAAGCTCGTCCTTATGGTACAGGATATTGTCGCGCAGGTACGTCAGGTTTCCGCCGGCGGTCGCCTGAAGCGCAGTAAGGAGGTAGCGGTCTGGCAAGGCGCAGGGAACTGAGGCGAGGGCGCTGGCGATGTCGGTTTTCTTGAACGGGACATGGGCGGCGATCCACGAGGATGTTCCGATGTACAAGTGGGCGGCGAAGTCTTCCACCGCGCCGGAACCGACCGCAGCTGCGCTCGTATCGATGGCGCCGGCGACGACTTTGGTATCGGGCGAGAGCCCCAGTTCCCGGACGAGTTCCGGGAGGATGGGGCCGAGTATCGTGGTGCACGGAACGATGTCGGGCAGTTTGGCCGCGTCGATGCCGCTGTCGCGTACCAATGCGGGATGGTAGCGGATCCCGAGAGGATTCCTGTTGTCCGTGACCCACGATGTAAGGATTGAGTCCGACGTAGCCGCGAATTTTCCAGAAAGCCGAAGGTTGAGGTAATCGAGGACGTTAAGAAATTTATAGGTTTTATCGTAAATTTCCGGAAAAGCGTCCCGTATGAAGAGCATATGGGCTGATGGATCTTTTCCGGTCATCGACGGCATGCCTCCGGTGATCCGCACCCAGCGCAGCACTTTCCGGAGACCCGCCCCATTTATCGGGAAGAGCCCGTGTGAATTCCTGCGCAGGGCGGACGCTCCGCGCATATCCATCCATAGCATGCAGTTCATCAGGGGTACGCCGTCCTTGCCTACCGGGATGGTGCCCTCTCCCTGCGTGGAGCAGCATACCGCGACGATGGAGCTGACCGGGACCAGCTCGCGGGACATAAGCCGCTTGCCTGCCTTGAGAAATGCCTGCCACCATGACTCGGGCGATTGTTCGGCAAAGCCTTCGGGACCCAGTATCAGGTCTACGGGTTCCGATTCCCAAGCGAGGATTCGGCCTTCCACCGTAACGAGCGCCGCTTTCATGCCGGAGGTACCGAGGTCGAGCGCCAGTATTATCTTTTCTAAACTCATGCCGGTTCGCACTCCGCGAGCACGCTTTCGAATTTTGCGAGCGCGTCGTCGATCACTGCATCGGTGTCGGCCATGGAGGTGTACATGCGGCTTCCCGCAAGCGTTACGAGGCCGTTGGCCATGTAGGCTGCGCCCATCTCCTCGAGCATGTGCTTGCGGCCTTTTATCTCCCGCGCGAGCCTGAGGGGATTCTTGAAATCCAGGAGCATTACGCCGGAAGTTTCCAGATGCACGATGGAACCTTGGTTGTACGCGACGAAAGGAAGCCCGAGCTTCTCGATTATCGACTTGAGGCCTCGGCAAAGTCTGTCGCCGGCCTTGCCCGCGATAACGGGAGCGTTGGTTCGCTCCATTTCCAGAAGCGCATGATAGCCGGCCGCGCACGAGAGAGGATTGGCCGACAGGGTTCCGCCGATATAGGCGCGATCACCGGTCTTGCCTCCGATTCCCGATGCGAATCGCTGGATGACCTCGGCCTTCCCGCCGACGCCGCCGGCCATGGGGTACCCGCCCGTTATGCATTTTCCGAACACGGTTATATCCGGCACCACTCCGAAGTAGCCTTGGGCGCCGCCCATGCCTACCCTGAAGCCGGTGACCACTTCGTCGAATATGAGCAATGCGCCGAACTCGTCGCATAATTCGCGTACTTTCGCCGCAAAGTCGAAGGGAACGGGACGCGTTCCGCTTTCCGGACCCAATGGTTCGAGGATTACCGCGGCTGTTCCTCCGAGCAGGCGGTTCAAGGACAGTCTTCGCTTCAGCGAAGAAAGGCTGTCCGGGAAAAATTCATCCGTGGCGGCGCTCGCGCTTCGCGGAATGCCTTTTGCCTCCAGGCGTCCCGTGCCGGGAATGTGCAAGCCGTACACCATGGAATCGGACCAGCCGTGATATGCGCCGCCCGCTTTTATGATGCGCCTTTTTCCGGTATAGGCACGGGCTGCGCGTATCGCGGCCATTACGCTTTCGGTTCCCGAGCCGAGCATCCTGAACATCTCTATGGACGGCATGAAGCGCTGCACGAGTTTGGCAAGCTTGAGCTCGTACTCGCTGAACAGTCCGGTTACGGGCCCGCAGGTCCTCAGCATGTCGCATATTTTTTCCCGGACGGGCGCGTAGTTGCTGCCCAGCACGGTAGGCCCGCCGGCCTGCAGGAAATCGATGTAGGAGTTGCCGTCGACGTCCTCGAGGAATGCTCCGTCGGCTTTCTCCATGGCGATGGGAAAAGGATAGTTGAAGGCAAGATTGTGCTGGACGCCTCCGGGGATAATTTTCTTTGCCTCGTCGATGAGCGTTTTTGAACGGGTACACTCGGTGTCGAAGTAGGCAAGGTATCCAGCCATTTTTTGCCTGTTCACCGGGTGGATCGCTTGGCCGACGAGCGCATTGAGTTTTCGGTAGATATCCTTGGAATCCGGGTAATCTGAGATGCCGTAGCCTGTTTGTCCATTCATGTCGATGCTTCCTTTACGTTATATTTTTTTTCGTCGGCGCGGAGCTTCGCGAATGCGATCTCCCGGATGGCCAGGGGTATCCTGCCCGGTTCGGTGCCGGTGCACAGCGCGAGCAGATAGGCTATCGAACATTTTTCCAGTATCTCGACGTTGTGCGCCGCCCGCTCAAGGTCATGACCGAAGCACAAGACCCCGTGGTTTTTCATGAGGAAGGCGTTATCTCCGCTCCGTGCGAAACGCGCGGCTTTGGCTGCGAGAAGCCCCGTACCCGAAGGCGCGTACGGAATCAACGCAACTTTTCTGCCTAGAAAGCGAGCCTGCTCGTCGAACAGCGCGGGGATTGATTTTCCCAGCAAAGTGAGCGCGCTGGCGTAGACTTGATGGGTGTGGACTATGGCATGGATATCGGGACGGCAGCGGTAAATCGCTGCATGCATGCCGCTCTCCACGGAAGGTTTCAGGCTTCCTTCCAGAATCTGCAAATTCCAATCAAGCAAGCAGATATCCGAAGGATCCATAGTCAGATAGTCGCGGTTGGAGGGGCTGACGAGAAAGCCTTTACCGTCCCGGGCTCGCATGGAAAGGTTGCCCCCGGTCGCCATCAGATAACCTTTGCGCGTTAAATCCCTGGCTGTTTCGGTCAGTGAAGCTTTTTCGGAATCATAGATGCTCAATCCAAGTACCTCCTATAAACTTTACAGTGTCTAGATATCCTATATTCTGATCTTGACACTGTCAAGATAAAAGATTAGAAATAGTCATGGCTCGAGAGACGTACCACCATGGCGACTTGAAAAGAACTCTTATAACGGCCGGCATAGAAATCCTATGCAGCTCTGGAGTAGCCGGATTTTCAATCAGGAAAGTGGCCCAGAAAGCCGGAGTAAGCCATACCGCGCCTTATGCGCATTTCAAGGATAAGCGCGCGCTGATCGCGGCGATCATGACCGAGGGATATGCGCAGCTGCACCGGCGCATGGTCACGGCGCTCGAAGGGGTCGGCTCGGATTCAAAGCGCGGTTTGATAGAGGCTGCTTGGGCATATGTGGATTTCGCCTTGTCTGAAACCGAGCTTTTCACTATTCTTTTTTCTGGGATACTCGAGGAGGAAAAAGAATTTCCTTCCTATATCGAGATGACCGGGAAGTGCTATTCATTGCTGTCGGAAATGGTTCGCGCCTGCCAAGCCGCGGGTATCCTCGCATCCGAGCCCGAGGAGATAGCCGCCACCCGCATCTGGAGCTGTCTTCATGGTTTTGCTTCACTCGTGGCCAACGGCCAAATCTCCCACGTGGTCCTCGACCGTATGAAACTGCGAGACCTGGTGGCGGCGCTTGTGCTTCCGCGCGCTTTTAATACCTGCCCGTAGAAAAACTTGTCTAGAAATGCTCATTGATTGTCACATAATGTGCCAATTTTAAGTATTGAATGGTTTTTTGCATAGAGGAACCCAAGAGAAAATATATTCCAGATAAACTTTATTTAAATCTAATTACTTATATTAAAATAATTTGTATAGATTTTAACCTGAAGTAATCAGATTTTATGCGCTTGCCTGAAGTTAAATATAAAAAATGTTGACATACCGCTATTTATGCTCCAATACTGTTGTCACAGTATGTGACAACAATAGTGAGGATTAAGCCCTATATGACAGCAACCCGCGAAGATACAAGAAAGCAGATACTCGATTGTGCCCGGAAGGTTTTTCTGGAGCATGGTCTTTTCGAAACTTCAATGGAAGATATCGCGGCTCTTTCAGGGATTGCGAGAAGGACCGTCTATCGCTATTTCACCAGCAAGGAAGATATCGCCTTTGAGGTAAGCTGCGAGATAATCCATGATTTGAATCGATATCAGGAAAGGATATTCAAGTCGCTGCAAGGCGCTGGAATCGACAGGTTCAAGACGTTCCTTGCCAAGTTCGTGCGCTATCTCGGGACGCACGAAGAGATAATGAGATTCATGGGAGAGTTCGATTTTTACTTCAAGGATGGAAGCTCCTTCGTCCCGAAGGAGAGCTTATCGGCCCGGTACGACATCCTTATCCATGAATCGAACGGGATGCTCGGGGAAATACTGGAGGGTGGAATAAAGGATGGATCCATCAAGGAGTCCATCGACATAGCTCTATCCGTATTTACCATCTCGAATATCCTGTGGGGTTTCGGCCAACGATTGGCCGCGAGGAAGGAACATCTCCGGGAGGAATATAAAATTAACCCGATTAAATTGATTTTTCATCAGATAGATCTCTATGCGCTCGCGCTGGCGCGCGAAAAAGGGCAGGAAAAACGATGACCGACAAACAAACCGGCACTGGCAAAGACGCTGTCGTTCGGGTGGAGGCGCTACCGACGTGGCGCATGATCATGTTCGCGCTCGGTCAATTCGGCTGGAGCCTTTCCGCGTTCTCCGTGGCGTCGCTTCTCAACTATTATTATTTCCCGCCCGTAGTCGACGGTTCGCCGGCCTTTCCCATCCGGGTATTCCAAGGTGCCGTAATAGGGGTGCTTACCATCGTAGGACTCTCGGGATTCGCGGGAAGGATATTCGACGCGATTACCGATCCGTGGTTGGCGGTTATTTCCGACCGCTCGAAGCATCCGTTCGGCAGGCGCCGCATATTCATGCTGGTCGGTGCTTTTCCGGCCGCCCTGTTTTCGGTCCTGGTCTTTACGCCACCCGTTCCCGGCGTTTCGGCGTGGAATGCCGTCTGGCTTGTCGTAGCGCTGCTCGCCTTCTATCTGTTCATGACCATCTATACGATTCCGTACGGTGCCCTGATCCCCGAATTAGGGCATAGCTCCAAGCAGCGCCTGACGCTTGCCACGATGACGTCGATTACCTGGGCGCTCGGCTTTTTCCTAGGAAATTCAGTGTACGCGCTCAAGGACCTGCTCCAGTCGACCGGGATGAAGCCTGAGAACGCCTTTGTGGCGGTTGTCGGTCTTTTTGCGCTAGTCGGTTTCGCGGCGATGATGCTTCCAGTACTATTTATTGACGAGAAGCGATTTTGCAGGCCTGCGCATTCCGAATCAAGCGCTCTGCAGTCCATAGTCGGCGCATTGGAGAACCACGAATTCCGCATCGTGCTTCTGGGTCAGTTCGCCTACTACGCCGCGAACGCCTTTTTGGAAATAGGCATTATCTACTATGTGACCATACTCATGCGGCTTTCGGAGGCAATGGCTTTTACCTTGATGGCGGTCATGTTCGTGGGGAGTTTCGCCCTCTATCCGTTCGTTCTCGCCGGGGCGAGGCGCTTCGGCAAGAAGAGGATGATGGTTATGGCCTTTACGGTCCAGGCCCTCGTCTTTGCGATGATGGGAGTTACCGGGAAGGTGCCGTTTATCCCAGCGGCTGCATGGGGATGGATAATCATCGTCATTCAGATGATTCCCGCCGCGGTAACCGGGATACTGGCAACCGCGATCGTCGCCGACATTGCGCGCGCCGACGGTGTCAGTACAGGCAACCATAGAGAGGCGATTTTCTACGCCTCGAATAATTTTACGATGAAGGTGGCCATTTCCTGCGCCAACCTTATTTTTCCGTCATTCCTCCTATTGGGAAGAAGCTGGGACAATGACTTCGGCGTGCGTCTGACCTGCATCGTCGCCTTTGCGATATGCTCGCTGGCTGCGCTGCTTTTTACGCGATACCGGGAGTCAAGCATCGAAGCGGAACTTGCGAAGGAAATAATCGAGATCGTCGCGCTATAGAGAGGTTTGCCACATGAGAATCGTAACGGGAATAAATAAAGACTGGTACTATGCCGCCGACTTCAAGGAGGAGTATCTATCGCCTTCCTTTCCGGTGGAGGGATGGGCGAAGGTCGAGCTGCCGCATGCCAATAAAGAGCTCCCCTACAACGGCTTCGACGAAAAGGAGTACCAGTTCGTTTCCTGCTATGCGCGGAAGCTCGAGGTTCCGTCCTTGGCCGGAGGTAAACGGGCCTTCCTCGATTTTCAAGGGGTAATGACCGCATGCGTCGTCTGGCTGGACGGCGTTCGCGCAGGCTCCCATGACGGCGGTTATACCGGCTTCAGCGTGGAGATTACCAGGCTTGTCGCCGGCGACGGAATCCATAGACTTGTGGTACAGGTCGATTCCACCGAACGAGCGGATATTCCCCCGTTCGGACATGTGGTGGATTACCTCTGCTACGGCGGCATCTATCGCGAAGTGAGCCTCCGGATACAGGAGCAATTTTTTATGCGCGAGTGCTTCGCCCGACCTCTGGATGCGCTCGATTTTAAGAAGCGTCTGGAGTTGGACGTGGAAATCGATTTCGGAAGCAAAGCGAACTCACTCGGTGGGGCGAAGAGGGAATTATCCGTAAGCTGCATGCTCATGGACGGCGAACGCATCGTTATAGAGGCGAGGGGTCCCGTCAGCGATTCAGACAATATTGGAAGCGCCGCTATCTCCGTCTCCGATCTCGAAGGTCTCAGGAACTGGGACATCGACGATCCGGTTTTATACGGGCTTTCGGTTTCGCTTTTTAATGGCGGGCACTGTATCGACACTCTTTCGCTGAGGGTAGGTTTCAGGTCCGCCGAGTTCAGGTCCGAAGGGTTTTTCCTGAACGGAAGACTCCTTCCGATCATCGGCTTGAATCGCCACCAGTCCTGGCCTTATGTCGGCTATGCTATGCCGGCGCGCGCCCAGGTACGCGATGCGGCGATACTCAAGAACGAATTGGGCGTCAACATGGTGCGCACAAGTCATTATCCGCAATCGGTGCATTTCCTGGACGCCTGCGATGAAATCGGTCTGCTTGTCTTCGAGGAGCTTCCGGGATGGGCTCATATAGGAAACGCGGCGTGGAAGGACAATGCCTGCTGCGCCTTGGAAGAAATGATACGGCGCGACAGGAATCATGCGTCCATCGTCATGTGGGGCGTACGAATCAATGAATCCCGGGACGATCACGACTTTTACGCGCGCACCAACGAAATAGCGAAGCGGCTCGATGCAACGCGGCAGAGGGGCGGCGTCCGCTTTATCGAGAAAAGCGAATTCCTCGAGGATGTGTACACCTTCAATGATTTTTCGCATTTCGGCGGATCGAGGGTCCTGAAGAAACCGCGCGATGTAACAAAACTTAACAAAAATGTTCCTTATCTGGTCACGGAGCATAATGGGCACATGTTCCCGACAAAACGCTTCGACAACGAAGAGCGCCTCGCGGAACACGCCTTGAGGCATCTCCGGGTCATGGAAGCCGCGCGCGCGATACCGGGGATCGCCGGCGCGATAGGCTGGTGCGCCTTCGATTACAATACCCACAAGGATTTCGGCTCGGGCGACCGTATCTGCTATCACGGCGTCATGGACATGTTTCGCATTCCGAAATACGCGGCGGCGTCCTATGCGAGCCAGCGCGACATAAGCCGGGGCGTCGTGCTCGAAGCCGCGTCGATCTTCGCCAAGGGCGAACGTTCCTCGGCGCGCCTCCTGCCCATCGTGGTGCATACCAACTGCGACGAGATTATCCTCTATCGCGGCGGCATTAAAATAGGTTCCTATCATCCCGCGGTGGAAACTTTTCCTCACCTCGCCCATCCTCCCGTCGTGATTCGCGACCTGGTGGGAGAGCAGCTTGCGGATACGAAATTTTCGCTACGAGACAGGGTACTGATCAAGCGGCTTATCGGAGAAGTCCTGGCCGGCGATTATGATTCGCTAAAGCTAATCGACAAGCTGCGATTCGGGCTGTTGCTTGTTCGGTACCGCATGAGCATGGTGGAAGCGGAAGCCCTCGTTGGCAAGTACGCGCTTGCCTGGGGCAAAGAGGACGAGACCTTCGAAATCATCGGGTTTTCGGGAGGCAAGGAGGTCGCGCGGCGGCGTTACGGCGGCAATGCCTATGCCTATCGCCTTTCGGCGATACCGGACGACATCGTTTTGCGCAGCGGCGATTGGGATACCACACGGGTGGTGATAAAACTGGAAGACCAATATGGCAACCTGTATCCGTTTGGGCACGAAACCGTGGAAATCAACGTGACCGGACCGGGAAGCGCCATCGGGCCAAGGAACGTGGCGCTGATAGGCGGTTGCATAGCCTTCTGGATTAAGACGGAAGGGGCCGCCGGAACCATCGGCGTCGAGATAAAAGGAACGCGGTTCGAGGCTGCGGCGCTATCTATACTGGTCGAGTAAACAGATCTGATACAAGCTGGATTTCTTCGGAGGAGGAACTATGTTGGATTCACGCGAGGGTTGGCTGCGGGACGAGGCTGGGCGCGCGATCATTCTCAGAGGCTGTAATTTGGGCGGCGACTGCAAGACTCCGTATCGCAAGGTCAACGCGCTTCCATCGCTCGAGGAATTCTACGATTACCGCGGCGCAAGCTTTACGGGACGCCCGTTCCCCGAGGACGAGGCCGATGAACATCTCGACCGGCTGGTACGTTGGGGATTCAACGTCGTTCGCTTCCTCGTAACCTGGGAAGGTCTGGAACCAAAAGGCCCAGGGCAGTACGACGATGCGTATTATGATTACATAGAGAGGATCGTGGCAAAAGCCTCCGACCGCGGACTCAAGGTATTCATCGATCCCCATCAGGATGTGTGGAGCAGATGGACGGGCGGCGACGGCGCACCTGCCTGGACTTTAGAGAAAGTCGGTTTTTCGATCCGAACCTTGCACGCAAGCGGCGCTGCCTTCGTACACGAGGAAGCGGGGGATCCGTACCCGCGCATGCTCTGGCCCGCCAACTACAACCGACTGGCCTGCGCGACGATGTTTACCTTGTTTTTCGCGGGCGACGACTTTGCTCCGGCATTGCGCATCGATGGCCAGGATGCGAAAACTTTTCTGCAGGGGCATTATATAGCCGCAGTGGCGCGGCTCGCCGGACGACTGGCCGGGTATGACAACATTATCGGCGTGGATAGCCTGAATGAACCCGGCGACGGCTTCATCGGCTTGGGCGACATCGGCAGTCTGCAGCGCGCCATGTCCAGAAACGGACCGATGCCGAGCCCTTTCGAGGCTATGATGGCGGGTTCCGGCTACCCCGTAAGCGTGGATGTATACGGGATACGCTGGGGAGGCCAGCGCGTAATCGGGCAAAGCCGCCTGGGTGAACCGGGATTGTCGGCATGGGCGGACGGTGCGCGCTGCGTCTGGCGCAATGAAGGCGTCTGGGACGAAGTTGGCGGAAAACCCGTCTTGCTGAAGCCGGACCACTTCGCGACGGTTCGCGGCAAGACACCCGATTTTGTCGGCGACTACCTCCAGCCTTTTACGCGGAGCGTAGGCGAGGCCGTATCGAAAGCGGCCGGTTCCAAGCGCTTCTTCCTTTTTATGGAAAGCGTTCCCAACCAGGACCACCCGCGCTGGACAAACGCGGATACCGAAAAAACAGGCGTGCGCGGAGTGGTCAACGCAGGTCATTGGTACGACGGCATCACGCTGACCATCAAGCTATGGACGGGCTTCCTGGCATACGACCCCGAGACCGGCCGCTTCTATTTTGGCGGCCGCGCCGTTCGCCGCTACTTTGCCGAGCATCTGGCTCGAATCCGCGAGCGCGGGCTTTCCGCCATGGACGGCGCTTCAACCCTCATCGGAGAGTTTGGACTGCCTTACGACATGAACGGGGCAAAAGCCTATCGCAGCGGAAACTACGCGCTCCAAGTAAAGGCATTGAGCGCCTACTATGACGCTCTGGACGCAAGCCTGCTCTCCGCCACTATTTGGAATTATACGGCAGGCAATACGCATGCCCGCGGTGACGGCTGGAACGGCGAGGATCTGTCCGTCTTCAACCGCGATGATTTTATCGGTGGACGCAGCGAGTCGGGTGACAGTGCCGACGCCGGTGGGCGGGCCCTGCGCGGCTTCGTGCGCCCGTTTGCCAGGGTCGTAGCCGGTACGCCAACCCTGATGCGCTTTTCGGCGCGTTCAGGGCGATTCGAACTGGAATTCACTCCGGATGGCGGCGGCAGCAGTGAAATCTATGTACCTTCGATACAGTACCCGAACGGTTTTTCGATCGCGGTGAAGAATTGTTCATACACCGGGGAAGACGTTCCCGGAGGGTTTCTGATTCTCGTCACGGCTCGTTCAGGCTCGTCTTTTTGCCGTGTCGAGATAAATAAAAATAAAAGCTGGCGACACTCCCCTTCGGAGTAAAAAGCGACATTGCGCCGGGCTTGACACTTGCCCGTAAGCGAACGAAACTTAACGTATCAATCGACAGGCAAGGAAACAGGAAGTACGGGCTGTTAAGGAGGGTTTCATTATGGAAATGATCCCGAAATGGCTATATCCAGGATCTGGACTCTGGAATCTTGGAACTTGTGGTGCTGTTGCTTTCAGGGCTTGTGAGAACCGCCGGATGTCTGCTTTTTCATCGATCTGTCCCCCGATCATCCTGGCTCTCATAGCCGCCCTGTGCCTGGGATGCCCGAATCCCACCAAGGATACGCCTACCGGCGGCCCTGGGACGGACGAACCGGGAAGCGGGGAGGCGATTGCCGCGCCGAGTTTCTCCCCCGATTCGGGGATTTTGGTAGCCCTCACCGAGATTACGATGGTCACGGGCACAGTCGGCGCCGAAATACGTTATACGGTTGACGGCAGTGAACCCGGAGCGCAATCGCCTCTCTACGATTCCGAAAAAAAACCCCGGCTCAGCATGGATTCCACCTGGAAGGCGATCGCCGTCAAGGCAGGCCAATCTTCCACCGTCACGAGCGCAACCTATAGGATAACACCGCTCTATCCGGATTTTGATCCTGCCCTGGCGCCGGGCTTGCGCTGGAATTTCCACTATAAGTACGCGCACAGCGTAGCCTATTCTTATTCCGGGGATACTTCCTTTACCACCGAGAGCGATTTCAGCTTTGCTCTTACCGAACTAAAAACAATCGATGGAATCGAGTTTTACCGCGTGGCTACGACCGGATCTCCCGCGTCAAAAGTTCGCTGGAACTGGCTCGGCTACGCCGATCATCGACTCTACGGCTCGATCGACGGCATCGCCAAGACAATACTTTTCGACTCGATGCTCGGCTTCTGGGTTGGGCAGTGTTTTTTCGCCTCCGCGGCCGAAGACGGGCTTCTTTCCGCCTCGGTATCGGATGATGCCTTCGTCGTTTCCGAGGGTTCCCAATGGAGCGACAACTCCACGATCTACGTCCCGGGATACGGTACCGTCTATGATCCGGATCCCTACAGCGGCTATACGCGTACGACCGAGAAATATAAAAGCGGGGTCGGACCCTACTCCTGGCGCTACAGCGAGGGATCCGTGACTTCCTACGAAGCCAGTACCGATACCTACACCATCCTTCTTACGACCCGGGAATCGGGGATCGATATCGCCCCGCTCCTTTTCGAAGCCGAAGCCGCCGACGAGAAACTCGCGCTCGTCGAACTGGCCGGTGCTTCCGGGAAGATCAAGCTGGACGTTTCGAGCACGAGCTCGGATTACGTCTGCTACATAGAAACGCTCTCGGGCGGGGATCCCGTCCTGGGTTTCTATTCTTGGAAAAAATCGCTCGCGCCGGTCGTCGAAGGGATCGATGCCTCCCATGGGAGTTTCGAGACGGTTTACCTCGATTCCCCCGGCGGCGATTGCACGCTCCTCGTTTCGGGCTTGCCGGCCGAAGGAGCCCAACTCCGCGTGGCTATGCTCAAGGTTTCCCTTGGATCGACCAGCGGCGCCTACACAGCCACGGTGCCGCTTGGATCGGCGCGAAACCTCGAACCCGGAGCGGCGGCGACGGCTTCTCTCGCAGCCGGAGAAACCGCCCTTTTCACGACATCCGCGGATTTCGCGAAAGGCATATATCTGTTCGCCATTCCGCTCTCTGCCGAACTGGATCTCTCGATCGCGCTTATGAAGCCGAAAGTGCCAGGCGCGACCGCTTATTCCTTCGTTTCAAGTGATTTTGTGCGACGGGAAAACGATCATGCGGTCGGTTTGCCGGAAACTCTGTACTACACGAAAACGACGACCATTACCGCCGCCGCGGAAGTTATCGAGAACGGCGGTCTTGCGGGAAGTTATATTTTTGGCTGGGGTCTCAGGCCTTAAGCTTTTTTTTGGTGCCGCTGTCGCTGAAGCGCTTACCCCGAGTAGGCTTCGGCGATCGCCGCCAAATGCCCGTCGGGAACGTACATGACGTTCCAGCATACGGCCACCGGAGCGCGTTTGCCTGAATCGCCCGCAAGCGCTTCCAGGTAGGCGTCCCTTCCCGCGGAGTCCACGCCGAAGCCTTCATATTGAACTAGCTCGATACCGGCGAAAAGTTGCGCTTGTTTTGAGGCGGGCAACATGGATTTTGCGAGGCGATACTGGCCTCCCGCGATGGCCGAAGCAATCAATCCGCCGGCAGCCGATGTTTTTATTTCTTCGTCGGCGATGCCCGTAAGGGCTGAACAATAGTCGACGGCGGAGTCCAGCGGTACTCCGGATTCGACGAGGCCCCTCGCATGGCAGGAAAGCTCCAGGGGCAGGCAGGCGGGACCGCGCGTCTTGCAGTAGAACATGCCCTTTATGAAATCAGCCCGCTCTCCGAGCTTGGACCAGTTGACGCCTACGAATCCCGAAAGCACTGGAGCGAACAGGTCAAGACCGAGTTCCGCGCTTTCAGCGTGCGCCGCGGCCTGGTAGCGCTCGACGACCCGCTGGATGGTCTTCTCGCGGAATTCCAGCGCGGTACGGGCTTCCGAGAAAAAAAGCGATGCCCCGCGGAATCCGAGTTTCGCGCATTTCACGGCAAGCCACGCGAGGTCGGGCATATCCTCTCCTGTTTCTTTTATATAACGGGCTTTGCAGGCTGGGCATGCGCAGGCCCCGAGAAATTCCAGGCCGTTGCTGGGGGCGGGGTATCGTATCCGGTCAAGGAACAGCGCATCCGCTCCTGAGGAGCGCAGGGTCGCAAGTGCCAGTTCGGGGCCTCGTCCATCCAGCATGACCGCGGTGGGGCAGCGGAATGAAAATTCGTTTCCGGCACTTGAATAGCCGTTCCATGCGCCAAGCGATCCGTGCCACTGATTGCCTGAAAAATCCTGCGCAGGTGGAAGGTCGGGTCGGCCTGTATCGGCAAGCACCATGGTCCACAGCGCAACGGAGGCGCCGCGATCGTGGAACCTGCCGACTAGCTTCCGCGAAAAATCAGAGGCGGGATCTTCCACCGAGAGGAATACCCGGCCGTATTGGAGCAGTGAATCCACTGCGTCCAGCTTGGCGAGTATTCCGCTTTCTCCGAATTTCCCAAGTTCGCCGTTGCTGACCATAAGTTGGATGGTGACGGATTCTTTCATTTTTTCCCTGCCTTAATAGGTAGCCAGAAGGTCTTTTATATCACTGAGCACGCAAGCGGGCGCTATGGGGTTAAAGTCTTCGTCCAGGGCGTTGCAGGCGTTGTCGAACAGGTAATGCAGCCTCAAGGGCCGCTTTCCCGAAAGGCCGGAGATGGGCGCAACGTAGGAGCGCGTCATGTGCATTTGGGTGCGGAAGGCAAAGACGACGGCGTCGCCAGGTTCGCAGCGTTGGCCCGGTTGCGGTTTTAGAATCATGTGATAGTCTATGGATTGCCTGATGTCGCGGAGGTAGGCGATCTTATTGATTTTCGCGCTTTCCCAGTCCTGCCCGACGAGGCCGTATGGTTTGTCGTCGTACGTGTCCGCGTACGTGTCGCAGCCGCCGTATGCATAGGCGAGGCCGCCGAAGCTATGTGATATTTCGCTTACATACACGACGGCCGTTTTCTCGGGCAGGCCTGCACTGAAGGCGTGATCGGGGGTGGTTCCCAGGATCGCGTTGCCCGGCTCAACGTGCGTGGCGCCATGTGCCTTGAGAAGCGGCATGATGACGCAGGACGTGTTTCCGGGCATGTTTATCTGCGTCGGTTCTATTCCCATGCCGGCCAGGAGCCCCGCCGCGCGATTGACGGAATCCGCGTTGGCCGTCAGCGAAGGGGATTCCCCCGGCTGCGTGTAGCGCACGCAGGGGAAACCCGTAACACCGGTTATTTTTATGTTGCGCAGCTTGAGTAGATTTTCGGCGGTGGCGCGCAGTTCGTCCTCGGTAAACCCGCCCTCCTGGCCGGCAAACGTAACGTCCGCTGGGTTCGTTATCCGCAGCAATATTCCCTGCGTAATGCCCTGGTCTCGGGCCGCGTCGTCTATCCATTGCGCGTGCTCCAGGTTGTACACGGTAATGACATCGGGTCGCATCGCCACGATACGCGGAACCAGATTCCGGGGAATCTGGTTCAGGTGGCCGGCGTGTCCCAGGGGCATATCGTAACGCCTCGCCAAAACGGCGCATTGCGTATCCACGGCCACGATTTTTCCAAGGCCGCGGTGCATCGCCATGGCGTTGATGTAAGGATTCCTGTTGTGCTGCTTGGACATTACATAGGTGACCAGACCCAAGCGCCTGGCCTCGGCGGCCAGCGCTTGGGAATTGTCGGCGATTTGGTCGAGATCCACGACCCAGGTATTGGGAGGAATCGCACCTTCCCGTATCAAGTCCAGGGCTTTTTTCGGTAACGCGCTATTATTAGATAACATATTCTCTAAATACATCAATCGCTCCGTTTGGCTTTGTCGTAAATGACGCAGGCAACGCTGTGCCCGGGCTTTACTTCCACGAGCCTTACGCAGCCGCAGGCTTTGGAGCGTGAAGGGCACCGGTCAAAGAACGCGCAGGGGTCGTGGGCCGGTCTGTCCGAGGCGGGAGCCTGGGCTTCTTCCGCGAGCAGCACTTCCGGGAGCTTGCCGGACCACTTGGCATCCAGGCGGGGAACCGCTGCGAGCAGGGCTTTTGTATACGGATGCAAGGGATCGTCAAAGACCGCCTCGGTGGCGCCGGTTTCAACCATCGCGCCGCGGTACATGATAAGCGCGTCGTCGCCGGCGTAGTAGCCGAGGTTCAAGTCGTGCGTAATGAACAGGATGGACATGCCCTTGGCCTTGAGGTCCGCCAGCAGGTTGAGCACGTCGATGCGCGTAGACGCGTCGAGCATGGATATAATCTCGTCGGCCACGAGGAATTCCGTATCCAGGAGCAGGGCGCGCGCTATCAGGAAACGCTGGAGCTGGCCCCCTGAAAGTTGATGCGCGTATTTACCCAGCGTTTCGTCCGGGGAAAGACCGACGTCGTGGAGCGCCGACTCGACCCGTGTCCTCCATTCCGACTGCGAGATAGCCGGGAAGAATTCTTCACGCAGCATCGAGAAGACCCTGTCCGCCTTGAAGATGGGATTGAAGGACGAAAACGGGTCCTGGAATACGCCTTGAACTTTAGAGTAATATGCCTTGAGCTTGGGGCCCTCGAGCTGGGCGGTATCCGCGTCCTGGAATTCCACCGCGCCTTTGGTGGGCTTCAGGAGGCGAAGGATCAGCTTGCCCACGGTGGTCTTGCCGCTGCCGCTCTCCCCGATCAGGGTAACTACCTTGCCGGGCTCTATGCGGAACGAGACGTCCCTTACGGCTACGAGGCGCTTCGTGCCGAACAGGCCGAGGCGGTATTCTTTTGTAACGTTCTTGAGTTCGATCATGGCTTTCCGCCCCTTCTCCAGCACGCTATGAAGTGCCCTTTGGATACCTCGGATACCGGCGGCTCGACCATGCAGTCGGGCCCGGACTCGGGGCATCGGTCGCGGAAGCGGCAGCCCGCCGGAGGCGAGAGCAGCGACGGCGGCCGGCCCGGTATGCCCTTGAGCCGCTTTACCGTGGAGCGCACGCCCAGCTCGGGGAGCGATGACACGAGCATCTGCGTATACGGATGCAGCGGGTTCTTGAACAGGATTTCCGACGGTGCCCGCTCGGCCAGTTTGCCGGCGTACATCACCATCACGGAGTGAGCGATCTGGTAGAGCACGGACATGTCGTGCGTCACGAAAAGCATGCTTCGCGTAATCCGCTGATCTACGAAGCGGGCCGTCATTTCCACCACGGCGCGCTGTGATGTTACGTCCAGCGCCGACGTTATCTCGTCGCAGATGAGCAGCGAAGGGTCCAGCAGCGTGGCCAATACCATCACCGCCCGCTGTTTCATGCCGCCTGAAAGCTCGAACGGGTACATGGTGAGCACCGATTCTGACAGGTTCAGCAAGTCCAGGCGCGCTTTTATCTTTTCGAGGTAATCCTCGTATTTAAGGCCGCGGCACTCGAGCAGGTCACGCAGGATGGAGCCGAAACGCCGTGTGGGGTTCAGCGCGTCCATCGCGTACTGCGGAATGATGGAAACATCGCTGAGCCTGAAGCGGCGCATGGCCTCGAAGTCGCCGATGGGCAAGGCCTCTCCGTCTAGTTTTACCGTTCCGCCCGCCAGGGACATGGGCGGCTTGAGCAGGATGAGCGAATTGCAGACCGTGGATTTTCCGCAGCCGGATTCTCCGGCTACGCCGAGAATCTCGCCGTCGGCCACTGAAAAGGTAATGCCGTCGGCGGCCTTGGCCGTTCCGCGCAGCGTCCTGTAGTAAATCTTGAGGTCTTTTACGTCTAAAGCCATTTCAGGTTTCCCTCAGTTTGGGATTGAAGACCTCGTCGAGGCCCGTGTTGGCGAAATAGAGCGCGCTTACCATCAGCGTAATGACGAGGCCGGGCAGGATGCTCCACCACCAGTTACCTAAAGTTAACGCCGCCTCGTTGAACGCGAAGTTGGTCATCAGGCCCAGCGAGATTCCGATGGTGGGCCCCAGCCCGATAAAATCGAGGCCTGCCGCTATCAATATCGTGCTGCCGAATTCGATGATGTAGACCAGCAGCACATAAGACATCATGTTTGGCGCGATCTCCCGCAGGATGATCTTGTACGGTTTTACGCCGGTGATTCGGGCCAGATTCACGAACTCGCGCTCCCGCAAGCTCATGGCTTGCGCACGAACGCATCGCGCCACCCAGGGCCATGCGGTAAACCCGATGATGAGGCTTTCCAGCAAAACGCCGCGCTGCTTGAAGTACGCGGAAATTATGATGAGTATCGCTATGGTTGGAAACACGAGTACGATATTCGTGATCATCATGAGGCCTTCGTCCACCCAGCCGCCTTTATAGCCCGCCACGAAGCCGATGGCCAGGCCCAGCAGCGTGGCTATGGTTCCCGCGAGTATGCCCACGGCGAACGACAGGCGCATGCCGTACATCAGCTGCGAGAAGACGTCCTCGCCGAATTTCGTGGTGCCCAGGATGAAGTCCTTGGAGGGCGGCGCATTCAGCGGGCCGGCGAATTCCCGCGGCTGGTACTTGGCGAACTCCGGACCTATGAGCGATATCAAAACCATGATTATTATGACGCTGGCGCCGATGACGAATTTAGGATTCCTGAGCGCAAAGTACAGGAACTCGTTTTTCTTTTTTTCCGTTTTCATCAGTTTACCCCCGAGTAGGAATGCCGTATACGCGGGTCGATCAGGATATACACGAGATCGATGAGGAAATTGGCGAGCAGCACGATTACTATGAGCGTGAGGAATCCCCCCTGGATCAGGAAGTAGTCCAGGCCCATGACGCCGCGGAACAGGATGAAGCCCACGCCGGGATACGAGAATACCGTCTCCAGAAGCACGTTGCCCGTTACGAGCGTCCCCATCTGCAGGGCAAGGCCGGTTATCTGCGGCAGTATGGCGTTTCGGTATGCGTAACCCCGAACGAGCCTGTCGGTGGCGCCCAGCGATTCCATGTAGCGCGAATAGTTGGATTCAAGCTCGTAGATGACCATGTTGCGCATGCCTATCGCCCACCCTCCGAACGAGACCATGAACAGCGAGAGGAAAGGAAGGAACCAGTGCCACAGGTAATCTAAAATAAACTTAAGGCTGAATTGAGGCACGAGGTTCTTGGCATAGGCGAACGCGAGCGGGAAGATGTCAAGTTTTATTCCCAGTAGCCAGACAAGAAGCATCCCGAACCAGAAATAGGGCGCGGACATTAAAATATATGAAACGGGCAATACGTAATTGTCCAGGAATCGTTTCCTGGCCGCGAATGCGCCGAATTTATTCCCGAGGAACCAGGCTGCGAGAATGCCCGGAAGAAGCACGCCAAGCGTGTAGGGAAGAGCCCTGAGGATTACTTTCAAAACGGGTTCCGGCGAATGGAGAATCGATATTCCAAGGTCGCCCTTCATGAAATTTTTCCAGAAGTTGAAGTACTGGACATAGATAGGCTTGTCCAAGCCGAAGGATTGCGAGTAATAATCCTTCATTCTCTCGAACGTTTCCTGATTGCGTGCATACCTGGCAAGCTGCCTGGAAATCGGATCGCCGGGCAGGAATCTCAGGATGGCCCAGTTCATCGTTACCGCTATAAAAAACGTCAAGAGGTAGATAGCTATTTTCTTGCAGAGATATTTCCACATGCCGTCCCTCCCGATAAAAAATAAGGAAGGCCTCCGATGTTTTCAGGATTGGAGGCCTGTCCTTGAGACTCCTGATTCCGGTTCGGCATCAGGAAAGTTCCCGCAACGACCGTGATGGTTATTGCGGGCGGTTTTTTGGATTATGGCGCCGCTGCGACGGGAGGTTTGGGCTTGATCGTGCAAAGGATCTTGATCATGCCGCGCTCCCACATTCCGGGGTAGGAATTGGGCAGGGCATAGGGATCTGCGGCGGTGGGCCAGCCGGTCCATACTTCTTCGCTTGCCTGATACCACAGACCGTTGTTCCAGATGGGGATGGCGGGAAGGGCCGCCGCGAAATCCGAATAGATTTGGCCGATAAGTTTTTTTCCGGTTTCGACATCTTCAGGTTTTACGCGCACAAGCTGCTCGTAGAGCGGGTAAATCTTGGCGGTGTCATAGCGTCCATAGTTACCCTGCGTCTGCTGAGTGCCTGCCGGCTGCGGTTTGTCGATCAGGTAACGCACGAGAAGCGTGACGGAAGGCTGGGGCGTGGAATTGAAATTGTGGAGCATCATGTCGAAATCGCCGTCCCAAAGATTGCTTTCCCATTGATTGTAGTCCATGGGTACCGCTTCTACGTCGAGACCGACGGCCTTGAGGTTCTCTGCGATGATTCGGGCGGCTGCCTCCCAGTCCGACCAGCCGGTGGGTACGTTGAGGGACATGGAAATCTTGGAGCCATCCGCCGCTTCGCGTAAACCGTCTTTGTTCTTGTCCACGATACCGGCGTTGTCCAGGAGGTTCTTGGCCTTGGCCGGATCGTAGTTGAAGGAAAGTTTAGCGGCCAATTTTTCGTCGAAATACTTCATGTGCGCGCCGCAGCTGGACACGAAGCCGAAAGGATTGGATTTATTGACGCCGTTCTCATAAGCGCGATTGATGAGTTCCTTGTAGTTGATGGCTGACGCAAGAGCTTTGCGGACATTGACGTTGTCCAAGGGGGCGCGCTTCGTGTTCAGGAACATGTAGGTCGTGGCGTCTTCCACGTTATAGGGTGCTTCTGGCAACCAGGTTTTGATTCCGTAGCCGGAGACGAGCGCGGGAATACCGGGCAGGAAATTGTTGGACATGTCCAGTTCGCCCTTCATGAGCAAGCCCAGGGCAACGTTGTTGCTGGCTACCATGAGTTCCACGACGCGTTTGGGCACGGGGTTCATGTTGAGCTGGGTTATTCCCCACCATTTGTCGTTCTTGATGAACACGAGGCGATCCTGGCCATGGGTGTCGTATTTATAGCAGCCGGTACCCACCGGTTTTTCATTGGCGCCTTCGACGACGGTTTTCTCGTCGCGGGATGCCCAAATGTGCTCGGGGATTATGTAGGTTTGGGACAGAGCGAGAATCCATGCCTGGTAGCGCGCGTCGGTGAACTTGAATACCAGTGTGTAATCGTCTTTCTGCTCGATGGATTCCATCCAATCCCAAATGTCGGAGTAGTAGATCCCTTTGATTTTTTTTGCCAACTCGAAGGTAAACTTCACGTCTTTGGCGGTAAACGGCTTGCCGTCGGTCCATTCGATGCCTTTGCGAAGGGAAAGCGTGTAGGTCTTGTCGTCGGTCCATTCGCCTTTTTCGGCGAGCCAAGGATTCATCTTGTCCGTGAGCTGGTCCCAGGCGAAAAGCACTTCGTATACAAGGCCGGTAACGCCGGACTCAACATCGTAGTTGATGAGCGGATTGAAGCAGTTGATGTCCCAAATGCCCCCGACCGTATACACAGTCTCATTGCGGGCATACTCGGAATCACTGGTCCCCTTTGCCGGTTCGGTTCCTTTGCCTGGGCCTGCTTTTGTGCAGGACATCAGTGCAAAAAAAGCCAGTGCGATGCTGAGAGTCAGAAAAATTTTCTTCATGTCTGTCTCCTTTCACGTGAAAACAAAAAGCATTAAAAAAAACCAGCTTTCGCAAACTCAATTTTTCATGGATAAACCATGTTCTATTGACTTTGAAAGTGGATCTCATTTCTTTGTATACCTCTTTTTAAAAAAAGGCAAGTTAAAAATCAACTAACCCATACTATTTTTGATTATTCCGAGTACCACTTGCCTGATTTTTGTTTTCTGTGTGTAATCTGCATAGGCTTTTCTCTCAGTCGAGACGCATACTCAGGAGGCTCCATGAAATCTGCCGGTCCGAATAGCAAAGCTTCAGTTTCCTTCAGCGTTGAAAAGCGTTTGATTGCCGGGTATGAGGCTGTGGCGCTCTCCTCGAGCGACGGCTCCGAATCGATCGTCATCCCTGCGCTGGGCGGCATGGTGCATTCGCTGTCCTTGGGCTCTTTTCCCGGCTTGCTGCGCTGCGATGAGGCTGCCGAGCTTGACGCCAATCCCTTGTTCCGTGGCAGGCTGCTTTTTCCTTTCAACGACCGAATCCCGGACGGGCGCTATCTGTTCGACGGCCGTGAATATTTTTTATCATCCAATAGTCCCGAGGACGGGTCCGCGATCCATGGGTTTTTATATCGCCGTAAAATGAAAATCCTGGAATCGCGCGCGGCCGATGATTTTACCTCGCTCACCCTGGGCTTTGACCTGCGCGACGACGAGGAACAAGGTTACCCTTTCTGCCTGTCGCTTCGCGTCGAATACCGGCTGGATCTCTCCGGATTCCATCTTCGCATGACAACGAAAAACACTGGCTCCGGGCCTGCCCCGTTGGCATTCGGCTGGCATCCTTATTTTACGCTTCCCGGTGGAAAAGCGGATGCCTGGACCCTGCGCCACGACGGGCGCGCCTATGCGCCGGTGGGCCCGGACCTTCTGCCTACCGGCGTCTTGTCATCGGTGGCCAACACGCCGTTCGACTTTACCCAAGGCAGGTTCCTGGGAAACAGCCAGTTGGATATTGCCTTGGTAGCCTCGCGGGAGAGTGCTTGTCTGTCCTTCGGCCCGTCGGCGATCCAAGTGACCGCGGATATGCCGCCGTTCGCCTACACGCAGCTTTTTATTCCGCCGCAGCGCGATTCCATCGCCATCGAGCCGATTACCGCGGTTACCGATTCCTTCAACCGGCCGGGTCTCGGTTGCGTACGGCTGGAGCCAGGCGCAAGCGTTTCGGGTACCATCGGCGTGCGGGCGGACTCGGTGTTATAATTTAATCGCATCAAGCAATATTCTTCCACATCCAGATATCCGGCTTGTTCGGCCCGTTGGCGTTGGGGATTGTTCCAACGATTTCGTACCCGCATTTTTCATAAAACCCGAACGGGTGGTTCTTTAGATTCTTGATGCAGGCAATCTCGGTGAAAATATTTTTTCCGTCAAGTTTTACCTCGGAAAGGCTCGTGCCTTCGTTCTCGTCGTCCGTTCCCAAGACGATTCCGATGATGCCTTTCTTTCGGGCCAGGGCTTCGATTTCGCTCATCAGCTTTTTTCCTAAGCCTTTTCTTTGATGTTTCGAATCAATCACCATCGGGTGCAACTCCCAGGTAAGGTCGTACATCGGCCTCAGCCCCGCCCACCCGTACAGAGTTTCACCGAGGAATATTCCCAGGCATATGTTCGGCACCAGCAGGCAGTCACCGACTTCCTTGCGAGCGGATTCCATTGTAGGCCAAGCGTCTTTGTTGATGCTCCGAAATTCATCGAACAGGATTTCCGCGGCTTGTTCGCAATAAGCCGCGGAATCCTTTAGGCTGCAAATGGAATAGGACATTTCACGCTCCCCGGCTGCGCCGTCTATTTTCGGATCCAACTCAGGATCGAGATAAGCCAGTCGGATACCGGGGTGTAGCGCAGCAGCGCGAACAGCAAAGCCAAGGGCGCGATCCAGGCAAATACTGTAAAAGCGATGGCCAGACCCACGGCCAGGCGAATGTCTAGTATTCTTTCGAGGTCTTGAGGGTTCGCTCCGACGGCCTTGCCATCGATGATTTTTACCGTAAAGCTTTTGGGTAGTTTCATGCTTACGGTTCCGCTGTTTTTCCGTTTGTATTTTAAGGCGCATTGTAAGCTGACCAGATAGGTAAAGGGCTTGAGTTGGCTGATTTTCTTTGGAGTAAGATTGACTTGGGAGAAGGTATTTTTAAGCAGCTTATCGAAGCTCGATGCGTTTATCGTCTTGCCCGGAAAGTACTCCGCAAGTTTTTCCCTGTCGCAATTTGATTGGATGGAATTTGAGAGGCTGAGAAAAAATTCTTCGATAGATGCTTTTATGTTTTCCATGGGTGCTCCTTGATGGGACAGTATGTCATCGCTATGCGTTTTCAGGGAAGAGGTCCGGCCAGCCTCCGAAAGCGTTATGAGCCAGTCAATTCCCTGACCATCGTACCGGTTCCGTTTTCGTCGCAAAGCAGGTACGATTCGCCTTTCCCGTTCTTTTTAACGGTTCAAGGTTATCGTAAAAATCCGGCGAGAAACCGCTGTATAGAAAAAGCATGAGAGGCTCCTTGCGTTAGCGCCGTGCTCCCGTTACGCTTGCCGCTAGGGGTTTCCCGATTCCGACAGCACCAGTTTTCCCTCGGTATCCATGGTGAGCGTTCTGCCGTAAAGTGCATTGTACGGTTCGCATAAAGCCGTCGCTCCGCCCGCTTCATCCGGCATGAGCAGCCAAGATCGGGCGTCGTTGCCGGTTATGGTCCAATGGTTGTCGACGGTTTGAACGCTCCAGCTCTCCGCCGTATCGCGCGGATCCTTTACGATGAGCGGATTTAAACTTGGCCATTTCAATGACGCTTGTTGAGGCACAACGCCAAGCGTAAATTTGGCTCCATTGTCCACGCCCACGACCATCGCACTGGTTTCCGTAAAATCCAGGCTGCTTAGTTCGGCTGGGCTTACTGGCAGGTAGCGAAAGGATTCGTCCCGGGCAAATTCGGTATAGCCACCGTTCATTTCCAGGGTAATGCGGTCTTTTCCGGTCTGCAGCTTGGCCAAGCCTACTGGAGAAGCGTACAATCCGGCCTTGGGTAAATATTCCTTAGGAATGATTTGCGGCGTGGCGAGTTGTTGCGGCGTTACCTCAAGACCCAGTTCTACCTTGGCGTAGCTTTGAAGGACGCCGGTCGCCAGTTTCCTCAAGGCGAGGATGCTCCAGGACGAGTATACCGGGTCGTTGACGATTACTCCAATGCGCTTGTCCAGGACCAGCACGACTATGGTTCGCTGCGTGAGCATTCTTGCTTCTGCCCAAGCGATTTGTCCCAGCCCGCGAAGTTCGCGCAGCCCCAAGTTCCATGAAGCGGCCGACTCAAACCCTTGACGTTCCAATTGCCCCGGTATTCCGGTCACGAAGTTTGCCGTTGCGTTTGCTTGGGAAACGGCCTTGCCTTTACCGGACAGCCCAGCCAACAAGTCCGAATAAAAACACGCAAGGTCGGGCAGGGTGCTTTTCAGGCTCATAGACCGATTTTTAAAGAGGGCGGTACGCGCGGTTCCCGGTTCTATCTGCGACATGTCCGAATTGTAGAATTTCGGCGTTGCTTTCTTGTCGGGACTCCAGAGATATCCCGAAGACCGCGAGCCCAAGGACCGGAAAATACCCGTGTTCAGCGAGCGGTAATAGGGCTTGCCCGCACGCGCCTCAAATGCGAGGCAAGCCAAGTCCTGCGCCAAGCTGGACTGTGTCCTTACGCTTCCGCTTGGGCTGTGCGGCTTGGCTGCAACAAGCATGCCGGCTATCTCTTCCAAACCGGCATCCTGTGATACCAGCGGCGAAGGACTTTCAACCCAGCCGGAACTCTCGTAGACCAGCGAGGCCATAGAAATTCCTGCGATACCGTCGGGCAGCTTTCTGTCTGCGGGGATGTAGGCGGAAATCGGCTTGTGAATATCAATGCGATCGCGGGCGGCGGACTCCAGGATAAGGGCGTTAATAAAATGTCGCGTCAGCTCTCCGGCCGCCACGCTGCCCTCAAAGCCTTCTTGGGTTTTCTGTCCCGGCATGCCAACCCGATTTGCCCGCCATATCTCCCCGTTGTCATCGAAGAGTATCAGTTTGGGATCCCCGCCGTATCCTTGTATCGCGGTTGAAAAAGCTTCATCAAGGGTCTTGATGGTATCGAGCTTCAAGACTTTGGAAGAGGCCGAATCGGGAGCGCAGGAAAGCGCAACCGAGACGAATAGTGCTGCAAGGCCAGTTCCAGAAAAAATCCGCGTGACGCGAGCCGTTGGGCTGCCTGTACTCATGATTTTCCTCCAATGGTTTTACATTTATAGTCATGTGATTATCCAGTACAGGCTAATAAAAGGCAACGGCCTTGGCTTATACCGACGATATCGCCGCCAGGAACCATGACGCGTGCGGCAGCCATTGCTCGGCCCAGCGCCAGCGATGCATGGGATCGTCCGCGGCGGCGGGCGGCAGGAACGCGATGTCTGACTCGTCATGGAAGCCGGCGGTAATGCCGTTCATGATTCCGCCGGGCATGTTGATGCTGTCCGCCTCCCCGGGGGGCGTGTTCCTTCCGGCGCCGTGCATCATGCAGGTATCGAAGGGGTTGCGGCCGAGTATCCACCCGAGCTGGTCAAGCGCGTAGGCGTGCAGTTCTTTTTTTTGGGCGGAAGAAAGATTCATGTCGGCGCAGGCCATGAAGGCAGCGGCGGCGAGCGAACCGAGGCGTGCGTTTTCTCCCTGCCACCAGTACCCGGTTTCGTTGGCGTGCGGTATGAAAAAGCGCGTTCGGGGCGACTCTCCGGTTCCCGCCGCGTACTGCCTGGCTAGCCTGAACGGATTGGCAACTTCCTGTACTGCAGCCAGCTCAAAGCCCAGGATCGCGGTAATGGCGGCGTCGGAGGAGGCGTCCGCGCCGAGTGCTTGACGTGCCCGCAAGAGCGCGACAACGGGCAAGCCCGCGTCGGACGCATGGCAGAACGGCCGGCCGGCGCCGTCAGCGTCCAGCCAGCCTGGAATCGGCCCGTCCAGCCGTACACGCGCGGCGAGCGATTTTCTGCGCAAGGCAGCGGCGGTTCGGTAGGTTTCTTTTCCGGTAGCCAGCACAAGCTCGGATGCCGCCAGCAAGGCGCAATAGTCGTCCAGGATGTTGTCCTCGTCGCCGCCGTTAAACTCGCGGTTGCGCGCTTCCAGCATGGCGAACCCGGTCTCGGCCGCTGCCAAGTATCGTTCCGTATTATACTCGCCCATCCATTCGTCCTGATCGAGGACGGAAGCGCGGGCGAGTGCGGCGATCGCCATGCCGCCGCCGGAGCGGTACGAGGCTCGGTAGGAATCCAGAAGAATGCCCTGCTGGGTTTTATAGGCGCAGATCCTGCGTTCTTCGATATCCCAACTCCAGCGGTCAAATACCGTGGTGTAGAAGTATCCTTCGGGATCCTGCATGCGCACCAGAAAATCCGCGCCGTGACAGGCTTCTTCCCTGAACTTGCGTTCCAGTACTTCTGCCGCTTCCGGATTCCTGGACGTCAGGCGGTCTTTGGATTCCAGCAAGGACCAGACGAGCAGGGGGGCCTGCTGCGGATTGAAAAACCTGGCGTAGCTCAAGTGCGACAGGTATTTGCTCACGTCGCCCGATGCGTCGAACCAGCCGCCGTGCACGTCCGCCTTGTCTGCGCGACCGCCGAAAAACGGAATGCTTCTGTCGGTTTTATCGAAAATACCGGTGCAGCGCATGCTTTTAAAGTAGCAGAGCAAATCGGAAATCAGCGAGCCGCGCGGTAATGTCGAAGAAATAAAAACTGGGCCGCCTACGAGCGTTTGCCCATCGGGAAGTGTAACCGTGAGGTGGTACGAGCCTTCATTTTGGAACGAGCTGAAATCAAGCTCAAAAAAGCGTCTCCCTCGCCAACCTGAAACGCGCTGCGCGGAACCCGCGATTCCCTGAAAGGCTTCCAAGCCCGTTTGTATGTCGCAGAGAGTATAGGAGATTTTCGAGGAATCGGGGAGCGAAGCCCCAGCGTAGGGACGAGAGCCTTCTCTGCCTTTTGAATTCTCGCCATCGGCCAATTGCAGAATCGCGAGCTTATGGTGTTTTTGGCCGTAGCCATGATGGTCAATAAGAATATGCATAACATCCCCTTGTGGCTCCATAAAGACCTGAAGGGTTTTATGAAGCTAGTTCAATTCGTTGTGCGAATTGGAATTAGTTTTATAACGCTGAAACCAGAAAAACATTTACCGCATGTTTCAAAGGAAAAAACTGCCGAGTTTCTATTTTTACGTGAAAACCTAGAAAAACGCAAGCATTATTTTTAATATTCATAAAAAGAGTTATGAGCTTAGTTTAATTTGACCAGCCGATCAAGCAGGAGTTGAGGCAAAGGCTGGTTCATGCGACTGACTGTAAAACTTCTTATGTGGATTCCCTTATTATCAATTCCGGGGTAAACAATCGGCTTTCCACCGGTTTTTTCGCAAGCGAGTCCAATGTAAGTTCCAGCGCGGTACGGCCCATGATGCGAAGCGGCTGCCGAATTGTGGTAAGCGGCGGCGTAATGAGGGGCGCCACGAAGGTATCATCAAAGCCCACGACGGCTATGTCTTCCGGTACGCGGATTTTACGGGCGCGCGTTTCCGTGATAATGCCCAAGGCCACGAGATCGCCCGCCGAGCAGAAAATTCCGTCGATGGTGGGGTCGGCGGCAAGTAGGCTCGTGAGCGCATCCCTGCCTTCTTCCTGGTAGTAATCGCGAATTTCCACGATGCGATTTGGAACGAAGGGAATCCCGGCATTCTCAAGCGATTCCTTGTATCCGTTGAACCGTTCCTGCGGCGAGATGCCGCTGTCGCCTGCGTAATCCATCAGCGTTCCGGAAACGAGGCCAATGTTCTTTTTGCCTCGGGAGATGAGATGGTCCACGGCGAGCCTCGCGCCCATGTGGTTTTGTGTCTTTACCGATATTGCGCCTTCCGCCTGCTCCTCGATGAGTATGAGCGGAACGCCGCCGTTGTGATACTCGGCGGTAAGTTCGTCGTCCGGCCTCAGGCTCAGGCAGATTACGGCATCCGCGCGGTGGCCGTAGAGTATGCTGCGGAGAAGCGAGTCTTTTCGTTCACGCGAGCCGCGCGTGGAATACAGCTGAACGCCCAATGCCTCCGTTTTACCGTCCAGGCCTTCCTCGATGCCGCGCATGACTTCCAGCTCGAATACCGTGGAAAAAAAAGACGCCACGACGGCGATGACGCCGCTCTTGCCGGATATCAGGGATCGTGCGGAAAGGTTCGGATGGTATTTAAGCTCCGCGATTACCGCAAGGACCTTATCCTTTGTTTCACGGCTGATGCGGGGATCGTCATGTATCACCCACGAAACGGTAGTATGCGAAACCCCTGCCTGTTTTGCTATGTCATTAATCGTAACGCGACCCATCGGTACCCCCCGCGCAGTATACACATGCCTTGGATGGCATACAAGCTTGCTATTTATCTTCTATTCCGGGTATTCCATGCAAACTTTGTTCCGGCCGGTTTGCTTGGCGTTGTACATGGCTTTGTCTGCCCTCTTTAAGACGGCCTCGTGGCTTGCGTCCGCAGGGCGGATCACGGAAACGCCGAAACTGGCGGTTACCCCGAAGGTCTCCGCGATTGCCCGACCCGCGCATTCCCCGCAGGTTATCTGCATGCCCTCCACCTCGAGCCGAAGCCGCTCGGCGAGGGTGCCGGCGCCTTCCAGGTCGGTCTCCGGAAGCAGGATTATGAATTCTTCACCGCCGAACCTTCCCACGGAATCGCAGGTGCGCACGATTCCCGTAAGTACCTGCGCCAGCTTTTTCAGGACCATGTCCCCCGCGTCGTGCCCGCGCTTGTCGTTGACGTTCTTGAAATAATCCACGTCGATCATGATGACGCCCGCGGAGGAGCCGTAGCGCCTGCACTTGAGATAGGCTTCTTCGAGCAGCTCGGTGAAGCGCCTGCGGTTCAGGAGATCGGTAAGGCCGTCTATCGAGGCCAGTTTTTGCACCTGCCTGAAGAGCTTGGTGTTCTCGATGGCGATGGCGATATAGGATCCGATGGCGCGTATCGTCTCTACTTTTTTCTTGTCATAGGCGTTGGTAAGGTGGCTTTGTACGCTGATTACGCCTGCTACTTTATCTCCGATAACTAGAGGCACGAAAACAAGGGATTTTTCCTCGCTGCCGTCAAGGAGCAGGGTTTTTGGAGAAGCCAGATATTCATGGTATTCAGTTTCTATATCGCCGATCAGTATGTCGCTTCGGTTTTTTACGCACCAGTTGCCGAAAGATTCCTTGTCCAGGGGTCTGGTATACGGATCCTGCCGTTTTCCGCGAACCATGACTAGGCGGTAATCCAGGCAGTTTTTTTCTTCGTCCACCAAGGCAATTAGAAGTGTCGGCGCGTCCATGAGCCCGTTGACCGAATCGTAGATTGTCGTGAGCGCGGTATCGATGTCAAGATTGGCAGTAATGCGCTGGCCAATCTCGCTGATCGTGGAGATTTGTTTGTATAGGGTTTCGAAGTGGCGCGTTTCCCTTCTTAGTCTTTCGTCGTGCAAACCCAGTATCCGCTTGGAAATCTGCTCGCTTTTCATGGAGTCCTTGAGCAGGGAGTAGCGGATATAGGCATCAAGCGCGTTTTTATTTTCTCCGCAAGCTTGCCATGCCAGATAAGCGGCTTTTTCCGCGTCTGCCTCTATTTTTCTGGTTCCGAGTTCCTGGGCAGCTTCGATTACCTGGCGAAGATCGGCGAGCGCCGCGGTATTGTTTCCACGAAGGGCGGCGATTCTGGCGCGGGTAAGCTTGAAACACGCTCCCAGCATCCGCTCGTTTGCCTTGCCGCAGTCTTGCAGCCCGACAGCAACGATCGAATCGGCTTCGGCGAGCTGCTCTAAATCTATGAGGACCTCTGCGAGGGTTTGCCGTGCCTCAAGCGAGTCATGTATGGCATTTCCGGCGGCTAAGATGGATTCCCGAAGTTCATTTTCCGCTTCCGGTAGGCGTCCCAAGGATCGGAATATCAAACCGGCCTGGTTGTGAAACGAACTGATGTTATAAGGGGCAATCGAATAATCCCGGCGGCAATGCTCGATTACCTGCAATGCTTCTAGTGGCTCGTCCAGCTTGCTCAGGCATTCCGCCATATTGCCGCTTCCGGCGGCGGCAAGATCCAAGCGACTTATTTTTTCCGCTTCACTAACCGATTCGCGGAAGTTGTCCAAAGCCAGATCGAAGACGCCCCTGGCCATAAATATTGAACCGAGAGCGTTAAGGCAGCGGGCAAGCCCTTCCTTGTCCCCCAAGTTTTCGAATTCCGCTTTTACGGATTCCATGATGCCAAAGCCCAGGTCCAGACGATCAGCATCAATTTCTAGCCAGGCTCTGAAGAACAACAGCCAGGCTGTAGCTTTCTTATCATCGGCCTTCGATGCTTCCGGGATCATCATATCGATGATTTCCCGGGATTTTGTCGTATCGTTGCGAAGATTTTTGTCCAGCCAGTCCCGGGCAGCATGGATGCGTTCCGAAAAATTCGAGGCTTGTGAGAAAATTATATTTATCGGATCGATTAAATCATCCTTATCCAATGTATTCTCCGTAAGACAGGGTAGATTATAAACTGTGTTTGGACAGAATACAAATTTTAGATTTATGACGGTGGTCGCACGCGTTGACATGAGGAACGGTTCTCGGCAGAATGTGCGAATCTGTACTGCCAGGAGTCGTTTCGATGATTAAGGTGATGAAATTCGGGGGCGGCTGCCTCAAGGGAACCGAAAATTTCTTCCAAACCAGGGATATTATCAAGGGAGAAAAATCAAAGACGATTATCGTCGTCTCGGCCGTTTCGGGCGTAACCGACAAGCTGGTGGAAAGCATCGAAATGGCGCTGTCGTCGGAGAAGCACGTTCCCGTGCAGATTCGCATGCTCAAGGAACTTCACCAGAAACTATGCGACGAAACCATAAAAGACGCAGGTTGCCGGCGCTCGCTCATGCTGGCCATAAATAAAAGGCTCGCGAAACTGGAGCGCCTGCTTTATGGAATAGCCTATACCGAGGAGATCAGCGAAATACACCGCACTGAGCCTTACGTCTATTCC
>CAZAJF010000005.1:0-41954 GCA_964485395.1 uncultured Treponemataceae bacterium | reverse complement strand
CGAGCGCTTTACCGCGTTTCTGCTGGCGGCCGTCCTGGAAGACGGCGGCGTTCCCGCCATCGCGATGGAGGCGGACAAGGCCGGCATGATTACCGACGACAACCCGAACAACGCCACGATGATAGCGACCCGGGTTAAGAAAGAGTTGCGCGAGTCGCTGATGGGCGAGCTGGACAAAGGCAAGGTTCCCGTGCTTACGGGATTCCTTGGCCGCTCCAAGCACGGCCGCGTCACCACGTTCGGGCGCAACGGCTCCGATTACAGCGCCGCCGTGGCCGCATATGCGGTGGACGCCGGCCGCCTGGAAATCTGGAAGGAAGTGGACGGCTTCATGACCGCGGACCCGCGGATGGTAAAGACCGCGACCCGGATCGACCGGCTATCGTATTACGAGGCCGCCGAGCTTTCGTACTTCGGCGCCAAGGTTCTGCATCCGCGTACGGTTGAGCCTCTGCAGGCAAAAGGCACGCCCATATTCATACGCAACATCAACAACCCCAAGAAAGGCACCACCGAGATCGTGCAGCGGGGCTTCGAGACGGCGGACGTCATCAAGAGCGTTACCTGCAATAAAAAAATAGCGATTCTCAAGATCCAGGGCGCGGGCGTCGGCTACAAGCCCGGCATCATCGCGGAGATAGGCAAGACCATATCGTCCATCGGGGTTAATATTTATTCGGTCATCACGTCGCAGACTTGCATCAACCTCCTGGTGGACCGGGCGGACGCGCAGAAAAGCCGCGAGGCGCTCCTTGCCCTCGAGGAAGGCGCGATAGACAAGGTTGAGATCCACGACAAACAGGCGCTCGTAGGCGTGGTGGGCGAGGGCATGCTCACCAAGAAAGGCATTTTGGCACGAGTCATGAACGCCATAGCCAGGGAAAACATCAACGTGGAGATGGTTTCGTCTGGAGCGTCGGACATCGCCTCCTACCTGATAGTAAGCGAGAAAGACGTGGACCGCACGGTGAATGCGATCCACGACGACTATTTTCCTGTAAAGTAAACCTGCCGGGTTTTTAATCCGGCAAGTTCGCTCGATGGTTACGACGTGGCCTTCAGGGAATTTTTCATGAAGGTCGACAGGTCAGTCTTGAGCTTGGCGAGCGATGCCTCGTGCACGTACATCATGTGGCCCGCCTCGTAGTAGGACATGCTGATGTTGGCCTGCAGCGAAGGATCCAGGCCCAGGTGGCTGAACGTGTATTCAGTGGCGAAATACGGCGTGGCAAGGTCGAAGAATCCGTTGGCCACGAATACCTTGAGGTGCGGGTTGCTGCAGATGGCCTTGCGCAGGCTCTCGGTAACCTCTACATATCGGTTTTCGTGGTCGGCATAGCTCCAGGCCATGTTGGTCTTGAAATTGAGTATCTCGTACGGCAGGTCCGACTCGTAGTTCAGCTCGCTGCGCACATAGTCGTTCAAGGCCGCGCTGTATGGTCCCATGATGGCGGCCATGCTGGGGTCGAAGTCGAAATTCTCGCCGCCCGAGTCGCGGTCCATTCCCGTAAAGCGGCCATCCAGCCTGCCTACCGTGCGTCGTCTCTCGCGGAGCAGTTCCTTGGTAAAGCGCATGATCTCTATGCGGAGGTCAACCCGGTCCAGGTAGTCCGCCGAGAGTCCGGTATAGCCGACGAGCGCCTTGATTATCTTGGCGCGCTCCGCCGCGGATAATTTCGAGCCCTTCATCAGGGCGCAGGCGTAGTCTCCCGATGCAAAAGCCGTAACCTCGTCCAAGAACTTGCGAAGGCCATCCTTGGGCTGCACGGGCAGTTTTTTATGGTACCAGGCGATGGCGGCGTATGTAGGCAGGTGCAGAATGTACGGCAGGTCGTTGCCGGGGTGCGCCTGCACGGTTCCGAAGTCCAATATGGAAGACACCAGTATGATGCCGTTCAGGTACAGGCCGTGGCGTTCCTGAAGGTACGAACTTAAGCCGGCTGCGCGCGTGGTTCCATAACTTTCGCCCACGAGGAATTTAGGCGACATCCAGCGTTTATAGCGCGTGGTGAACAGTCGGATGAAGTCGCCCACCGACTCTATGTCTTTCTTGAAACCCAGGAAATCTTTCTGTTTCTCGCCGCTGACGGCGCGGCTGAAGCCCGTGCTGACGGGATCGATGAATACCAGGTCTGTCATGTCCAGCATGGAATACTCGTTGTCGGCTAGGCCGTATGGCGGGGGTAAAAGCGCGCCGGCGTCGCCCATGATCACGCGCCGCGGACCCAAGAGCCCGAGGTGCATCCAGACGGAAGCGGAGCCCGGGCCGCCGTTGAAGGAAAAGCTGACCGGCCGCTTGGCTTTGTCGGCTACGCCATCCTTCGTATACGCCACGAAGAAAACCGCCGCCTTGGCTTTTTCCCCTTCCGACTCGCCTTCCTTCTCGCCTTTTTTTTCGCTCTCTTCCTTTAACACGATCGTTCCCGCGGTAACGGTATAGCGGATTTCCTTCTTGCCTATCGTGATCGTCTTATGCGTCTCGATGATCTGATCCTTCGGTGCCGCGACGGCTTCCTCGGATATTTTTTCCTTCGTCTCATCTGTTTTTTCGGGCATGATGTATCCTTTCTTTAACGCCGTGGCTTTGTGTCGTAATTGGTATAGAGGTATCGATATCGGTAGTCGGAATCACCGTCCGAGAACGTAGCATTATGTTCCGGGTTCGTTATTTTGTCAAAGACGATCGACTGGCGTTCGGGGTAAAGGAAAAATTCCGCGGAGAGATTTAACTTGACATACTGGGTGCTAGAGAAGAAAATCGTTGATCATCGTCTTTTCAGGAGCATTCATGAAAAATCCTGCAGCCCTTATTCCCGTCCTGATGATCTGTTTTCTGTCAGGTCTTTTTGGCCAGCAATTGATCAGCATCGATGGCCCCCGCAGGTCATTCGAGTACCGGGACATCGAGGTTTCCGGGGACTTGGTTTTTTTGCTTGGGGTTAATTCTTCCTTGCTCGAGCTCCAGGTATTCGACCGCGCCGCCCTTGCGCTGGGGAACAAAAAAACCGGGTGCCCGACGATCGGAAATTTCGTTCTTGAAAAACACGTGGCTTCACGCATGGCCGCCGGTGCCGGGCGGGTGTATATCGCCGCGGGAGAGAAGGGTATCGTCGTGCTCGACGTAGCAAACTTGAAGGCTATCACGCTGGTCGGAATACTGCCCGTTACGACTTCCGCCACCGATGTTCTGGTGGATGGCAACACCCTTTTCGTAGGAGGCAAAAAATCCTTTTCGACGTATGCCATCGGAGATTCCGGTCTGCCGGTGCTACTCGGTACTTTGGAGATGCCAGGAACCGCATATGGCATGTGCAAGCAGGGCTCAAGGGTTTTTGTGGCCGCGGGGCCGGTGGAACTGCCTGTTTTTGATGTCTCAAGCCCAAGTGCGCCTGTACTTGAGTATACGGTGAGGGCTAAGGGCTCTCCTTTTGGCGTCGCCGTGAAAGACGATTATTTGTATATTTCCGATGATTTCAGGGGCATCCAGGTAGCCAAGCTTATCGGGGGCAGGCCAGTGGCCGTGGACGCGCTGCCGGGAAATAATCTGGGGGGACCGCTTCTGGTTTCGGGCAACAAGCTTATCGCGGCCAGTTTGACGGGACGCGGGATCGCGGTATTTTCTTTGGATAATCCCGAGGCCCCTAAGCTTGTCCATTTTCAGGACTACAAGGCATGGTACAACTTGCGCGCTTGGGGCATGGCGGTTGACGGGGAGCGCATTTATCTGGCTACCCAAGAGCTGAGCGTTGCCTTGGCCGATGCGTCGGGTAAAGGCGGAAGCGTTAAAGCCTACAAGGTGTTCAATCGCGCCAAGGCAAAAACAGACGACGCCAGGTCTAGGCTTTATTTCTACAGTTCTCTCGCGATCACCAATATCGACGGTGCCGCTACCGCGATAAAATCTAAATCGGATGAAACGATGCTGGAAACGAACTTGCTTTTCCTTGATCCGGGCAGTCATGAATTCTCGGTGGAAATTTATAATAACGACGACCAAAAAACAGGTACCCTGGAAAAAATAAAAGGCGAGTTCTTGGCTGGTGAGGAATATGTGCTTTACCAACAGGGAAACTACGTGAAAATGGTTTCGATGAGCCTGATTCTAAAATAAGGAATTATTATACATGAACAAAGACAAAGCTTTTTTTCGCAACGCGGCGGTGTTTTCCTATATCGCCATAATCGGGTTTTTTGTAAACGCGCAAAGCGGGCAGGCAGGTTCCGGAACCGGTTTCGAGATAACGGTTCAGTCCGGCCATCTTTCCTGGGTTAACAGCGCGACGCCGAGCGACGACGGAAAACTGTTTGCCACGACTTCGCGGGACCGGTCCGTCAAGCTATGGACGGCCGAAGGAGCGTTATTGCGGACGCTCGTAGGGCACACCATAGACACGAGCGCCGCCGTCTTTTCTCCCGATGGCGCACTACTCGCTTCCGGTGACGACGATGGAACCGTAATCGTTTGGGATACTGCCTCGGGCCTGCGCGTAAGCAGCTGGAAAAGCCATGCCAGAGGCGTAAAGAGCCTGGCTTTCTCGCCGGACGGCACGCTGCTGCTTTCCGGTGCCAGAGATTCATATGTTTCAGACAGGCAGCAAGCCAATCTTGTCATGAGGGAGCTCTCGACCGGGAAGGTGCTTGCGGAAGTTGATGCGGGCGACGACATCGACCGACTCGCATTTTCTCCCGACGGAAAGTCGATCGCGGCCATTTCCAAGGGCTCCCTCCGGCTTCTGGATGCGACCCTCGCTCTCAAGAAAACCGATAGCGCGAAAATAAAATTGGATTCCACGGCATGGTCCCCCGACGGAAAAAAAATATGGGCGGCCGGCGAGACGGGAATAGCCATCTTCAGCGGCTCGGGTAAGCTCGAATCCGAGCGTGAAATAAAGAATCCCGGCTTAAACTATGGGGGATCGTCATTTGCCTCCCGGGCAGGCTTGGCAGCGTTCGCATATTCCTCGAGGGATAAAGAAGGTAAAGATATTGTAACCTTGCGTGTGGAAGCGATCGCCGCGGGGACAAAGCCCGCGGAGCTGAGCCTCGGTTCACTCAAGTTCTATAAGGCGCTGTGCGTTGGAATTTCTCCAGACGGAAATTTCGCTGCGGTCGGCGTCGATACGGGCGGGTATGACAATACCGTGTGCGCCGTAGCTTTCAAGCTATCTAGCTCGACGGCGACGGGTATTCGTACCGCTAACAGTTATCCGCTTGCGATCGGTCCGGACCCGGTATCCGGCGGATTCGCCGTTATGGATAACAATGCTGATATTTTTTACTGGTCCGCCAACCTCGATTTGAACGCCACGAAAAACGTGCGCGGTCTTTGCTCGGTCAATCCTGCGGGCGCGGCGTTCAGTCCTGCCGGCAGGTTTCTTTCGGTCGGCGATACGAAAACGGCGTATGTGCTCAAGGCGGACGGAACAAGCCTCGTTGGAACGGCCAAGGGCCAGACCTATCAGTCGTATTCCAGTTGCGGCGTCAGCGATGACGGAAAATATGTCGTGTACGGCGAGGATAACGCGATGCGGCTCGCGGACTTGTCCGATGAATACAAACGCGGCGCGCTGCTTGCGGAAGACAAGCGCTTTTCAAATGCCGCAGCATTTTCGCCGGACGGCGAATGGCTGGCGGTGGGCATGCACGATCTGTATTTACTTCCCTCCATTTTACCTAAAAAAGGCAATTCCGTTTACGGCGGCGTTCCCATCGTGCCTTCGCCTCCCAAGTCGGACTTGAGCGACTCGGCGCTTTGGATAGAGGCACTTGCGTTCGATTCCAGCGGCACCCGCATTGCCTTTGGCCGCGGCAACGGCGATATACGAATCGTCGACCTGATGGGAAAAGAATTGACCGCGCTATCCGGCCAACGTGGCGTAATTCGCGGCATAGCGTTTTCCGCCGATGGCAAGACGCTTTACTCATGCGCCCAGGACGGTGTCGTAAAGTTATGGAATATTTCCACCGGTGAATCCGTAAGCCTGTATACGGCTTTCGGCGAGTGGATCGCGTGGACCGATGACGGGTATTTCGACGCGTCCATGGCGGGCGGCCAGCTTCTCGCCGCGTCCGTCGGTACCGCCTCGTTCGGCGTGGACCAGTTTGCCGTGCGCAACAACAGGCCGGATATCATCCTGCAGCGCTTGGGCTGCGCCGATATCGTGCTGCTGGCTCATTATCGCAGGCAGTACGAACGGCGACTCGAACGCTTGGGCTTGGACGAGTCTCGACTCGCGTCGGCTCCGATGGACGCACCCGAGGCCAGCATAGTATCGGTCAAGAGGGATGGCCGGGCGGCATCGGTGAAAATATCGCTGCGAGCTCGCGGTGCCGACTTGAAATCGTATAAAGTTTGGATTAACGACGTTCCAGTATTCGGCGCACTCGGTAAGCCGGCAGGCGGAAGGAAGCTGGAAGCCGAGGAAAAACTGGAGTTGGCGCCGGGGAATAATAAAATAGAAGTCGGTTGCCTGGGAATCGACGGTCTTGAGTCCTGGCGCGCGATGTCAAACGTCGTCATCGAGGAAGCCGCCGCGCCGCGCCTCTATTATATCGGCTTTGGCGTCTCCAATTATGCGGATGCCAGCCTCAAGCTGGGCTATGCCGCAAAAGACGCCAAGGACCTGGAAAAGCTTTTCATCGCGATTGGAAAAAAATCTTTCTCCAAAGTAACGGTGAAAACGTTTACCGATTCCGACGTTACCGCCGCTTCTCTCTCGGCGGCGCGCGCGCTTCTCGCCGATGCGCGTCCGGAGGATGTGCTTGTGCTTTTCATCGCCGGCCACGGAGTGCATGATTCCGATGCCGATGCGACATATTATTATTTACCGTATGGCGCCGACCTGAAAAACCTGCCTCGGACGGCAATCCGCTTCGAGGAGCTTGAGGGCTTGCTTCTGGGAATCGCGCCGCGCAACAAGCTGTTCCTCATGGATACCTGCGAATCCGGCGAGGCAGAAAAATCCGCCGTCGCCATGACGATCGCGGCCGAAGCCAAGGCGACCTCCGGAAGCGCGCGAATGGTGCAAAGACCGGCGGAACGGGGAATAAGCGTGGTAAAGTCCATAGCGCGTGCCATGTTCAAGGGTATCCGCTTTATCTATAACGATTTGACCAGGCGAAGCGGCTCGATTGTTTTTTCGAGCTGCAGGGGAGACGAAGCGTCCTGGGAGTTTTCCGATCTCGGCAACGGCGCGTTTACCGCGGCCATAAAAAAAGCCTTTGCGGATCCGGCGGCGGACAAGAACTCCGACAAGCGTATTTCCACCGACGAATTGCGCGCATATGTGGAAAAGCTCGTTCCCGAGTTGGTACTTAAGCGTACGGGCAAGGATATCCAGCATCCGACGGTGGACCGGGATAATATCTACCAGAAATTCACGTTTCCGCTTATGAAATAGGCGAAAGGCTATTCCTTCGGGATAATAGTATAACTGAAGCTCGACTCGCAGGTTTCGACCGCGGCCGCCGTGACTTTTATGCCGCGCGGGAGGATTCCTTCCTTGACGTTGCCTATCGGTGCGAAGGCCGACTCGATGTCCTTGAACTGGACGGTGGACGCGACGACCTTGACGAACTCGGTGCCGTAGGGCGAGCCGAGGTCGAAGTTGAAGGGATAGTTGGCGTCGGGTATGGAAAGGACTGCGCCGCCTTTCACGAAATTATCCTTGTGAAACTCGTTCGGGAAAAGCAGGATCAATTCGCCTTTCGCGTTGATGTTGTAAATCTTCAGGAAGCAGCCCTTTGAGGGCAGGATATTCACGAGGAGGCGCTCGCCTTCCTTGTAGACTCCGCCGTCCCCGCGTACGCTCCAGGACTTGACCGTCAGGGAGCCGGCGGGGCTTGCCTTGTTTGCGCCGATCAAGGCTTGCACTTCGGTGGCCAATGCGTAGTTGTCCGGTTTTATGGCGATGCCTTTGGGTATTTTTGATAAGGGCAGCAAGAGGCTGGATTTGGCGGCGACGGTTCCCGACGAGACCGCGATCAGGCTCAGGTAAATGCGGATTCCGCCGGACTCGCTGAAAAAAGTGCCGGACAGTATTACGTCGATGCCGTTGAGGGCGAGGGTTTTTTTGGGACCGGTAGAAACGGCGTCCGAAAGATTGAACTCCGCGGCCTGAAGTATTGTCTCGATCTTGTCGCGCGGCACGATTTTGAAGCTATTGGCCTTGAGCGCGGAAATGCCGATTTCCTCTTCCAAATACCGTGAAAAGGGGCTTCCAAGCTTGCTGTCCGCGAAGGTGAAGGTATCGATGGCCAGGGTGAGGCCTTTTCCCGCCTTGGCGGCGAGCGAAGCCATGGCAGGTTCGAGTCCCGGAATCTCCGCGCAAGCGAACGAGACCGCGAGGCACAGCCAAACGACGGCGCAGATCAGGTTTTTCTTCATGCTAAAAAAGATAGAGGCTAGAGCCGATCGCTGTCAAGGTGGGAACCGCTGATGGCTCTTGCTTGATGCGGCGGCAAATTTCGGGATATGCTCCAAGCTGCGTTTTTGGAGCGTTCATGAAACAAAATATCGGCGGTGCTTTTTGCATTTTTTTTCTGATGACCAGTTCGCTGCCCGCGCTCGATTTCGATGCTTTCCTGAAGCAGGCGCTGGCGGGCGATCGCCAGCTGGCCCAATTGGAACTCCTCGCTGAACGGGCGACCGTATCGTATCTGCTCGTCGTACGGGAAAGCGATCGCCTTCCCGGATTGACGTTTTCTTCCGGTGCGATCCGGGCTACGGGGTTTACCGGGCCCGCCGCACTGCAGGCCAGTCCACAGGCAAACCTCGTTTTTCCCCGTGGGCTTATCTTGGGCGCAGCGGTTCCCGTATCCTTTGGGGCTGGGGGTTTCGCCGCCGTTCCGGGGCTGTCGCTTTCCGTGCCGTTACTTGATACGACCGCCGTTTCCGGCGAAGCCGCCGCCAAAGCGTCTTTTTCGCTGGCGACAGCCAAGGCTTCGGTAGCCGTCCGCAAAATGGAAGTAATAAAATCTTGCGTGGATGCCCTGGCCGCGCTGGCAAGGACTCAGGCCTCGGTAAAGTCCGCCGAGCGCGCGGAAACCATGGCGGCTCGCGAATTGGAAAAGACCGTCCGGCTTGAGGGTTTGGCCGCGGGGTCTATACGCAGGCTGACGCTTGAGCGCGCCGTCGTGGAAAAGCGCAGGATTTCCCGGGATGGGTTGGCGGCCCAAAAAAAAGCGGAAGCCGAGTTGTCGGCGCTGGCTGCGCTGGTCGCAACGGAAGGCGGCGGCGTCGTATCCGCTCCACCGACGGTTCCCCGGGTTAATCTGGAGGCGAAGCTCCCGAGACCGGAGGATCTGTACGCGTATCGGGCGACCAGGGAGGGTATTCTGTTTCAGCGGCGACTGTTGACCGCCTCAGGGAGCGCGCATAAAATTTCGCTTGAAGCCGGCGCGAGCTATGCCGTAGGAACGACTCAAAAAACCGATACCGATGTATCCACCGTAGTCGGCGCAAAGTTGGGTATCAGCGCGACGATTGGAGACTGGTCGTTTCTCGTCGCCGGCCTTATGCAAAATTCCCCCGGCGCCGAATTATCGATTCAGTGGAAACCTTCCAGCCGTCGCGTGAAGGCGCTGTTGGCGCAGGATTGGGAACTCCAGAGCGCGTCGCTCGACGCCGCCCTTGAGCAGGCTTATTCCGATGCCGTGCGCGCGATCGCAGCGATGGTGGAACGGCGGACGGCGCTGCTTGTGGCTGAGGCCGACCTGGCGGAGGATTTGGCTTTCGCAAAAAGCCAGGAAGCCGCTTTCAAGGCCGGGCTGGATCGGGAGATGGTATCGGAAAACGAATACCGCGAAGCTTCGCTGTTCCGCGAGGAATGCGAGGCGCGGGTCTTGGCGAACGATTGCGCACGGTATATATGGAAGCTTGAGTACGAAGCGTTGACGGCGATTCCATACGATACGGAAAGCGGGATAGTACAGTGAAAAACCGAGGGAAAATCTGGAAGATAGCGCTTGCATTGCTTTTGCTCGGTGGTATCGCGGCTCTCTGCCTTTGGGCATTTCTTCCCGCGCCTTCCGCATCCGGCGAAAAAATCGAGACCGTAACGGTGGAGAAACGCCTGGTGGACAATATAATGGAAGTTTCAGGGCACCTTAAACCGCGCGACGAGCAGAATATCATGGCGCCGACTGCCGGCGTCGTGGCTGAGGTTTATGTTCGCGAAGGGTCGAAAGTAAAAAAAGGGGATCCGATAGCGAGAATGGAAGCCTCCGAGCAGGAATTCGCGATACGGCAACTGGAGTACCAACTCGAGCAGACCCGGTTCGAGGGCAGCGTGCGAAAATCCAGGCTGCTTGAGGATGAGCTGGCCTTCAAGAAGAAGGCCGCGGAAGAACTTACCATCAAGGCGCACCTGAACGGCACGGTTTCCCGCTTGGCCATGAAGCCCGGAGACGTGCTCAAGCAGGGGGAAGCCTACGGCCGCGTCATCGACGTCAGCTCTCTGTGCGCCGATGTCGAGATTTCCGAGATGGATATTCCCCGGGTACGGAAGGGCTTGCCCGCCACCTTCAGCTTTCCGGCCTTGCCCGGCCTTTCGGTTTCGGGGACGATTCTATCCTTCGCGAGCGAGGCGAGGGTGGGCGACAACGGGATTACCGTGCTCGACGCCAAGCTGGAGATTTCGTTGCCTCCGGCCGAATTACTCTCTGCCTACAGCTTCAGCGCCAGTATCGTTCTCGGCGAGTCGGAAGAGGCTCTCGTCGTGGATTCGCGCGCAGTTTCGTACGAGCGCGGAAAACCCAGCGTCAACCTGAAAAAACCGGATGGGCTCTGGGAGACGGTGCCCGTCGTGACGGAAGGTTTCGGTTCCGGTTTTTTACGCATCAGGTCCGGAGTAAAGGAAGGCGACATCCTAAAAATCGAGACGGACCTGAAACTGGCGCCTTCATGATTCTGGAGTCGTTAGGCATGGCGATAGACAGTCTTCGCAGCAGCAGGCTCAGGACGTTTTTATCGCTGTCCGGCATCGTCATCGGCGTCGCCAGCGTCGTCGCCATCATGGAGATTGCGGCGTCGGGCACGGCCGACGTGCGTCGGCAGTTCGAGTCGCTGGGCTTGGACGCGGTTCAAGTGTATCCCGGCTGGCGGATGAACGACGCGGAGTCGGTGAAAATCGACGATGCGCTCATCCGCGGGATTCGGAGAGACGTTCCCGGCGTAAAAAATGTTTTATCAAGCACGCAGGTGTCCGGGCGGTTAAGTCGAGGCAGGCTTGGGGAGCAGGTGCAGATCCTGGCCGTGGAGTCGCCGTACTTCATGGCGATGAACGCGCCCTTCGCCGTAGGCGGCCCGTTCAAGGCCGAGGACGAATATTCGGCCCGCGCCAGGGTGGTGTTGGGCTCGGAGATAGCCCGGAACCTGTTTCCCGAGGGAGATCCGGTCGGCAAGACCGTCGCCGCCCAAGTGGATAAAGTCCCGCTTTCCCTTGTTGTTACAGGAGTATTACTGCCGAAGGACGCGATGTTCGGCGAAGACTGGAATAACATGTCTTATATACCCCTGTCTCTCGTGCTCAAGAAGATAAACGGCACTGCGCGTATCAACAATCTGCTGGTGCTGGGCTCGTCTCCCGGTAAAGTACTGAAGCTCGGCTCCGACCTCGAGCGCTTCCTCACGGAGTATTCCGGCAGTCCCGACGCCTTCTACGTAGCCTCCCCGGGCAAGTGGGCCGAGGAAAATAACAAGGCCACGAAAACGATCAGCGTCATTCTCGCGGGTATCGCGTCGATAAGCCTCCTCGTCGGCGGTATCGGCGTCATGAACACGATGCTGGTATCCGTCGGAGAACGCAGGCGCGAGGTAGGGATACGAAAGGCCATCGGCGCCGAGAATCGGCATATACTCCTGCAGTTCCTTACGGAGGCGGCGCTGCTTACCGTATCCGGCGGCTTCATAGGCCTCGGTTTGGGTACCGTCATCGGCGCGATCGCGGTAAAAAAATTCGGCTGGGAATTCCAGTCAAACCCGGCGGTGGCGGCGCTCGCGCTGGCGGTCTCCATGGTAACGGGCCTGATTTCCGGGATTTACCCCGCGATGCGCGCCGCCAAGCTGGACCCCGTGCGCGCGTTGGCGGAGGAATAGCCTGGATGCCTCTATAATTTATTTTTATTCTTGCGTATGATACGTCGAGTGTTTTTTGTGAAAAATATATTTCAGGAGGGTTCCTTGGCTTTTCAAAACCAGGCGCTGATAGTAGCAAACGCCGACGACTGCGTCAATCGCATCGACGCGGTCTCCAAGATCGCATGAACGTAGCCTTGGCGCACGTGACCGGACTTAGGAATATCCTCCTTGACGAGCTTCAGGAAAAGGGCCTCGAGCTGAATGTTATCAGAACTTTACGCGGCAAGCGGCAGGATTTCATCGTGGGCGAATTGACCGGCGCCACGGAGCGGCTTCCGGAGGTTCGATCGTGCGCCAACTCGCTCATGCTGGTCGCCCAGTTCCAGGATCTGCCCCGAGCCGCCCACGCGGCGCTGCAGGTCATCGAAAGCGCCCTGGGCACCGCAGATTACTCGACGCCGCTCGGCAACCTCGCCGCGATGCGCCATGAAACGCACCGCAGTCCGGTGGGCTATATGTTTTCGCTCGGCATCGTCGACAGCCCCCTGGAAACCGCCCTGGTAAGCCGCGTCGCTCGTGCCGCCATTCCGCGCAATTTCGGGGTTCCCATGCAGGAAGCCGGATACGACGTGCACCTTCGCCTGATCTGCATCGGCAATAACGGGTTCCTGGGGTTCCAGATTCCGCTGGAAACCATGAAATCCCGCGACTACAAAGCGGCGACCCTGCCCGGTTCCCTGGATCCCGTCATCGCCTATTCCATGATCCGCATCAGCGGGCCGAGCCCGGACGACGTGTTCCTCGATCCGCTGTGCGGCGCGGGCACCTGCGCCATCGAGCGCTGCCTGTACGGAGCGGCGCAAAGGATACTGGCCACGGATAACAGTGCCGAGGCCATCGCGGTCACAAGGAAGAATTGCGAGTCCGCCGGAGTCAGCCCGGAAATCTGCCAATGGGACGCCATGGCCTTGCCGCTTGAAAATGCCTCGGTATCGCGCGTGGTAACGGACATGCCGTATGGCAAGGATATTCCCTTGGGTGACGCAGCAGCGTTCATAGACGGGCTTTTTTCCGAAATAGGGCGAATCATGGTGCCCGGAGGCAGGTTCGTGCTACTTACCGCGTCGCAGGCCGAGGTGGAAGCCAATATCCGCGCGAGCGCCGCCTTCCATAAGTTAAAGGAATATAGCCTCGCGCTCTACGGCTTCAACCTGAAGATATATTCGCTGGCGAGAACCGGCAAGGCGTACACGGCGCGGAGATAACCGATGCTGACGGATGGATTTCTTGAACGAGCTTGGGAACCAAATCCGTCACGTAGGAACGCAGTTCTCCGATGTCGATCTCGCCGTTTCCGGAATCTCGATTATTCGCGGCTTGGAGTATGCAGCATAAAAAATCATCGCGAAGTTTAATTTTGGCGCTGCGCGTGGACCGTGAAATCAGAGGATTACTTGCGCGCGGCCAGCGTCTCCCGATCGTCAAGTCTATGGTTCAGGAGCGGCCCTCCCGACGATAGGTACCGGGCTATTATTTCCGCATGCCCATCGATGTCTTCCAGAAAGGAGCGGTGTAATTCCGGATCTTCCAGCAAGGCGGCGTGGTCTTGCACTGTCTTGTAGGCACGGGTCAACGTATCGGCAGCGCGGTCGTCGCCTGCGGCCAGCCTGACTTTATACGCTATGAATAATATTTCGGACACGTCGTTGAGGTGCGCATTCGCGGAACTACCGGTAGCATCGATGGATTTCATCGAGAGTTCCACTTGCTCCGAGGCTTCTCCCGTACGGCCCAGGGCCAGCAATACGGCGCTCAAGGCCGCCCGACTCTCCAGGACGCGATCCGCGTCGCCGAGGCCCATCCAGATTTCAAGCGCGCGTTGCTGGCTTTCCAGCGCCGCAGTCCAATCCTCGAGCCGCGCCAGGCATAGGGCTATTTCGTAATGGCCATGGGCCTCCAGGGAAGCTTGCCCCAACTTGGTGCTCAAGTCCAGGGATTGGCGCGCGTAATCCAAGCCGAGTGCGTAATCCCGCGTTTTTCGGGCGTGGACCGAAAGACTCTCGAGGACGATTATCTCGCCGCGTTTGTCTCCCAAGGCTTGTTTCAGCTTCAAGGCTTCTTCCAAGTGACGTTGTGCCTCATCGTACCTGCCCAGCACGAGTTCTATGCTGCCGAGTCCGCTCAAGGCTATGCTTATACCTCGTTTGTCGCCTATGCGGCCTTTGATTTCGAAGGCTTGATGATAGTGCTGCAATGCCGCGCTCAACCGGCCTTGCGTTTGGAAAGCGATCGCCAAATTGATCAAGGTAGCGCTTTCCTGTGCCGGATCCTCGATTTCCCGCTGGATCGACAAGGCTTTCTGATAACTGTCTATCGCCGGGGGATAATCGCCGCGGTTGCGGTACCAGACTCCGAGATTTACCAGCGTCGCGCCTTCCATGCGGCGATCGCCGATTTCCTGCGCGATTTGCAGGGCCAGAAGATAGGAAGCCTGACTGCGCGCGTCGTCGCCTCGGGAGCGGTAGAGCATGCCCAGTGAATTGTGTACGGAGCTTTCCCCCGCTCGGTCGTGAATGTGCCGGCAAAGCCGTAGCGATTCGTTGAAATAGCTTTCGGCCTCTTCGTACTCGCTTTGGTTGTAGGCCAGGTTCCCGAGCAGGCGCAGCGCATCGGCGTAGGCCTGGTTCGCCCCTGTCGTTTGCGCGAGGGCGAGGGCGTGGTTCAAGGGATCGCGGGCCTTGTCCGGCGCCCCGATGCGGGAAAGGCTTTGCCCAAGGATGACCAAGGCGGACGCCTGAAGCGATCGTTCGCCCGCCGCCAGCGCAAGATCCGCCGCCTCGCGGGCTTTCTCTCCCGCGGCGGCGAAATCTCCCGTTACAAATTTATAATTGGCGCTTCGAAGAGCCGCGTTGATGGCGCAGGTTCCGCCCAAGCGCACGGCGTAATCCGACAGCAGGACGATATCCCGTGCCTGGGCGACCCGGTCTCCCTGTAAATCCTCGAGGGCTTCCCTGGTTAGGACGAGGTCGAAACGCTCGGAGATTGCCTCCGGCTCCAATAGCTCGAGGGTGCGGGTCAGGTACGAGCACGCTTCCCGGTTGGCGAAGGTCTGCCTGGCTTGTTCCGTCGCCAGGCGCAGGTAGTGGATGGCTTGAACGGTTTCCCCTGCTTGTTCCAGATGACCGGCAATTGTTCCGCTGTATTCGTTTACGCGCTGACCGCTTTGTCCAATCAGCCAATATGCCACTTGGGCGTGGTAATTCCTGCGGTCGCGCATCAGCACGCTTTCGTAGGTTACGTCGCGCAAGATGCCGTGATTGAAGGAAAATTCCCGGCTGCCGGCAAAGACCGAGGCTGCTTGAGAAAAGACGAGTTCCCTGTTTTGCAGGTCGTCAAGTTTTTTTTCCAGGATTCCGGGAAGTTCCGTTTGCAGGCTTCCCACCGCTCCGTCCCAAAAAATCCTGCCGACGACGGCTGAGCATTGCAGCGTCTTTCGCTCGTCCGGAGGGAGGCTGTCCAGTCTCGCCTGAAGGATGCCGGTGAGGGTGGCCGGGATGCGAACCGCCTTTTGCCGTTCCAGGTTGATGATCCATTTGTCCGCTCGCGGAACGATGACGCCTTCTTCGCTGAGCATCCGTACCAATTCTTCAATATAGTAGGGATTGCCATCGGCGTTGTTCAAAATAAGGCTTTCGAGTTCGGCGGGTATTTCGTCCAGTTTTTGGAAGATGTCCTCGAGCAAAGCCTGGCTGGCCGAACGGGACAAGGGTTCGAGCTTGATGAGGCTCTGATCGGGGCGGGAGCCCCAGGTGGGACGGCGGTCGAAAAGCGAAGACCGGGCCATGCAGACAAACATGACGGCGTTTCGGCTCAGCGTACGGAACAGCGTTTCAAGGACTTCCAGCGAGCTGTCGTCCGACCAGTGGACGTCGTCGAGGAAAATCAATACCGGTCTGGACCTGCTCGTCGTTCTCAAAAAACTGGAAATATAGGCTACCGCCCGGTTGTGCAGCTGCCTTGCATCGTGAAGGCTGTTTTTCAGGTGGGGGCTTGCCGAAAAATCGTAGCCCAGTACCTGTCCGATGAAATGCGCGCGCATCTGGTCGTCGAAGCCCTGTTCGAGTTTTTGCCAAACGACGGCCAATGAATCGCTTTCCTGGATATGCAGGTCTGCGGCGAACATGTCCCGCAGCAAGGCATAGGGACGGTTTCCCGAGTCTTGGGTAGCGCGTCCGCGAAATATCTTAAGTTCCGCGACCTTGGCGAGGGCAGCGCTTTCGAACTCGCCTTGCAGGCGCGATTTTCCTACGCCCGCCTGGCCCTCGAGCGTAACCATGCGGCAGCGGGGTCCCTGTAGGGTTTCCTCGAGGATAGATCGTAGGCGCGCCAATTCCGCGTCGCGGCCGACCATTCGGGTGCTGATTCCCTCGACGCCGCGATTGAGCATCTTGAAAGCGCGTGGAAGCGCCCGGAGGACCTGAAACGCTTGAAGCGGTTCCTGCTTGCCCTTTACCGGGATGGCCGGCAAGGCGACGGTTTCAAAAAGTCCGCGGACTTGGCTGTCGGTAACGTGGGAAATTACCACGCCGCCCAGGGGTGCGTGATGCTGAAGGCGGCTTGACGTGTTTACGGTATCGCCGATGGCGGTGAATTCGCCGGTAATCCCCGCCGCGCCCAAGAAAACCGGCCCCGTATGCACGGCGATGCGCAATTGAAGCTGGGCCGCTCGTTTATCTTCCTTGGCCGGCAAGCCTGCGGCAAGCAACGCCTGTATTTCCAGGGCGGCGAGGACGGCTTGCTCCGGATCGTCTTCTCGCGCGGTTTCGGAGCCCCACAACGCCATGACCGCGTCCCCTATGTGCTTGTCGATCAAGCCGCCGTGGTCGAGTATCTTTTGGTCGATATGCTTCCAAAGGCTGTTTATCAGGTCGCTGACTTCCTCGGCGTCCATTTGTTCGGAAAGGCTCGTAAACCCCGAAATATCCGCGAACAGGACGCTTACCTGCTTGCGCACGCGCTTGGCGGGTTCTTTGGCGAGCTCCAGGGCGGCTATTTTTTCATGCAGGGCATCCAACGCTGCGTCCACAAGATCTTCGCCCAAGGCGCTCCGCTGGTTTTCAAGCGCCAGCACAGCCTCCTTGAGCAATTTTATCGTATCGAGCCCTGGTTTCATGGCTCCAATCCTGGTCTTGGTTACCGGATTTGTCAAGTAAATCACCGGGCTCTTTGTTTCGCTTCATTCACCTTGAAACAGTACAACTTCCTCGGCTATAAGCTGCATTTCCTGGACGCTTTCTTTGCGGCGAGGATCCGGAAGCGGCGGTTCAAGAACGCAAACCCAACCGGTAATAATCCATGGACCGGAACCATGCAGCGGAATCCGGGAATAGACGACGGTCTCCGTGTTTCCAATATCGATGTATTCAGAATATGGATAACCCACGGGAGGGCTTATTCGATGCTGACTGATGGTTTTGGCTTTGCGCGCCCGTACCGTAATGAGTCGATTTACCCATTCAGCGAGGTCAGAATCGGCGGGAATCGTTTGCGACAGACTTTCAAGCAGCTTTTCGCGCAGGGCCCAAACTTCCGCCGATACTGCAAGTTTTTCCACCGAGTGAAATTCGTCCTCGATTCCCATAGTTTCCTTCAGCGTTATTTCATGGATCGATGACAGCGTCCCTTCGGAGGCTTTTGTTCGTGGCCTCATCGTAAAGACGATTTTAGGTTTTTCAAGCACGCCGAATTCACGTATGCGGGCAGAGCGCTTCTCCGCCGTTTCAAGATCGAGCGGGGCATTGATCTTGTTTTCCCAAAGTATAAAAACCGCTTCGTCTTTTTGTACGATCAGCGTGTCGCCTTCCTGACGCATGGTCCACGGAGGGGAAAGCATCAAGGGCCACGTGCGCAGTATGGCGTCATTCTTCCAGTCCATCTGAGCCTCCAGGTTAAAACCGCACAGTAGAAAAAGAAGGGCCAAAATGTTTTTTGCCATGGTTCCCAGTCCTTTTGTAAAACAGGCAGTGGCTTCATGCCTTGTATAGGAATTATAGGAAACCATCCGGCAAAATACAATGACGATGCTCCGCGAAAGATAGCTTGTAAGCGTCATTCGACCAAGCGGCTCAAGCCTGCCCAAGATTCGCCTGCCGATTGGTTTTTGGTAGAGGGTCAATAAAATAGTTACGAATTAGATTCCCAAAAGAAAGGTGCTTAGTATCATCGAAAAATCTACTTTCGGAGATACGAGTTTTTCGAGAGTCCACGGGATGGTTCTTCTCCACGTTAAGAGAAAAAGCTGCGATGCGTAAATACCGTGCATAGATAGCCCTGTAGGCAAGGCTCAAGCTGTAAAGCGCTGTAATTTCCCGTTCATGCGAACCAGGCTGGAAGCGCAGGCGCCATTAGCCGCCTTACCGAAATGCCTTAGCGGTATGTTCTCCATTAACCGGAAAATGGACAAGCTAACTTTGGTTAGGCATGCGCTGAAGGCCCTTGTGGACGGGCGCATTCGGACATGGTACTATTTAAAAGCTCCTGCCGATTTTTTATCGCGAATTATAGAATCCAAATAATAGGGGGCTTTCCATGGAATACCGTCGTCTTGGCCGAACCGGCGTAAAAATTTCTCCGCTATGCCTAGGTACGTGGAATTACGGTGATTCGACGCCGGAGGACGAGAGCGTCGCGATGATCCGCCGCGCCTTGGAGGCCGGCATCAATATCATCGACACCGCGGATGTTTACGGCCAGGGGGAGAGCGAACGGATCGTGGGAAAAGCCTTAAGCGGCGGATTACGGGATTCCGTGGTGCTTGCCACTAAATTCCATTTTCCGATGGGGACAGACCCCAATAATTCCGGGAATTCCCGGCGCTACGTCATGAAGGCCGTCGAGGCGTCCCTGAAGCGGCTCGACACGGACCGCATCGACCTTTACCAAGTCCACCGCCCCGATTTTTCGGTTCCTCTCGATGAAACTCTGCGCGCCCTGGGCGATCTCGTTCATCAAGGGAAAATACTCTACGCGGGCTGCTCTACGTTTCCCGCGTGGCTGGTAATGGAAGCTCTTTCTACGAGTGAGCGCCTGGGCCTCTGTCGATTCGTCACGGAACAGCCGCCGTACAACCTGCTGGACCGGCGTATCGAAAACGAGCTCGTGCCGCTTGCCCTGCGCCATGGCCTCGGCTTGCTCACCTGGTCGCCATTGGCCGCGGGGCAACTGGGAGGCCGCTATTCGGGAACCGCCAAACCTCCTGCCGATTCCAAAGCCGCCCGCGTCGCGTATGTGGCGGCGCGCTTGAGCGAACGGGGGTTGGCCGTATCCGCGAAACTGGCCCTGATCGCCCGCGAACGGGGAATTACGCCTTCCCAGCTGGCTTTACTGTGGGTCAAAGACCAGCCGGGCATCAGCGCGCCAATTTTAGGAAGCCGAACCCTGGCGCAATTGGAAGACGCCTTGCCGGTGCTGGACATGAAACTGGATGCCGGCACTGCGGCTGCGTTGGATGAGCTTGTTCCTCCCGGCAGCGCCGTGGCCGACTTTCATAATACCTCGGGCTGGATGAAGATGAAATTGGTATAGCAGAAAACCGGCTCATGCAGGTAGTTCAGGCAGCATTTCATCGAAAATTTGTTGCCGCGATTCAACTGGCATGCGGGGATTATCTGTTTGGAGTCAATGGCGCTTGTAGAAGACCGTAGCCCGATTTCTCAAGATAATACTCGTAATTTCCCTCGTACACTTTCAGGGAACCATGGTCCACCTCAAAGACCCTGTTGACGAGGTGCTTGAGGAAATAGCGGTCGTGGCTCACGATCATCACGGTACCCTCGAAATTTACCAAGGCCTCCAGCAGCACTTCCCGGCTGGCTATGTCCAGATGGTTGGTGGGCTCGTCCAGCACCAGGAAGTTGATGGGCGAGGCCAAGAGGCACGCAAGCATGACGCGCGTCTTCTCGCCGCCCGAGAGCACGGAGATTCGCTTGTCGCTGTCGTCGCCGGAAAATTGGAAGGCGCCCAGTAAATTTTTTATGCTGCCTATGGATTCCCGCGGAAGCCGGCTGGACAATTCCTCGAATATGGTGCGGTCCGCCTTGAGCGTGTCGCTGGAATATTGGCTGAAGTAGCCGAGGTTCACGCTGGCTCCCAACGTGCTCGTTCCGCCGGTGGGATCGGTCTGACCGGTAATGACTTTCAACAAGGTTGATTTTCCCGCGCCGTTTACGCCCGTTACGGCTATCTTGTTCGTGCGAACCACCGTTCCGGTGATGCCCGAGAAAACGGGGTGCGGCGTGCCGTCGGCGAGTTGCCAGGCTTTGGCCAGGTCTTTCATCTCCACGACGATGTCGCCCGAGCGCTTTACCGCGTCGAACTCGAATTTAATCGTCTTGGTCTCGCGCGGCAGCTCGATGCGCTCGATTTTTTCAAGTGCTTTTATGCGAGACTGCACCTGGGCGGCATGCGAGGCTCGGGCGGCGAAGCGCGCTATGAATTCCTCGTCCTTGGCGAACGAGGCTTGCTGGCGCTTGAACGCGGCGATGAGCTGCTCGCGCCGTATCTCGCGCTCGCGCACGTAGAAATCATAGTTTCCGGTATACGATGTTATAGTTTTATCAGCAACCTCGACCGTGCGCGTGCAGATGCGCGTCATGAACTCGCGGTCGTGGCTCGTCATCACGAGCGCGCCCTTGAAGTCCTTGAGCCATTGCTCCAGCCAGATTATCGTCTCAAGGTCCAGGTGGTTGGTAGGCTCGTCGATAAGGAGCGCATTGGGGTTCAGGAGCAGTATCTTGGCCAGCGCGATGCGCATCTTCCAGCCGCCGGAGAAATTTTCAACCCTTTCGTCCCAGCGAGCCTTGCCTATGCCCAGGCCGCTTAGAATGGTTTCCGCGCGCGTCTCGAGCGCATAGCCGTCCAGATGCTGGAACTCGGTCTGCAGGTGCCCGTAGCGGTTCATCTCCGCGTCGGACAAGCCGGGCTCCTCGGACATGCGGTGCTCCAGATCCTTGAGCTGCTGCTCGATGGCAAAAACCTTGCCCGCGCCGGACATTACTTCTTCCATCGCGGTGCGTCCGGACATCTCGCCCACGTCCTGCGAGAAATAGCCCACGACCACGCCCGGGTCGATCAGGACTTCGCCCCTGTCCGGATGCTCGATTCCTGCCATGAGCTTGAATACCGTAGTCTTGCCGGCGCCGTTGGGGCCCACGAGACCGATCTTGTCGCCGGGCCGCACCAGAAAATCGGCGTTCTCGAAGAGAATCCTTTCGGCATAGGCTACTTTTACTTTGGACAGGTTGATCATCGGGAATCCTCTGGGCTTGGATACGGCAATCGAAAAACATAAGTTTTAAGCGTTCCGGATGGTACTCAATTTCAACCGAGTTGACAAGCCACGCTCCGAAAGGCACTATGGGCGCATGAGCGGAACGATTTGCCCGATGCGGCACGAGGACCTGGACCAGGTAATGGACATTCAGCGCGAGTGCTACGAAGACAAGTACGTGGAAAGCGTGGAATCGTTCCGCAGCAAGCTCGAGCAGTCTCCCGAGAGCTGCCTCGTGGTACGGGACGCGCGGGAAGTGCTGGCTTATTTTTTCAGCGTACCTTGCCTGAAAGAGTCCCTGCCTTCGTTGAACGACCGAAGCTTCAAGGTTCCGCCAAACCCCGATTGTTTCTACCTGCACGACATGGCCATACGAAAAAAAGCCCGTGGCGCGGGGCTTCCCGAGAGTCTGTTCGGGGCGGTGGAAAAAATCGCCCGGAAAAACGGCGTCGCCTGCTTCAGGGGTTTTTCCGTACAAGGCACGGTGGAGAAGTGGAAGCGCCAATCGTTTACAGTGGTCACGTGCATGAGCGCCGAGTTGCGGGAAAAGCTGAGCGGGTTCGGGCACGACGCCTACTTGATCGAGCGCACTGTTACTTGAGCGGTTTGTCCACGATGCGGCCGAGTTGCGGGTCGAAGCTGAACACGATGCGCTGTTTCTTTTCGCGCACTTCGTAAAAGCGGTTGTGGCTTTCCAACACGACGCCCGGATAGATGGACCCGCGAACCGCAATTTCCGCCGGTTGGAATTCATCGAATTTTTCGTGCATCTCGATCATGCGCACGCTTCTTTTTTCGAGCAGCTTCATCATCTTCACCTTGTCCTGGCGAATCTTATCCAGGTTGCCGCCGATTTTTTCCTGCTCGCGCATGGTGCGGTCGGTTTGCAGGATCATGGTCTTCAGCTTTTCCAGTTCGCGCTCTTCGGCTTCGATGGCGTCTTTCATGAGGTAGTCCTGGCCGAAGGAGACCTGCGTTTTTACGCCCTTTTCGGAGCCTATGTTTTGCGCTTCCAGGCCTTTTCGCGCCCTGCAGAGCCCGCCCATCAGCGAGCCTTTGTCGCCTTGGAGAATCAGCTTTCCGTTCGTCTTTATGTTGCACAGGAGCGCCGAGCTTTTAAGCACGATATCCTCGACTGCCAGGAGCATGGCTTGTTCGGCGTACGACGCGACGATGTTTTTTTTCGCGCGGACCGTGCCTTTTTGCGCGCCTTTGATTCCCTCGGCAACCTGCACGCTGCCGTCCGCCGATACCAGCGAAGCCTCGATCGCTGCGCCTACGAGAACGTCGCCGCCCGCGATGACCGAGAAGCCCGAAAGCACGTTGCCGGCTATGGCCACCGGGCCGGGGAATTTCAGGTTGCCCGTTTCTGGCCCGACGTCGCCGGCTATCTTTTGCATGGGATCTATGGACAGAAGGTTTTTCTCGAACTTCAGCTCGCCGGTCTTGATTGCGATGACCGTCTGGTCGCCGTTATCTTTTTTTTCTGCCCGGAAAGAGGCGTCCCACTTCGGAGGCTCCATGACGCGGGGGTCCTTTGGCGCGCGTATGATGCGCCCGACGACGTCCATGCCGTCCTGTCCCTGCTGACCTATCTGTATAAGCTCTAGTATTGGTTGATCCACTGCCACGATGGTGGCGCGGTCCTGGTTCTTGAAGTCCGCCGAACCGTCGCTACGCATGGTTACGGCCGCCCCGCTGGCCAGCCTGACGATCCAGTTTACGCGGAATCCGCCCGCGGGGACCGGCTCTTTCGCCTGCGCGATGATGCGGTTGCGCACCTCCCGGCCTTCCCGGGCGTCCGCGATGGCCACGGAAATGGACTGAAGGTCGATTCCGAAGCTTACGCCTTCTTCCTTGATCGCGGCTTGCACGCGGTCGAGGTTCAGTTCGCGTCCCAGGCCGTATTCGGCGGTGAGGTTTATGCGCGCGTTGCGCGCGGTCTCGTCCACGAGCACGTCTATCTGCGCATCCCGGTAGGACAATACGCGAATTCTCGTTTCGCCGTCTTTTTCACTGACGAGCAGGAGTCCGTCTTCCATGCTACCGATGCACTCGTTGGACATGCGCACGTTCTCGAAAGGCCAGACTACCGGGTCGTTGCCTGGAGCCGCGGGTATGGCGCCGCCAAAGATGTCGATTCCGGGTATTCCAAACGACGGAGGCGAGAATCGGGCGATATCCTGGTCTTTTTTGACCAGAGCGACTTGCTGCACGTCGTCTATCGGGAATTCCTCGAGGTTTTTCGCGTAGCGATCCAAGCCCGTGGCGGCCTTTATGGTCTTGAGATATTCCTTCCCTTGCTCCTCGGGGAGGAACGCCACGCTAAAGGCTATCTCGCGGTTTTTGCCCGGCGTCGGGGCTTTGCCTTCCACAAGCAGGTAATCGATGAGCTCGAGTTTCTTGCTGTTGTAAAATTCCATCACCTCGGTCTTGAACTTTTCGACCTTGATGCCTTTTACGGCTTTCTCTTTTATCGCGAGGCTGATGTCGGAGAGCGCCAGCGGTTTCCCCTTGCCTCGCCCCTTGATGACCGTCAGCTTTGCGGTAAGCTTGTCCGGGCTTATATCGACGCGTACTTCGGCGTCCCGGTCGCTGGAAAGGCTCCATCCATGCAGCGCCTGGCCCGTGCGCACGGCCTTATGTATGGCGTCGTCAACTTCCTCGGCGGGCAGCAGGAGTTCGGGTTGCGAGCACAGCTTGGCCGCCGCCTCCATGATGATCGATATCTCCGGCGCGGGTATATGCTTGTCCCCGGGAGTAAAGTCCAGGAGCGCGCTTGCGTGATCTTCCGATAACTTAACGGACCAGGTGTGCGATCCGAAGGGAACGATGTCCGCCCACTGCCTGCCGATGCGCAAAAAGCCGTCGATATCGGCGACGATGACGCCGCCCTTGGCTTTGGTAAGGCCGGTGCCGACATGGAAGGCGGTGTCCGTCTGCACGGGCGCGGGAATCGGCTTGCCCAGCACGCTTTTGCCCGCTTTTCCCGGCTGGGGCGAATCCAGCTTGGCGACTCCGCTTCCCTTGGCAACCCAGACGGTGCGTAAAATCTGGGTGTCGACGGTAACGGCTTCCTTCTTTTCAACTTTCTCGTACTCGATTACTTTTTCTTCTTTTCCCTTGAGGAACCCCAGCGCTCCCGGTTTTTTTACGATGCGCTCATGGGCGATCCGCTCCGCCCGTATGCGGAATAATTGGGGTGCGGGGGCTTCCGCCAGCGTACGAGCCATGAGCGGCTCGAATTCAGGGGGCGTTTCTAGGTTGTCCCACTCAGCCTGCTCGGGCTTCCCCGCTTCCGGGGATTGGCCGCGCAGGAGTACCTCCGAGAGCGCCGTCTTGCTCGAGGCGAATTTCCCGAGAATCTCGTCCACCCGCTTCGTGGTGACGCCGACGAGCCTCGCGTCCGTTATCAGCTTGCTTACGGTATCGGCGGCGATTTCCGGTCCTGCGGCATCGGGCGTAAAATTGACGCGGGCTTCGAGTCCAAGGTCGTCGATTACGAGATTGATCGCGCCGCGAGCCTTGATTCCTGCCATGGTTATACCTTGAAGCCCTGCCCGATGGCGTGGGTAAGCTTGTATTTAAGCAGCTGGTTTTCCTTGCGCAGCTGGCTCATCTCGAACTGTTGCATTCGTATGGTTTCCACGAGATCGCCCTGCGTCAAGGCTCCGCTGGACAGCAACTCCTCGACGTAGCCGACCTTGGAGTCGAAATCGGTTTCCGCTTCCGTGCCGGCGGCGCTGAAACTGTCGTCCAGATATTCGTCGTCCAGCACGATTGCGTCGTCGTCGACCTCGGAGGATACGAGTTTGTCCGCGATTCGGTATACCGACTGGGAAATAACCGAGTGCGGTTTGTAGCGGATTATGGGAATGCGGCTGCCTAAGGCGATATCCTGCATGCTGTCGCGGTAGATGACGCCAAGGTGCTCAAGGTCTACCCCCAGGTATTCCCTGCACGAACGGCGGATTTTTTGCGCTTTGTCTGCGTCCTTGGGGTCATCCAGCATGTTTAAAACAAGGCGCGGAGAGAAGCGCTTCATTCGCTGGGTGAATATCGCGTGGCTTGCGGGATCCGCGACGGCGACGCGTTCCAGGATTTCGGGGATGTAGGCGCGCTGCAGGGACGATCCGTCCTTGCGCAGCGAATCGAGCAGGGCGCGCGCGGCGGTCTTGGGCTTGAAGCTGTCCCACATCAGCCTGAAAATCGTGTTTTTCAGGAATAGATAGGCGTTGAGCGTGGCAGTCAGGGTTGGGGCCGTGACGACGATACCGCGCGCGGACAGCAGGAAGAAATCCAGGATGTTGGCGCCGGTGCCGGCTCCCAGGTCCAAGATCAGGTAGTCGGCGTCCAGGGCAAGCAACTTCTTGGAGAGCGTGGTTTTTTGTCTGGTGGTAATGTTGGCCAAACCCGGCATTTCGGCGTCGCCCGGTATAAAGCGCAGATTGGGGTAATCGGTCTGGTAGATTACTTCGGAAAAATCGGTGCCGTTTCCGGATAGAAACGTGCCTACGCCGCATTTTGGCGTGGCCAGGCCGATGAGGAGGTACAAGTTCGAGGCACCCAGATCCAGGTCCGCGAGGACGACTCGTTTTCCTGCCTGGGCCAAAGCGATGGCTAAATTGGCGGCCAGCATGGATTTACCGACGCCGCCTTTTCCGCTTGCGATTGGAAGAACATGCATATCAGATATCCACAACCGTTTCTATGGATGCGCCGCTAGGCTCGGCGAGAGTCGGGGTGGCCGGTTTTTCAGGTTTGGGCATAGTTATCAGTATAATCACGGTAACCATATCCACAAGCATGCAGGCGAGAATTGCGAAAAGAATCGGCAGTCCGGCGGGTTTGGTGCCAAGTGTAAAAAGCCGAAGCAGGAACAATGCCGACGCAGAGAATGAAACGGCTTTGCCGATGAGCAGGAGGGGCTTGAAGGCGGCGTTGCTTTTTCCATCCCACCACAGGAAGAAAAACATCGCGGGAAATAAAAGATTTGGAGAGGCCAATAATCGAAGTAAAAAGGGTGTCAGCGAGCTTACGGAATCGCCGAGGGTTTCCGGGAGCTTCAATAGCAGAAGCATATACCGAACCAGCTCGAGGGCTACGCAGGGCAACAGGATGGTGTATCGTTTCATGGTCATGCCAAAGTGTACCCGTGGATTCCGCTTGCAGTCAATGAGCCGCAATAATGGATACGCGATATAATTTCGCCTACGTTGACAGGAAAGGCCCGGAATGGCGATACTATAGATACTATGGATACAAACAAAGTTATGAACGGTCGGAAAAACGATCGCCTTGTGTGGAGCCTTGTGGCCTTTACGGCCATTTTTTGCTCGGTTTTCGCAATCAATACGCCAAAAGCGTCGGCTCAAGACGCTACGACGAGCAATCAGGAATACTTCAGCCTGTTTCAGAGCGCCTTTAATTTCGTGCTGCAAAACTACGTGGACGAAGTTGACCCGAAAGTGCTGTATGAAGGCGCCATGAAAGGTCTTTTCGATTCCTTGGGCGACCCGCACTCAACATTCCTTTCTGAAAAAATGATGAGCGATCTCTCGGATACCACCACGGGAAAATTCGGGGGATTGGGTCTGTATATTTCCAAGCCGCTGCCCGAAGCCTTGCCCGCGGACAAGAAACCGTTCGTGGAGATCGTCGCGCCCATCGAGGATACGCCCGGTTGGCGCGCTGGAATAATGCCCGGCGATTATATTACCCATATCGACGGCGAACCCACGGAATCCCTGACGATGGACGAAGTGCTGGCAAAGCTTCGGGGAGAGCCGAATTCAAAAGTTACCATTACCATACTCCGGGGTGAGACGCTCACCTTCAAGGAAACGATAACCCGGGCGCTTATCGAGGTTCCCACGGTAAAGCGGGCGATGCTGCCCGACGGCTCCGGATACCTGCGCATCATCGAGTTTACGCCGCAAACGGCGCCGCGCGTTCGGGAAGCCATCGAGTGGTTCAAGACGCAGAACTATAAGAGCATGGTTATCGACCTTCGCAATAATCCCGGCGGACTTCTGTCTTCCGTTATCCAGGTGTCGGACTTGTTCCTCAAGGAAGGCATCATCGTTTCCACCAAATCGCGAAACAAGTATGAAAATTCCGTGGCCAAGGCAAAGCCCGACATGCTCGTGCCTTGGGAATTACCCGTGGTGATCATCATAAACCGCGGATCCGCCAGCGCTTCCGAGATACTTTCCGGCGCCCTGAAGGATCAGAAGCGCGCATACCTGCTCGGGGAGAATTCCTACGGCAAGGGTTCGGTACAGCAAGTTTTACCCATTGGGGAAACCGGCTTCAAGCTTACCATGTCTCGCTATTACACCCCCAGCGACGCCAATATCGATAAAGTGGGAATAGCCCCAGACCTCGAGATTAAAGATCCTGAGTTGACGAAGGAAGAAGAAGCTTCCCTGTCCTTGCTTATCGAGAAAAATGTATTCGCGGCCTTTGCCGCCTCGAATCCCGGCGCGAGCGTCGAAATTGTGGACGTCTTCATTGAAGGCCTCCGACGGGGCGGTTCGCCCTTGTCCGTTCGCGTGCTTAAAAAAATGATCCGCAACCAGCTGTATCGCACCAGCATCGCGCCTGAATATGACCTTGATTATGATTTGCAGCTTAAAGCAGCCATGGAAGTCATCAGGGCCGGCCAATTCGCGACGCTCGTGTCCCAGGCTCCTTCAGTAAAGGAACTGCAGGACAGAGCCGTCAAGAAATAATCGCCGGAACCTCGCGGAATGCGCCGTTTCGTCTTGCCGCCGTTCGAGCGGGATCCTCAATCCCCCGAGGGCGGCAGCTTGGTCCACTTGGGGCCTAAAGAAACCAAGCGGCTGACCGTCGTGTTGCGGCTCGTTCCCGGGGATTCGTTTCCTGGAATCGATGCCGCAGGCGTCTTGTTCAACTGCACCATAAAAGAAGTGAGCCGCGGCGGAGCCACGCTGCGGGTTGTTCCCGAGGATAAAAACGCCGCATATTCCACGCGCGTGCTTGAAGACATTCGCGGCGGCTCGAAAACCGGTGAGCCGGCCTTGGCGAACGGCGGCGTACAGGCAGGCGCCATCGTGCCGCCGATGCCCAGGCTAATTTTGGCGGTAGCCGTGCTCAAAGGCTCCAAGCTGGATGAAGTGGTGCGCGCGGCCACGGAAGCCGGCGTTTCAGCTATCGTGCCTTTGGCCACGGAGCGCTCGGTTCCGAGAGGGGACCAGGGTGGACGGATGGATCGCTATCGCCGGATCGCAGGGGAAGCCATCGGGCAGTCAGGGTCCGCGACCGCCACGACGATATCGCCTGTTCAGGACTTGTCCATATTCGCCCGTGACTACGCCGCCACAAGCCGGCGGGCTTGTTTCGTATTTCATGAAACGCCCCTTGCACCTTGTTCGCTACATCGCTATTGTACAGACATATATGAGGAAATCGTTGCTTGCATCGGTCCTGAAGGCGGTTTTTCCGATGGTGAAATCGACGAGCTCCTACGCAGCGGTTTTAATCCTGCCTGGTTGGGGCCTACTGTTCTGAGGGCGGAAACCGCAGCGGTTTTTGCGCTGGCATCCTTAAAAATTATTTGTCTGGAGCGTCTCTCATGGTCAATCATAAAGTCGAACGAATCTCCGTCCTGAACGTCCCCGTAGACATAATACTTCCCGAAGATATCGAGGAAGTGGTCAAAGCGATGTATTCCGACCGGAAAAACCATCAGATCGTACTGCTTTCCGCCACCGACTTGCTGCGCGCGCGACGAGCCGGGGAATTTCGCACCATGATAATGGGCGCAAGTCTTGTAATACCGATTTCGTTGCCTATAATTAAGACCGCGCGCTTCTTGAAACGATCCATTCCTGTCCGCTACGAACCGTTCGACTTCATCGTCAGCTTATTGGGCGTGTTGGACCATTACAATAAATCCGCGTATATTTTTGGCGGCAGCAAGCGAAACCTCGGGCTTGCGGACAAGAATCTTCGGGCAACCTTTCCGGGCTTGCACCTTGTGGGCAAACATCCGGGACAGTTCCCCAAGCAGGTTCACGGGAATATCGTGCACGCCATACGCAAGGCCAATCCGACTTTGCTCCTGGTGGGAACGGGCGTGCCCGGACGGGAAAAATGGATACCCCGAAACTTGAAGAACTTTACCGAGGGATTGTATTTATGGTGTTCGGACATCATCGACGTATTCGCGGAAAAGAAACAGCGAGCCTCGAGAAGCCTTTTTAACCGTGGGTATGAATGGCTGTTTTACTTGCCCAGGCACCCCTTGCACGTGTTCAGGATTTTTTCCGCTTTCTGGTTCAAACTATTGTCTTTAAGCTATCGGATCCGAGGAAAATAAGGAGAGATGAACATGAAATACCTTTACACCGGTCTTTTTGTCGTGCTGCTCGTATTAAATTCGTGCGTTGGCGGACCAAAGACCGCTCCCGCTCCCGAACCCGTGGCTCCGGTGGCGCCCGCTCCGGTCGCCGTCGCGGTGCCGGAAGCGCCGAAACCTGTTCCCGTTCCCGTGATCCTGAAAGAAACCATAAGTTACGCGGACGGAATCGTGGACAGGATCGTCAGCTATGAATATGCGGAAGGCAGTTTCGATTACAATGCCAAGATAAGCAGGAAGCCATCCCAGACGGATCCTATAGAACGCGTGCTGCGCGTTTTTGACGGCACCAAGATCATAAACCAGAAAACGCTGGACATGACGGGAGCGCTGGTTTCCGAGTCGATCTACGAATACAATCCCGCCGGTTTGCTGAAGAGGGAGACGATTCGGGACGCAAAAGGAATCGTTCAGTCGGTCTCCGATTGGACATACAATGCGGCCGGCCAAAAACTGTCCTGGGTGGTTCTGAACGCCGCGGGAAACGTGTTGGCGCAAACGGATTATGCCTATGACGCCAAAGGCGCGCTCAAGCAGATTGCGATGAGCAAGGGAGCGGGGATCGTCACCGGCACAGCCGAGTATGAACTCGACGAAGCGGGGCAACTGATATCGCTTACCTATTATACTCCGCAAAAATCCATCGAGCGCCGTACCGTTTACACCTGGAAAGACGGTCGCATGATCGAGGAAACCGTTTACCGTGCGGAAAATCGCCTGGAACGGAAATATAAGTATACGTATGGTCAGAATGGGGAAATCCTGACGAAAACCCTGCTGGACGCCAGTGGGTCAAATCGGGAGATTTCGGTTTTTGAGTATAAGATCCTGATGCGCAAATAGATAGATTTTAGTATCGCGCGCTGAGAATGGAAATTAACTGGGGGGAAAGATATGCGTTTTAAATTATTTGCCGTGCTTTTGGTCTGTGCGGGATTGAGCCAGCTCCATGCAAACGAGGCTGCCCGGGTATTCGGCATCATACTTGGCCAAGCCCAGACGATAAACGAACAGTACAGCGCAGCCATGAATCTTGTTTCGCTGAACGACCCGACGAGCGCCGAATATGTTTCCGACGCGCTCGACAGACTCCTGGAAACCAGGGGCTTGGTAAAGGTCGCGTCGGATAAGGAGCTGTACGAGCGGCTTACCCGGATCTACGCGAAAAGCCTGGGCGACTGGAGATACAGCAATGCGTCTCTTTCCCTGTGGCGCATCGTAAAGGAATCCACCGATCCGCTCACCCGTGCTGAAGCCATTATCGCCTTGGGCGCGATTCGCGCGCAGGAATATGCCGAGCGCATTTCGCTTGTCCTCGCGGACCTGAACTCGCAGCCCACTCCGGACCGCGACGCCGGCGAGAAAATCGCCTATGCCTGCGTGCTCTCATTGGAGAACATGAAAAGCCCCGTTGGATTCTCCGCCGTATTTTTTGCGGTGGACGGCTGGTACAGCAAGCGCGTCAAGGATCAGGCTGAACGCAGCCTGCCGCTGATTCTCTCCGATCCTACGGATTCTTTGCTGGCCATCATGGATACGGAACAGACCCCGCGCAAGATTCGTGCCTTGGATTTAGCTTTGCGCTCAGGTGCGACCAAGGAAAACAAGATTAAGGCGAGCGCCTATGCCTTGCACAGCGCCATCATAAACCTTCCCCGCGACAAGAACGAAGGCGTCCTTCTGGCCGGTATGCGCAAGCAGGCCATGGGCGGGCTTATCAGCCTCGGGGATAAAAGCGGCGCGTCCGCCCAGGACTTCAAGGAATCATACAGGATAGGCGACATAGACGAGCGACTCGTGGCACTCAAGGCCATGGGCCAGGATGCATCCGTGGCATCCGCCCTCGTGCTCAGCGAAATAATCACGACGATGAACGAAGAGCAGCGGGCGGGCGTCACCAGCGAGATGCGAAACACGCTGATGAAAGCGGCGGCGCAAAACGCCGGTATCAACGGGAAAAAAGAACTTTTCATGGCGTTGCAAATGGTCAAGGCAAATGAAAAATGGTCCAACGGCATCATTACCCAAGCTTCTGAATCGCTGAAGCTGATCAAATAGGAGAGAGCATGAATTCTTTCGCGAACCGAAGAATCGCCCTTGGGGCGAAGATCAAGGCGCAGGGCATTGAGCTGGCGTTTTTCGAGGATACTGAAGGAAGACGCGATCCGTCCATACGCTATTTCTCCGGACACCCCGGCGACGCGCTGCTTTTTATCGCCGCTGACGGCCGTTCCGTTCTCGTGCCTTGGGATATCAATATGGCCGCGCAAATGGCCACTATCGAACAGACGATTCCGTATACGGAATTCAAGCGCAGCCAGTACGGTACAATGGCCGGCGTGCTTGAGAAACTGTCGATCCCAAAGGGATCCAAAATAGGCCTGCCCTCCGCTACCCCGTATCCCATGTACGTAAAATATGTCGAGGCCTGCCCGGACCACGATTTTATCTGCGAGGAAGAAAGCGCCTGCGAAATGGCGTTGGGAATGCGCGCCGTAAAAGACGCCGAGGAATTATCCTTATACAAAACCGCCTCGGCAATTACCGACACGGTGATGGATCTCATAGAAGCCGGCGTAAAAAACGGCACCCTGAAGACCGAGTCCGATGTGGCGCTTTTCATCGAGCGCAGCCTGCGCGAGCATGGTTGCGAAGGTACGGGTTTTGAAACGATTTCGGCCGGTCCTTCGCGCAGCTTCGGGATTCACGCCTTTCCTTCGTATACCGGCGCGGCATTCGGCACCGAAGGAATGTCCATCCTGGATTTCGGCCTGAAGTACAAAGGCTACACCACCGACGTTACCATGACCTTCGTTCGCGGAAAACCCGACGCAAAGCGGGCCGAAATGATAGCCCTCGTTCAGCGCGCCTATGACGAAGCCGTCGCGATGTGCGGTCCCGGCGTAAAAAGCCGCGACGTCGCGCTGCGGGTGGATTCCATATTCAGCGAAAAAGGCTATGCCATGCCGCACGGGCTTGGTCATGGAGTGGGCCTTGAGGCCCATGAGATGCCGGCGGTGCGCAGCCGGGAGGACAACGACTGGGTGCTTGCCCCCGGCCACATCATCACGATAGAGCCCGGCCTCTACGACCCCGTCTCCGGCGGCGTGCGACTCGAGAACGACGTGCTCATAACCAAGACCGGTTATGAAGTATTAACGCATTCGAGGATCGTGACGCTTTGACGGAATTTCCAGAACTCCAGGGCGTTTTGGAAATGGAAGAGGGTTTCACAAATGCATTATTCTGAATCATGAGCCTTGAACCAGAAGCCGTCGCGGTAAAAAGCGACGGCTTTTTTATTGTGTCCAGTGAGTTTGGGACGGCAACGATAGCGTAGTCTCCTTCCGCGCAAAGATCCCGGAAAAAAATTAAATCTGACGCGGCAACGATTATTTTATTAACTTATATTCAAAATTTACTATATTACTTATATATTGGTAAGTAAGGAAATCTTGTGAACAAGTAAAGTCAGTCAAAAGAACAGCTTCTTGACGCAGCGGAACGGCTGTTCATGAGAAAAGGATATGCGTCTACTACGCTACGTAATATCTACGGACCTTGTTGTATCGCACGCTTCCCTCTACTGCCATTTTCGAGGGGGAAAGGAATCGTTGTTCGAAGCGGTAAGCGAGCGCAACATTCTGCGCCACGGTGAAGGTTTAGCGAGGAAAATAGAAAACGGTGAGGATCTTGAGGCTAAGCTTTTGGGAGCCGCCGAGTGGCTTTTGTCGCAGGCTCCCCTGGATCTCATACGGATGGCGGAATCCGACATGCCGGCCTTGCCCGAAGCGGTAGCCGCAAGACTCATGATTCTTTTACATCAAAAAATGTTAATACCACTTGTCGCGGCGCTGGAATCCGCCGGGCAGTCGGGGGAAATCGATTCCGGGACGGACTCGGGCCTTGTGGCAGGGGCTTTTTTCGGCCTTATAGAGAGCCTGCACGCGACGCCGGGCGCATTTGTAAAACGCGGAAAAATGGACATGGCGGCGGAGTTTATCAAGATAGTGCTCAGGGGAATCGGATATTCGAAAAGGGACGCATCATGAACGTGGTAGAATTACGGGACGTAAAAAAGTATTACATGCTGGGCCAGACGAGGGTGGATGCGCTCAGAGGCGTCTCTCTTTCCATCGGGCAGGGAGAGTTCCTGGCCATCGCAGGGCCGTCGGGCTCCGGTAAAAGCACGATGCTCAACATGTTCGGCTGCATCGACCTGCCTTCGGAAGGCTCGGTGCGCATAGACGGTACCGAGACGGAAAAAATGACCGACAAGGAGCTGACTCGCTATCGCCGCACGAAGATCAGCTTCATCTTCCAGTCATTCAATCTAATACCGGTTCTGAACGTCTACGAAAATATCGAGTTTCCGCTTTTGCTCCAGAGATCGCTCGGCAAGAAGGAGCGAAACGAGCGGGTTCTTAAAGCCGTTGAGGAAGTGGGATTGCAGGACCGCATGAAGAACAAGAGCATGGAGCTCTCCGGCGGCCAGCGTCAACGCGTCGCCATCGCGCGCGCCTTGGTTACCAGGCCTTTGATCGTGCTTGCGGACGAGCCCACGGCCAATCTGGATTCCGAAACGGGCAAGCGCATCATCGAGCTCATGCGCCGGATAAACGAGACGGATAAAACCACGTTCGTGTTTTCCACGCACGACGCGCATATAATGAAGCAAGCCAGGCGCATCGTGCGCATCCTAGACGGCCGGATCGTGGACGGCGCCGAGAGTGCAGAGGAGTGATGCCGTGTTAACGCTAACCATAGCCTGGAGGACGATCCTGCGGCGCAAAGGCCGTATGGCCCTCATAGGCATCCTTGTGGGATTCGGAACATTCCTCATTGTGTTCGGAGGAATTTTCGCATCCTCGGTTGCCCGCGAGTCTCGCGCCTCGATAATCGATAATTTTACCGGCGACTTCATAATCTACTCGGACAAGTCCAAGACCTTGCCTTCGCCGTTCGCCTTTACGACGCCGCTGCCCAATGTTCGCAACGCTTCGCAGATAGCCGCCCTGCTCGACGGAAATGATCAGGTGGCGTCGTATGCGATGTATTCCCAGAATTACGGGCTTATCCAGGTGGAGCGTGACGGCAAGAAACTTGACCTTCCCTTCATCTTCTACGCAGTGGAACCAAAGCCGTACCAGAGCGTTTTCTCCAACTTGAAAATGACCTCAGGTTCTTTTTTCTCCGATGCCGGACGGGAATCGGGAATCGTCATAAGCGAATTCCAGAACGAGCAGTATGCAAAAAATTACGGAGTTAGCCTTAAGCCGGGTGAAAGCGTAACTTTGCTCGGCATAACCGAAGGCGGCGTAAATACGGTGCGTTCGTCGCTGGGAGGAATCTTCCAGCCTATCAGGTACCGCAGCGTGTTCAACTACATCAATTACATGGATTCCGCGACGTATTCCAACCTTTACAACTTTACGGGAGTTCAGGCTTTACCCGACACGTTCAACGAAGCCTTGGCGGCGGCCAACGTCGATGAGTCCAGTTTATTCGAGTTGGGAGGAGAGGATTCATTCGGCAAGCTGGATCTGTCCAGCCTCAGCGCGGAGACCTTGTCCGGGTTTACGATGATAGCCGTACGGCTCAAAGATCACGATAAATCGGTTGCGGTAATGGCTACTCTCAAAGCCGATCCGGAGCTGGGAATCAATATCGCCACGTGGGAACAGGCTTCGGGATTTTATGCCCAGATTTCGCTGGCGCTTCAGGCGTTCATCTTCCTGGCAACCGGTCTTATTTTTCTCGTGGTTACCCTGATATTCATGAATACGCTCATCATCAACGTGGTTGAGCGAACCGGAGAAATAGGCACCATGAGAGCGCTTGGCGCGGACAAGTCTTTCGTACGCGGCGTGTTCCTTACGGAAACGCTGATACTCAATGTATCCGCATCGCTGGGGGCCATGGCGGTTTCCGGAATAATCCTTGCCATTGTCGGCGGTAGAGGTTTGCCTTTGCCGGAGCCGATTTCCCAGTTTCTGATAGGTGGAGGTCCGCTGACCATGACCGTGGACCCGGTGCCGTTTCTGGCGGCGCTGCTGACCGTCATCGCGGTCTCCGTGCTTGCGACGGTATATCCGGTAAGCGTAGCGACGGCCATTACGCCGCTCAAGGCAATGAACGACAAATAGGAAGGATAACATGGGTGCATTCATAGGCTTGGCCTTCAAGAACGTATTCCGCCAGAAGAAGCGGAGTTTTACTCTGGGAATAAATTACGCGGTGGTCTCGTTCATACTTGTGCTGCTTTTGGCGTTCTCCAAAGGAGCAACGACGAATATATCGACGAGCCTCGTCAAATCTTCGGCGGGTCATATTACCATAACGGGTCAGTTTGCCAAGAACGGGAAAATATTCAAAGGGCTCCTCAGGACGGACGAAATTGCCGGAGCCGTAAAAAAAACTTTTGGCGCGGATGCCAGGATGCTGACCCGCTACTCGGTGCAGTCCATGGTCTACTACAACGGGCTTTCCAAGCGTTTGCCGTTTACCGGAATCCAGACGGAACTCGATACCGGCTTCAAGGATCAGTCGTTTTTTACCGTCGGCTCCTGGGATGATTTTGTCCAGGACCCCAACGGTGTGGCGATTCCCGCCGAAACCGCCGAGTACTTCGGCTTGAAAAACGGCGACGAGATCGTACTTTCCACACGGACGCGTTTCGGGGCTTTCAATACCGGAATCCTGGTGGTTCGCGGAATCTACGAAACCGATAATTTCTTCTCTCGGGGTCTCGTGCTTTCGCAATTCGATTTCCTGCGAGCCCTGGATTTGTCCACGGCGGATTCCTCCACATCAATTTATGTTTACTTTCCCAATACGAAAGATCTTGGCGAAAAACGGGGTTTGCTGCGGGATGAGCTGGTAAGCAAGGGCTTTGACGTATCGGTGCCTAAAACCGACTCGGAGGCGATCTCCGCAGTATCGGCCGCAAGCACGAGTTACGAGGAAGACGCCGAGGGGCGCGACCGTGTCATGCTTAAACTGGCAACCTTGGACGAGGTTTTGGGGATTGTGCGGACAATCCTGGTGGCGGTCAACGCGGTGGGGGCTTTCATCGCCGCAATCATGCTGTTCGTTATCGCTGTTTCGATATTCATAAATTTGAAGATGAGCATCAACGAACGTTTGCGCGAAATCGGTACGATGCGCGCCTTGGGAGTGGAATCTTCCATGGTAACGGGTCTGTTCATAACCGAGAGCGTGGCGCTGGCGGCGATCTTCTCCGTGGCGGGGGCATTGCTCGCAGCGCTCGCGGCCACCATTATTCGCTTTGGGCCGGTTTTTCCTTCCGGCGGCAACTTGGGCCTGTTTCTTGAGGGAGGGCGCCTGGTGCTTATCCCCGGCTTGGCGGCGATGGTCGGCGTAAGCCTTACGATCTCGCTGTTTGCCGCTTTGTTCTCGTATTTTCCGGCCAAACGAGGCGGAAGCATTCCTCCCGTGGACGCTTTCTCGAGGATTTACTAAGAAAGGATCGATTATGACGATACAACGACGATTGCTGATTGCCTGCATCTTATCCATGACCGCCATACCGATGGCCCTGGGACAGTCCAAAACCGTCACGTCCAGCGACCCGAAGGCTCTTGCGATGGTCAAAGCCTTCGAGGATAAACTTAATGTAACCGATTTGGACATTACCAATACGTTTACCCTTGTGCAGAAAAAAGCCGGAGAGTCCGATCGCGTCATACAGATACAGATTTACCGGCGCGACAAAGCGGATGCCTTTGCCCTTGTGTTCAAATTTCCCGACAGTGAAAAGGGCAAGGGGTATTACCGGAGCAAGGATGATTTATTTTTATATCTTCCCTCTACCCGCGAGTTCGTGTACCGCAACCGAAAAGACGACGTGGGATCCACGGACGTACGCACGGACCTGTTCGGAAAAAGCGACGTTACCGCCCAGTACTGGGCCAATCTCGCGGGAACCGCAATGGTGGCCAAGTGGGAAACCGACGTGGTCAAGTTGGACGCCAAGCAGCTGGACGTTTCCTTTCCCGTCCAGAAATGGTACGTGCGCAGGACCGACGGCCTCCCGGTAAAGGTGGAAAACTTCAGCGCCTCGGGTACCTTGCTCAGGACTACCTACTATCTCGATTACAAGCAGGTTGCTCCGGGTAAATTTATCTTTACGAAGCTTCTGGGTACGGACGCATTGGAAAAGGGTCAGCAGACTTTGATTACCAACGAGAATATTTCCACGGCGAGAATTCCCGACTACACGTTCTCCAAGGCTTTTCTCGAAGAACAGTCGCGTTAAGGGAGGCTGAGCATGAAACGTTTTTTCAGGTCGACGCTTGCGATTGCAATCTCCGCCGTTTTCATCGTCGCGCCGTCCACGACCTCCGCCCAGGACATAGGCGGCGATGACCTTTCCGCCTTCGAGGCGGATTTGTTTTCAAATCAGCCTGTGAGCGATATAAGTCCTGAAACGGTAAAAACCGAGTACCTGGTAGGCGGTACCGTCGCTGTCAACGCATTGGCAGGCTTTACGACAGCCTTTGACGAGCTTTCTTCCAGAGGGGCTATCGCCGGAAAGCTTTTTGCCAAGGTAAGCGTACCCGATTACGGCACTCTCTATGTCGCGTATAATGTTTCGCATGCCTTGCTTCAAACATATTCGGGAACCGGTACCCCTGCGGCCGCAAGCAACCCTTATCTGCCCACGTATGCCTTATCCGAGTTGCACTATAGTTTCGACATCGCCAAGAAACTGTTCGTAAGGGTCGGCAACCAGCTCATTGCCTGGGGGCCTTCACGGGTATGGAGCCCGGTTGATTTCATCAATTTGGAAAAAAACGATGCTTTTGCCTCGCTGGACGAACGTGCGGGAAAGCCCGGGCTTAGGCTGCATCTTCCTTTGAAGGGATCGAACGCGTTCGTGTTTGCGGATTTCGGAGACTTTGTAAGCCGCAGCGCTTCCAGCAGTACTGGTTGGATCGCGGAAGATCCTTTCGAAGCGATCAAGTTCGGCGGCCGATATGATTTTACCGCCGGTTCTTTCGAGTTTGGTTTGACCGGCTACGGCGGCCTGAACGCCCAGGCTCGCTTCGGCATGGACGCATCGGGGCGCTTATTGGGCACGACCGTTTATGCAGAAGCAGCCTTTAAGCCTGAGTATTCCGATTACCAGTCCTCAGCGCTCGTTTCAGTGGGGTTTTCCCGCTCGTTGGACGAACGTAGATTATGGACGCTGTCGGGTGAAGGGTTTTGGAATTCCCGCGGGCAGGATTTATCCGGAACTACCGCAGCCGGGCTGATGACTCTTCCATCGGAGGATACTCGGTCTTTGTATCAAGGTGTGTTCTATGCTTACGGTTCACTATCGGCAGCGGAACTGTTCTCTCCGTCGCTTACTACGACCTTGACTGCTTTGGCTAATCTCACCGAGTTGTCGTATCGCGTGACGCTTTCTGAATCCTTTGCGTTTCCGCGAGCGTTACGTTTTACTCTTGCCTTGTCGTATGCGGGAGGCGGAGCGGACAAAGAATTTACCCGCTTTACAGGCGATGGAGCAATGTCCGTCCAGCTTTCTACGCGAGTGGAATTCTGAGTTTAGCGTGATGAACCGCTCGAACCGCATTATCAGCTTATGCGATGCGGTTTCGGCCGGACTCCTTGGCTTTATAGAGCAGCCCGTCGACACGGCGAATGAAGGCGTCGAGTTTCTCCTCTGGATGAATTTCCCCTACGCCGAGGCTGATAGTTACCTGCTGCGGAATCGAAAAGGCATGGCCGGCTACCAGTTCTCTGAGCTTTTCCGCTACCTCGACGGCTTCAGGCAGCGGGGTGTTGAAAAGTATTATTAAAAATTCTTCACCTCCCCAGCGGCCGAACATGTCGGATTTTCGCAGATTGTCCCGTATCAAAGCGCTTAAGCTCCGGAGAACTTCGTCGCCTTCCTTATGGCCATAAGAATCATTGACTGTCTTGAAATGGTCGATGTCCAGGATGATGAGGGAGAAGGGCAGCCCGTAGCGGGTGAATTTTTCATGCTCCTCGAGCAGCGTCTCCTCGATTTTGCGGCGGTTGAATATTGTTGTAAGGAAATCGTGAACGACCAGCGTTTCCAGCATCTCGTTCTTAGACTGAAGCTCCGCGTTGATTTCGGTGATCTTTGCGTTGGCGCGCTCCAGTTCGCGGGTTTTGCTGAACAAGGCGCCGGCAGTCAATTGGTTTATATCGGAGGCAATCTCCCCCAACTCATTGTTCGGGAAGGAGTAAGACGGGTTATCCTCTGTGTCTGCCACCAGAGCGCGTACTCGCTGATGCAGAGCAAGTAGCGGCGCCATGAATTTCCGGCTCCAGATGCTGGCATTTGCGATGCTAACCAGGACAACGAGGCAGAGGATGACCAAGGCATAGGATCGTAGCTGCCTCAACACCGGTTGGATCAGTTCATCCTCGTTTACGGTTGTGACGATGTCCCAGTCGGCGAGGTTGAGGTGGCTGATATAGGCAAGCTTTTTTTTACCATTATAGGAATACCCGATGTAAGGTGATGTATCGGGATTCCTGGCCCGAGCTCTTTTTTCGGCTGTAGGCCAGTCGATTCCCGAAGCCAGCGTGGATACGTTTTTCCCGATCAATTCCGGGTTCGGGTGAACAAGTATGTTGCCACTTCTGTCCGTGATGAAGCTGTAGGCGGTGGCATAGGAGATTGACTGGGCGGCGATCTGTTCCGCTATGGCTGCCGTATAGCTGTCGATAGCCAAGACTCCCGTTATTCCATGTTCGTCGTTTTCCAGGATGTGGACGGTGGACAGCAGCAGTTCATCGGTTTTTGCTTCGCGGTACAGAAGCCCGACCACGATTTTTCCGGCAGCCGGATTGTCCATGATCGCCCTATACCATGGACGGTTCGTCAAGTCGTAACCCTTGGGCGCCTTATAGTCGTTGATGAGCAGTTCGCCGTCGGCGTAACCGGAGTAGATGTAATAAATGTTTTTGTTGGCGTCCTTGAAGTCCCGGAAGAGTTCAAGGCTGCGCTGACGGGCGGTTTCTCCCGCGAACGGCACGTTGATGAGGTCCGGATTGCGGGCAAGGATTCGGCTGCTGTTGACGATTTCCCGAAAGTAGCCGTCGAGATAGATGTTAAGGGAATTGTTTTTTTCCGTCAGGAAATCATTGGCGCTTTTTATTTGCCGTGGATAATAAAACAAGGCAAAGTGCGCCGTAAGCGCGATCGTCATCAAAAAAGACAGAAGAAAGCTGAGACGGAAAATCTGCGCACCCAATCTCTGCTTCATTCCCCCCACCTCCCCGGCGCAAAACGATATAACCAGCCAACTTGATCTTGTCCATATCAAGCGACCGCGGGGTGCCGTAAAAAAACGCATCGCCATCGGCGATACGGTTTTTTTACGGCAGGGCCCCGTCAGCCATCAATCAAAAAGTTCATCCGCCGTGGTTCCATTGTTTATGGCCTTAATCCACCGTTATGGATTTGCTTACATTTTTGGGCGCGTCGGGATGTACTCCGTGGTCTTCCACCTTAAGCTCGTTGAGATAGTGCATCTTGAGTTCGGACATTCGGAACGCGAGGTATTGCAGCGCGACCGTGGCCGCGAACACGAACAAATTGCGGTCTCCGGTAGCGGGCAGCTCGATGTAGGACGATTGGTATCGCTCGTTTCCGGCGGGAACTCCCCGAACGGCCAGCTCGAGATCGGCGTTTTTCTCCGCGAAAAGAATAATGTGGGCCCCGCGGATCTTATGGGTGTGGATCTGGCTGATCGTGATACGGATATCACGCTCGTCGGGCGGGCAGATGAAGACGAGCGGGTAGTCCGAGAAGAGCGAATCGATCAAGGCCGGATGCTTTTGGAGCAGGCTGTGTCCGGATGCATTGGGGTCGGCGAGAGCGGCGGGCATCCGGATCAAGGCCTCGATGGTCGCCTCTATTTCCGCGAGCGAGAATACGGTATTCTTGCCGAGGATGGTATTGGGGCCGTGCTTGAACTCGGCCGTGTCGTAACCTTCCGCGTGGTTGAGCACCACTTCGCGGATCTTGAGCGCGCCTTCCTTGGCCAGCCCGATGAGGCCGGTTCCCAGGAGATGGACGGACGACCGCATATAGAGTTTCCGCGCCACCGTGTCGATGGCGCTCGCGGTGGACGAAAGCGTGCGAAACAGCAGCTCCTTGA
>CAZAJF010000004.1:83514-198634 GCA_964485395.1 uncultured Treponemataceae bacterium | reverse complement strand
AGACCTGGAGCGATGAGCAACTCTCCCTGGGTGGGCGCGGCGTGGGCCTTGACGTCGTAAAGCGCAAGATCGAGAAGCTCAACGGTACGGTCACCGTTTCCAGCCAACGCGGCAAAGGCTCGAGATTTACCATCAAACTGCCGCTTACGCTGGCCATTATACAGGGCCTTCTCGTGCGTGTGGGCAAGGAAATCTACTCGATCCCGATTACTTCCGTAATAGAGAGTCACCGCATCAAGCCCACCGAAATCAAAATGATCGATAACTACGAAGTATTCAACGTTCGCAACGACGTCGTTTCGCTGCTCAGGCTCAATCGCCTGTTCCGCATACAGACGAACGAGCAGAGCGATTACTGTTTCGTCGTTATCGTGGGCACGAACGACAAGCGCGTCGGCTTGATGGTGGATTCGCTGATCGGCGAGGAAGACGTGGTAATCAAGCCGCTGCGCGATCAGTTTACGAACTCGCCGGGCATCGCGGGGGCGTCCATTCTGGGAGACGGCTCGGTGTGTCTGATCATCGACGTAAGCCAACTTTTGGAACTCGGCCAGAAAAAAGAACTCGAGGAGCGCCAGCGTCTCGAGATGACCATTCGTTAGAATGAACATTCGATAGAAATGACGGGAGCGCGAACGGAATGAGTGTACAGAACGCTGCGAAAACTAGCGACGCACACGAAAACTCAGTGCAGGATCTCAAGCGCGAACGTGTCGACAAGATAGATTTCAAGATGGTAACTTTTTCCCTCGCGGGCAAAGAGTACGGCATCGACATCATGAACATCAAGGAAATCGCGCACGCCGGTAAATTTACCTACGTACCCAACGCCGCTCCGTTCGTCCGGGGCGTCTATAACCTTCGCGGCGACATTATTTCCATCATCGACCTTCGCACGATGTTTCACTTGCCTTCGGAACGCAAGTCCGACGAGGCTTTGGAAAGCCTCCTCATATTGCGGGTGGAAGAGCATGTATTCGGCGTAATCGTGGACAACATCGATAAAGTCGTCGGGATTTCCAGCCTGTCCATCCAGCCGCCGCATCCGATCTTCGGTGACATAAACGTAAAATACATCAAGGGAATCATCGAGAACGCAGGCAAGCTTTTTATCATACTTAACGTAGAGAAGCTGTTTGCGCCCAAGAAGGCCAAGGACGATACCCCCAACTCCAATCCGCTGGCGCGCGTAGCTGCAGTTGCAGGTGCGGCGGTGGACATCGATGAGGAGCCGCATTTACCCCAGTCCATTCGAGCCACTTCGACAATGGGGCAGGAGTTGGCGACCGGATATGACAATCAGTCTGCCTCGACGGATCAAACAGCGGATTTTATCAAGGAAACGCTGTTCGCGTTCAAGCGATTTGCCGTCAGTCCGGTAAACGAGCCATGGTTCAGTCGGCGTTATGTCGAATGGAAGGGGCTTCGCAAGGCGATGGACCTTCAGCTGAAGGACCAGAGCGAGGCCGAGCAGTTCCTCGAGACTTTCTTCTCGCCCTGCACCGGCGAATTATGGACGGAAGATTACGCAACCCGAGTTCTTGCTGCTCTTCCCGAATTTAAGCAGAAGTCCATCAATATCTGGAACCCGGGATGCAGTAAAGGGTTGGAGACCTATTCCCTCGTGTGCCTCCTTAAAAAACGGTTTCCCGATCTACGGGTAAAGATATGGGCGAACGATTCCGATCTGCTTGCCATTTCCATGGCGCCCAATATGGTTTTCATGGTGGAGAACGTACCGGAGATATATAAGGAATTCATGATAAAAGGTCGCAATGGCTGGACTTTCCTTCAGTCGATCCGCGATTCCATTTTCTTTGAGTTCCATGACGTGCTTAATACCAATCCGGTTCCGCCTGTAGATATAGTCCTTTGTCGCGACACGGTTTCGTTCATGTCGGTTATCGATCAGAGGAGAATTTTGGCAGATTTCGACGAAAAGTCCAAGAATGGCGCCACTCTGATTTTTGGATCCAACGAAAATATGGTTGTACCGAACTGGAAGAGAATGAATGCCGATAATGTCTCTGTTTTTGTAAAAGGGGCCTGAGGGGCTGCTTAGAATAGAGTTGATTCCGTATTCCGGAAATTAAAGGAATCGGTACATCTTGTAGGAAATTGACGGGAGAACGGCATGCGAGTAGAATATATCAATCCTTTTGTCGAAGCTGCCTTTAACGTAATGAAGGAAGTGCTTCAAGCGGATGTTCGGCGTGGAGAGTTGTATCTTAAATCCACTTCCATGCCCGTCATGGGCGTTGCGGCGATAGTCGGCCTGGCGGGGGATGTCGAGGGCCGGGTCCTGTTCGATATGGATAAAAAAACAGCGCTAGCCTTGGCTTCTACGATGAACGGCGAAGATCTCCTTGTAATGGACGATCTGGTAAAGGCTACTATCACCGAGCTTGCCAATATGATAACGGCGCAGGCGGTAACCAAGCTCCATGAGCTGGGATTTGCCTTCGATCTTACTCCTCCGGCGATTTTTACCGGCGACAACATGGAAGTAAGTAATCAGGATGTCGAGGCTCTGATAGTACCGATGGAAACTCCACAGGGAAAAGTAGAGATAAATGTCGCGATACGAGAGCGGGGCTAACGGAGGAGACCATGAAAACAAAAGAAGATTTTCCTTCGATCAATGAAAGGAAACCGGAAGGCCAGCGGCCCGACGGCACTCCTTTCCGCGTTCTTGTCGTGGATGACTCGATGTTCGTCGCAAAGCAGATTACGCAAATACTGACTTCCGAAGGTTATGATGTCGTGGGACAGGCCGCGGACGGCTTGTTGGGACTTGAGCGTTATAAGGAACTGTATCCCAATGTCGATCTCGTGACCATGGATATTACGATGCCTAATATGGACGGCCTTACGGCGTTGCAGAAAATCATAGATTTTGACAAAAATGCCAAAGTAATCATGATTAGCGCGCTTGGAAAGCAGGATTTGGTAAAACAAGCGCTTTTATCCGGGGCAAAAAACTACATCGTTAAACCGCTTGATCGCAAAAAAGTTCTGGAGCGCATTACCCATGTGCTCTCCAAGTAAGCGGGTTCCATGCAAGCCGTAGAAAAACTGAAACGCGACTTGGACAGCTGGTATGAGCGCTATGCCGTGGGTGCGGACAGCAAGGCTTTCGATGTCTTGCGTACTTTATATAAGAGAGCTTTGGGAAATGTTCCCGAGGCAACCGTAGCGGCTGTGTTTACGACATTTCTGTCATTTTTCGCCTCTACCGGAGAGCGCTCCGGCCAGAAAGCCCTGGATTGGCTCGGCGGTCTCGGTTCGTTATTGCTCATGGATTACGACGGTACCGAATTTTCCAGGCCGGAGTGGGTTGAGATACGCGAAATCGTTACACTGGATTCCGGGGATATCGATATGGATATCTTGAGCTACGTGCTTACCCAGGTTCTGGATCATGGTGGAATCTGAGAATTCAGAAGAGTGGTTTTCAGACGATGAGTTTTGGACCCAGTATGCTCCGCTTATGTTCAATTCGGAACGCTGGGCTGAAGTTCCTGCGGTGGTCGACGGTATAATTTCCCTTACCGGCGTAAGCCCAGGCTCGGCCATTTTGGATTCCTGCTGTGGACCCGGGCGGCACGGTCTAGAATTCGCCCGGCGTGGCTACAAGCTTACCGGAGTGGACATAACGCAACCCTACTTGGACGCTTTTGCCGCGAGCGCGGCCGACGAGAGCCTTTCCGTAGAGCTAATCCATGCAGACGTACGCCATTTTGTACGACCCGATGCTTTTTCCCTGGCCCTGAATCTTTTTACCAGTTTCGGTTACTTTGAATCCCGTGCGGAAGACGAAGCGTACCTTCGGCTCCTGTGTAGTTCTCTGGTATCCGGTGGAACTTTGGTTATGGATATGGTGGGTAAAGAAACCGCAGCGCGGGATTTTATTGAAGGTGAATGGTTTGAGCGTGACGGCAAGCTGATTTTGACTGAATTCAGCGTGGTCGGTGCCTGGGAAGGCCTTCGTAACCGCTGGGTTATTATCGACGGCAAGCGGCGCATCGACCGCTCATGGGTTCAACGCCTTTACTCGGCTCACGAGCTTGAAAGCGCACTAAAAATAGCCGGATTTTCTAAAGTACAGCTGTTTGGCTCTACAAGTGGAGCTCTTTACGACAACAATGCAAAAAGCCTGATAGCGATAGCCAGAAAATAGATAGAAAATAGCTCGATTTTTTCACAAAAAGGTCCGATACTTAAGTGTGAGGATTTGCGTTACAGCGCAATTCTCCGGGCGTTACCCTTGCACGACGCATGTGGTTTTCGCTCACCCTGTGTTCATTGGAAGCATACTATGGCAAAGATAGGCATACGTCTCGCCAATGGCGAGTTTTATCCAATTCTTGATGAGGACTCTACGTCCCGCAAGGCTCTCATCGTAACAACGGTAAAAGATAACCAGCCTAGCGTGCAAATTGACGTATATCGCGGTGAGAAAAGCACCCCGGGTGCTGAAAATACCTACGTTGGCTCTTTGGTAGTGGAAAATATCAAGCCACAGCCTAAAGGCGTTCCGGATATCCGCATGGAATTTGGGCTTGATGAAGAAGGAAATCTAACCGCATATGCCCGTGACGAAGTAAGCGGCGAGCATCAAACCCTGACGGTCTCCCTTAAAGCGCTTGATCAGGAGGAAATCTACGATATTCCCGATTTTGACCTGAGCGAAGACAAAATGGAAGAGGACGCTGCCTTTAATCCGGACGAGTTCCCGGATACCAATGCGTTTGATACCGAAATCACGGAAATCGACATGGAGCTGGATTCTGATTCCGGCCAAGCGGCATCGAGCGCCAGTACGCCGTTTACCATGGATTTTCCCGATGAACACGAGGATATGCTGAGTATCGATAACGATGTTCTTTCTTTTGAGGATATCAACCCGCCTGAGCAACTCGTAAAGCCCGAGCCCGAGGTTGAAAAAAATACGAGTACGACGATACGCAAGGAAGTGCGAACCATGCAAACAAAAACCGAAAAAACGACACAGTCCGCAGAGTCGAAGACTTTTGAGAGCAGTGGAAAAAAAGGTATGCCGATTTGGCTTAAAATACTCATAGCCGTTGGCATTCTGCTCGTGGTTCTTGCGCTTGCGTTCCTCGTGTTTAAGTTGACTTCGGATAAAGTAACCATTCCCCCCACGCCCGCCATGGTTGAAACTCCGAAGCCGGTGGAGCCGGCCGTAACGGCGCCCGCTCCCGCACCAACTCCGACGCCGGCGCCCGCCCCAGTCGTTACTGTCGCTCCGACTCCCGAAGTGGCTCCCGCGCCAGCACCTGTAAAAAAAGTCAAGCCGACCCCCGCGCCAAGGAAGCCCGGAGTATGGTATAAGATAAAATGGGGAGACACCTTGTGGGATCTTTCCATAGCTTATTACAGGACACCGTGGAAATATGGCAAGATTTACCGAGCGAATAAGATTATTAAGCATCCGGACAAAATTATTTCCACAACCTGGATTTATATTCCGAAATAAGCTGTTCCTTTCAATACTGATCTTTTTCCTGCCTGTGGCGGTTTCCTGCTCAGGCTCGACTATCATGGGGCTTTCCGAAGCTCAGTGGTTCAGTACCATGGAGCGGGGGGAGCCTCTGCCCTTGCCTGTGGGCGAAGCCGTCGATTATCGCGGCTTTACGCGCTTGGGGCCGGGTGCCCTGCTCTATTTGGGAATCTATGCCATGGATCATGGGCAACCCGAAGCGGCGCAAGGCTTTTTTGAGGCGGCACTCAAATACGAAAAAACCTGGCGTAAAACTCGCGCAGCCCGCTTCCTTGCGGACACATATCGTGACTCCGCCGATTCTTCCAAACTGCTTAACCTTCTCCATTCAGGGGCTCCCGCGCTTTCTCCGTACCGTAACTCCATTTTGACGGCTCAAGCGTTGGGGCTCGATGGCCGTCATGATCAAGCGCTCTCTGCCTGGCGAAAACTACGCCTGGAATTTCCGCAAGACAGCGCCCGAGAAGCCGCATCCGTTACGGTCGGCATGATTAAAAGCATTCTGAGCATAGGCAAGCCCGCGAACGCCGCGGAGCTTGCCGAGCTTGTCGCCGGTTTATTGAATATGCGAAGCTCGATAGCCGTGCAGGAAGGTTTTACTGCGATACTTGAAACGTCGCAGAACTTTCTGAAGGAAGATGCCGTCTTGCTCGTACAGATCCGCGCGGCCGCCAACGATCGAGATTACGGTCTGGCAATCCGCACCATGAAGGCGTATTTATTGCGCGCCAACGATAGCGGCGGCTCCGAAAGCCCTGCGCCGACGCCGAACGTACAGTCTTTGGCGGCGGCGTATTTAGCGGGCGGCTCGGGCCTGCGCGAGCGGATCAACGGGCTTTCCTATACGGTGTTGGCCGATTTCGCGCGATCTTATTTCTACGGCGCGCAGTCCGATGGTGAAGTTTTATTTACGCTACTGTCGGGCGGCGCGGGATTGACGCCCGACCGCGACTACCTTTTTCAGTTCTATGCGGGCCGCTTTACGCGAATCGCCAATAAATTGGATGAATCGCGCAAGTATTTTTCGAAGGCCGCCCAGCTCGCGCCTTCAAGCGCGGATCGCGACGCCGCCCTGTGGTACTTGGCGGATTCCTATCTGCCCGCCGGGAACATGGACGCGATCCGCGTATTGGCCGACGCTTTTTCCAAGACGCAGAATCCGGGATATTTCAGCGATTTGGTGGAACAGATCAGCCGGGATGCATTGCTTAAGCGAAACGGCTCGGCCTTGGCGGCTCTCGACGCCGCTTGCGGAACCCGGGCGGAAGGCAAATGCCTGGCAAGGATTTCGTATATCTGCGCACGCGGCGCGGAGCTGGGCATCATCGGAGCGGCGCAAATTCCCCTTTTGCCGGGAGCCGCGAAAATCTTGACGCCCAAGGAATATTCGTCGGCCCATTACAGGCGGGCTTACAACCAGGATGACGAGCAATGGTATCGGCTTCTGTCAGCCTATCGCCTGGGCCTGCCGCTGGACGCCTGGCTGGACGCTTCGGCGGAAACCGCCGCCCTTGCGCCGAGCCCCGCGGAGGGAAACGGCGGATACGGAAATTTAGGTAAAGATTTTATCCCGGCGGATTACGCGCTGGAACTGCTGCGTTGGCGCCTGCCTTCGCGGATCCGGACCGAGCTTGCCCCGTATTTTGACACGATGAGCCCCGCGGACATACGGCGCGTCGCCGAGGCTCTCGCCGCCGCCGATGCTCATGCGGAGAGCATCCGCGTGATAGGCAAGGTTTTTGGCCGGAAGGAGTACCGCGTGGCGGACCGTGACCGGGAGCTGTTTTGGCCTATGCCGTTTCGCGCCGAGATGGACGCCGCAAGCACCGAGGCGGATATAGCGTCCGCGCTTTTTTACGGTTTGGTCCGGTCGGAAAGCCTCTTCATGCCCACGGTAGTGTCCCGCGCGGGTGCGATCGGGCTGTCGCAGCTGATGCCGACGACCGCCGCCGAGACGGCGAGAAAAATAGGCATGTCCGAATATTCGCTGGAGAATCCTTCCGACAATATCAGGATAGGGGCGGCTTTTTTCAAGGGACTTCTGCGCTCGAACAAAGGGGGTGTGCTTCCTGCGTTATTTTCTTATAATGGAGGGCCGACGCGCTACAGGCGCTGGAAGGGGGAGGCCGGGGATTTACCCGACGACCTGCTCCTGGAAACTCTAGCGCTCGAGGAGACGCGGCAATACGGCCGCAACGTGATTCACGCCGCCGCCATGTATTCGATACTGCACGACGATACCGACGGAAAGGCTTTCTTGAAATACGCGCTTGGGGAGTGAGGGCTATAGGCTCGATTTCAGGCGGCGACGGATACCATCATGCCGGGCATTACGCCCTGGGGCTTTGCGTACGGGATGCTCTTTGCGACCAGGGCGGTGTGCAGCTGCTTGCTGTATTCCTCGATGAGAGCGTCGATCTGCCCCGGAGTCGCGCCTTGCGCAGTCTCGTTCTCGGGCATGGGCGATTTCCTGACGGTGCGAAGGTGGCCTATGAGCGTATCCAATATCTGAAGCTTGTCGAGGCTGTAACCTACGTTGGAATCGGCCTGCACTCCCACGACGTTCTTGAAATTGGAATAGGGAAGCTGCAAGGACGACACGGGAATCGATATTTTCCCCGACGCGCCGGCGGCGAATAAATACGAGTAGGGAAGGTGATTGGACACGGTTGTCTGCATGATCCGTTCTCCGTAAATAAAAATAAGCGTGATCTCTCACGCTTATTATCGGACCGAATCTCGGAGTATATTAGCGGCTTTTTACGTGGGCTCCGTGTCGGAAATTTCTTCCTTCCCCCCCGTGTAAACAGGCTTGAACATCGTGTCCCCGGAATAGCCGGCATCGTTTCCCCGCTTGTACCAATTGACGTTTCTCGTGGCCCACATAAGGCCGGCCGTCAGGGTAAACAGAACGACGGAACCGATGAGCAGGGCGTAATCCTCCGACAGCAGGATGGCGTAGAGGATTCCATAGAGCGAAGCCGCGCATATACCGCCCAGTAGCCACGCCTTGTGGTTCCTCGACACGGATTTATAGTATAGGCCCGTTACGAGGCTGGTGGCCGCCGCCGCGGCAAGATATGCCAGTCCGAAACTGGAATGCTCGGAGACCGAAAGCAGCAATACGTAGAAAATCATGTTGGCCATGCCCACGAGGACATATTGCACGGGATGTATCCGGACGAGCGTGAAGACCTCGAAGAGGAACAGGATCGCGAAGGGCGCTATGACGAACAGCAAGGCGTATTTTACCGCACGGGAGGTTTTCCTGTATGCGTCCACCGGCTCGATGAGATTTACGCCGAACTCGGCTTCCTGCAGCCTGTCGGACCAGTCTTCCGCGAGGAACGCCGAGGGGACGGCCTGAACGCTTTCCGGGATGTACCATGAGGCGGAGAAGCCCGATTTTCCCAGATTCCGCTCCGTGGGCAGCACGAAGCCCTCGAACGAAGGCGACGGCCAGTCGGCTTCCATGGTTACCGACGCGTCGCCGCCGGCCGGAGCCAGGGATATCCTGCCGCCTCCGCGCAACGAGAATGTTATGGATCCTTCACAAAGCTTCGTTGCTTGATTGCCGGCTGCCGAACCGATGGGGACGGCGAGCAAACGGTCGTACTTGACGAACGCGGTTTCCGCGCCTTTCATGCGCCGGGGCTGGGAGCCTTCCGTCCGGAAGATGGCGTCCTTGGACAGGAGCCGGGCGTCGGGTATGGCCAAACCCAGCGAGGCGTTTTCCCAGTCGAGGTTGTACGCGTTGGTATTGCCTGCCTTGGCGTCTTCCGCGGCAAACCGGAAGGAAACCGTTATTTCCGCGTTGGCGACCGGATTGCTGTAAATGCCGCGCCGCAGCTTTTCGATATGTGCCTTTATGACGGTGCCGCTTGTTTCCGGCATGAAGAAGACTTTGGTGTAGGTGGGCGTCAGGATGCCCTGGGCGTTGGATCGCTTGACCATTGCCGGTACGATGATGTAAGGGCCCGCGAACGATGGGCTGCCTCCCAGCGGGGCATTGATGCTTCCCAGGGTTTCGTCGCGCAGGGATTCGCGTTCCCGCACGAGGTTGGTTATGAGCGCCTGTGGAATCAGGAACACAAGGGTTAGCACGATGATCGCAGCCAGTTTAAACCCGAATCCATTGGAAAGCGCCTGCTTCTTGCCTTGAAAAAATGCCATTGATTACTCCGCTCTTGATTAGGTTACCTGTAATGTAGCGCACGAATACGGCGAAATTACGGCGAAATCAAGAATAAAAAGCGAATCTATGCGGCTTACGAGACTTGGCAGACGGGCAAGCTGACCGTAAAGGATGCGCCTCCCGAAGGCAGGTTTTTTACCCAGGCTTTTCCGCCCGTACTCCTCGCCGCAGCCGCTACTATGGCGAGCCCGAGGCCTGTATGCGCGCGCTTGTCTTTTTCTTGCGGGCGCCAGGTAAAGAAGCGGTCGAAAACATGGTCCAGGTGCTCGGCTGGAACGCCGGGCCCCGAATCGTCGACTTGAAATTCCAGAGACGCGTACGACCCTTTGTCCACGCGGAAGGAAACGATAAGCTCGGAGCCCGGCTTGGAAAAGCTGACGGCATTCCTTATCAGATTGTCCATGACGCTCGCGAGCAGCGAGGGCCGTATCGCAATGCCGATTTTTTCCTCGGGCACGTCTTTAAAAACCAGCTTGATTCCGGAGTCTTGGACCGATGTCTGCACCGCGGCCTGGGCAGCCCCGAGCAGTACCCCGACCGCATCGTTGGTATGCGCATCCTTGTTCTCGTTCGCCGACGTGCTTTCGGCCGCCGCGAGACTGCGCAATCCGCCTATCAGCGTATCCATGCGCCTGAGCTCCGCCTGGGCGGTGCAGAGAAAACGCTCCCGGTCTTCCGGAGCTTCCGCCTGCGAGGCCATTTCCATCGAGACGGCGGCGCTGGCTATGGGATTTCGCAGTTCGTGCGCGACGTCCGAAGCAAAGCCTTCCGCCCTCATGGCGCGTTCCTCCAAGCCCCGCGCGTAACCGGCCAGAGCCCGTTCCAGGTCGCCGATCTCGTCCAGCCGCTTGGTGTCGTGGAAACTGGCGCGGGCAAGGCCGCCCGGCCGTGAAAAGGCCTCTCTGGCGGCGGCTGCGAGTCGGGCCAGAGGCCATGAGATGGTAAGCGAAAGAATCAGCGTGACGGCGGCCGCCAGAAGAATGCCGAAAGCGAAGGTTCGCGCCGCGTCCAGCCTGAGCGCGTACAGTTCCCGTAGAATCTTGAAGGTGGACTGCGAGACGAGGACGGCGCCGCTTATCTTGCCGGCGCGGGTTATGGGGACTGCGGCGTACAACGTTACCGAGGTTTGTCCGCCCGATGAAATTCGAGTGGCTGAGCCATATCGACCGGCCAGGGCTTCCCTGATTTCCGGCCCGTCCACCGCGCTGCGCTGGCTGTAATAATCCGCTGATTCCAGCGCTTGGGCAGGCGGTGCGAAATATTTTCGCCAAAGCCTCACGGGCAGGGACATGAGGCGGTAGAGCAATGTCGATTCCGCCTCTTTTGCCGGGGCGATTCCAGTAAGGGCGACGGTCTTTGAATCCGTGATCATGGCTGCGAGCATGCTGGAATCCGCGATGGACGAAAAATCGGTGTCTACGACCCTGATTCGCACCGTGTGCTTTTGCCCGAGAGCCAGGATAATTTTTTTTGCCTCGGGCGGGCGAACAGGCCCGGTTCCCTGCGACAGCCATGCGGCGATGATCCGGGCCTGCTGCGACATGCCGTTCTCGAGCGATTCCAGCAGGCTCTTCTCGTAGTTGCGCAGGAGACCCAGGGCAAGCACCGGCACCAGCACAAGGAGGATATCCAGGGCGAATATCCGGGAGGCTATCCTGGCGAAGATCGGGGGCCGGCGCGTCATGCCTGTTTTTCGTACCGGTAGCGGTACCCAAGGCCGTACACCGTCTCGATGAGATCGACCGGGGCACCGGCCTGCTCGAGCTTCCTGCGTACCCGCTTGATGTGGCAATCTATGGACCTGTCCCCTACAAAACGCTCGTCGGGGTAGGCGGCGTAAAGGAGCGCATCACGTTCCAATACCGCTTTTTCCTTTCGTACCAATGCGTGCAATACCCGGAATTCGGTAACCGTCAGGCGAACGGGAGTTCCGTTCCACGCCGTGAAAAGCGTTTCCTCGCTGAGGAAAAGTCCTGTTTTGGCTTCGGTTCCGGGCTGTCCCGCGACGGCTTTGGATTTACGCAATAATATTTTAATGCGAGCTAAAAGCTCACGCATGGAGAACGGCTTGCATACATAGTCGTCCGCGCCGAGTTCCAGGCCGAGTACGCGGTCGAATTCATCGTCCCTCGAGGTCAGGAAGATCACCGGCATGGACTGGTCAATCCGGCGTATGTTTTTCAGTACCTCGATGCCGTCGAGGCAGGGCATCATGATGTCCAGGACGGCTAGGTCGGGCATCGCGGCCGATATGGAATTCCACGCGGAGAGCCCGTCGGGAAAAGCGACCGGCTCGTAACCGGCCTTTTCCAGGGCGTAGCACAGCGCTTCGCGGATGCCCGGCTCGTCGTCCGCGACGGCGATACGGGGCTTTACGTCAGCCATCGATCTTTTCCGATGCCTTGTAAAGCCTGTCGTTGACGGCGCGCCCGATTCCGGCGTCGGGGAGCCGTTCCGCCCATAATTCCGAATAGGCGCCAGAGTCCAGCGCGTGAAGCGTCGCGAACAGGCGCGCCGCGGCTTCCACCGGGTCGCCATTAGGTGATAAATCCATAACAGCACTGAAATTGCCCGCCCGTAGAAGGGCGTCGGAACTCGCCTTTCCGAAGCAGAGGGCCGCGGCGTTTTTAGCCGGTTTTGCCATGGTCAGTTTTCCCCGGTCCGCGAGATGCAGCGGGCACCGGGGAGCGTAATGGCTGGGGAGCTGTCCTGGGGCTCGCGGGCTCGTCGTGGCACGGTCGTGGACCGTTACGTTCGGCAGTATGGCGGCGATGCGCTCGAGGGAAAGCCCGCCCGGCCGCAGTATGAGCGGAGGGTCCATCGACAGGTCCAGAACCGTGCTCTCCACGCCGATTTCGCAGGGGCCGCCGTCCACGACATAATCGATACGGTCGCCAAGCTGCGCGACTACATGCCCGGCGGTCGTCGGCGACAATCGCCCGAAAGGGTTGGCGCTGGGCGCGGCCACGGGAATGCCGGCAAGCTCGATGATGCGGCGGGCTACCGGATGCGCCGGGCATCGCACGGCCACGGTGGGAAGCCCGCTGGTGGCAAGGTCGGGTACGCCGTCGCGCTTGGGCAGAACCATGGTCAGCGGGCCTGGCCAAAATGCGGCTGCCATTTCGCGCGCGTGGGGGGTATCCATCGCCGCGACTCCGTCGGCGTCTTCGGCTTGCGCGACATGAATGATGAGCGGGTCAAAAGTCGGGCGCTCTTTAGCCGAAAAAACACGGGCAAGCGCATGAGGATCGCGGGCATTTGCCCCCAGCCCATAGACGGTTTCCGTGGGAATGGCTACAAGTTGGCCTTTTCGTAGGGCTTCCGCGGCGATTGCGAGGTCTGTATCCGAAGTAGATAGAATTTTCATGGTTATCGGCATTTTACCGCAAAACAAGCCGTTAGGGTAGATATCGCCAGACTACCCGCCTCATATTGACAACTGCCGGTAAGTTCGGGTATAAAGCCTTGAGGGGCAGTTAGCTCAGTTGGTTAGAGCACTAGCACGACACGCTAGGGGTCACAAGTTCGACTCTTGTACCGCCCATACTATAGAACAAACATGAAAAAGCTACCGAAAGGTGGCTTTTTTTGTTATAAATAGAGTTTTTTTGTGTTCCATGGGCATGCATCTATATGATGCTTGGAAGGTATCCCAAAACATACTATTTAATAAAGTCATTCTTAAATTTTTCGAGATAATGATAGATCCCCTGCTATAAAATCCTCATGGTTTTCGTGGACGATAAAACCATAGGCGTCTTCTCCTACTGCCCCAAGGGATTTTACCGCGCTTGCCCCCGAAGTTCGGCGATCGTGTTTACGACGGCGAAAATCAGTGTAGCCGCGAGGCTGGCGGTCGTGGAATCCTGGTCGAAACGGGGAGCCACCTCGCAGATGTCGAAGCCGGCGAGTTTACCGGTGGCCATTATCCGCTTGATCATGCGCAGGACTTTTTCCGGGTCCAGGCCCAACGGCTGGGGCGCGCTGACGCCGGGCGCGAAGGCCGTGGAAAATACGTCTGCGCAGACGGTTATCATTATTTTTTCGTGCTTGGCGCAGAACTCATCGATGAGGGGATACGACGATTCCGCGCCGCTTTCCGAAATGTCCCGCGCGAGCATCCACTGGGCACCAACGGATTCGGCTTTTTTGAACAGCGCAACCGTGTTTCCGCGTTTTTGAACCCCGAGGCAACAGTAGCCCGAATCGTTATGGTCCTTTTTGTTCATGTCGGTGATCTGGGCGAACATCGTGCCCGAGCTTCCGCCTGCGGGATAGGGGCGCAGGTCGAAGTGCGCGTCGAAGTTTACGATTCCTAAAAGCCTTGCGCTATCCCTGAGGCCGAGCCAATGGCCCAGCGCGGTTTCGTGGCCGCCTCCCAAGACTAGAGGGACGAGTCCCCGGCGCAGCATCAGGCTTATTTTACGGCTCAGCTCCGCTTGCGATTCTTCAAGGCTGGACTCGAAGGCAACATCGCCGCAGTCGTACAATCTTATAGCCGGATCGAAGGAACATGGAAGATTACGCAGTTCGTTCCGGATTGCCGCAGGCCCGTTGACGGCTCCCGGCCTGCCCAGGTTTCTCTTTACTCCCTCGTCGCAGGCAAAGCCGATAATTCCGATTCCTGTCTCGCTTGTATCTGGAGTACAAAGCGAACCTGATGTTCCTTCGAGATTCACCGGAACGATCCATTGGTGCCAGCGAAAGGCATCGTAGGATTCAGTGTCGTCTATTCGACCTGTCCACGCACTTGGGTTACCTGGATGATACATCAGCGCCTGCCTTTATAGGAACCTCGAAAAACTTCAGTTTTGCGAGGTGTTCCAAATTAAAACGCAATTCGTGGAACGAATTGTAAAGGTATCTTGAGAAACTAACCAAGTTTCTCAAGATACCCCTATTCCGTAAAATATTTTCCTGCGGCCAGCGTCCACGCGCCATCCTTGAAGACCGCCAGTTCCTTGAGCACGGCTTCCGTTACGGTTACGAATTCCACGTAGTCGACGATAAAATCTTCCCGGCCGCTGATGGTTATATCTTTATCCTGGCTTTGCAGTGCCAGGCCCAGGTTCTTGTCGACTCCCTCTTTCGGCTCGAAAACCCAGGGGCTGTCGCCGTACATCGGCTTGCCGTCGGCTCCCAGTATACGTATATTCGCGAGAATGTCACCTTGGTTCTTCGCGTATACGACCCCGGATCCGGCGAGCAGCTCGGGAACCACGTCCAGGAGCCAGGATTTTTTGTCCTGCCAGGAAGCCGCGTTGCCCACTCTAAGGATTCTCTTGGCGCCGGTTTTCGTTATGAGCTCCACGAAATTATCGGCCTTGACGAGGACGGCTCCGGTTTCCTTGCGGTTAAGCCACTGGCCCAGCGGATTATCCGCGCCTTCAAGCGGGTTGAACGTCCATATCGTCGTTATGGAAACGCCCCTGTCGGGCTGCAGGACGCGCATCGTAAATGTCTTGTCCGTTATGTTTCTTATGTATAACCTGCCCTCGCCTCCGGTTGTCGCGGGTTTCTCCGGAATTGCCGGGGTTTTGTCGAGTGTGAGCAGCCATTGCTGCCCGTCCCAGCGCGGGTACTCGGGATCGCCGTTGCGGAGGGTCTTTCTGACGGAGACTATCTTCTCAAGCTTGAGCACGGTGCTCTTGTCTACAGTGAATAATTCTTCATTATGATACAGTTCCACAAGGTCGCGCGTTTCCCCGGGCTTGAAATCCCAGTACTGCTCGCCGCGTCTCAGGCGGAAGGTTTTGCCTTCCGGCTGCACCACGATTTTGCCTGTTTGCGAAAAATCGAGTATCGCGCCCGGCTTGGACAGAATTTTTACGGCGAAACCGAGGCCCAGGGAAAGCGATGCCAGCGCAAGCGCGGCCATGAAGACCGCTTGGGGAATTTTTTTACCGAAGCGGGAGCTTGCAGGTTTTCTCTCGGAACGTATGAAGAGGCTGTCCTTGTCGTTAACTTCGTCGCTGCCCGAGAGTGCAAGGCCGTTTTTACCGGATTCGGCAATGCCGTACACTACGATCTTCTCCTCCGGAACCAGGATTATTTCGCGAAGCTTGATCCTTGTTTTTTTGGCCTCTTTTTCTTCGAATATTCCCAGGATGGTCTTGAGGCTGTCCGAAAGGGCCGGATAGGAAGCTTTAATGCCGCTTAAGCTCACGATTTTTTCCAGCACTCCGGAAGTATCGAGGATACCCGGACCCCGAAGCTGTACGCTGCCCGTCGCGTCTTGGAGGTTAAGGGTTCCCCAGTACGATTCAACTATGTGCGTCTGCCCGGCTTCCTTCCACAACCCTTCCATGACCTCCGCCTCTATCCGGTACGCAAGGCAGTCTTTGTCGGAAAGCGGCGCTTTTTTTTTGGCGTTTCCTTCGGCGATTCCAGACAGCGATGCCTGTATGGACAGTCCGTCCAGCATTCCCCCGGAGGCCATGGCGGATTTGAGGTCCGCCACCGAGTAGCGTTGATGTGCGGCATATTCATCCAGGTTTTTGAAACGGCTCTGGAAGGAGGCTTTGCGGAAAAGCAGCGTTGACTCGAGCGCCATGGCAAAGGCGAAGGCCATGGAAGCAATGATTATGAGCCATCGCGGATTTTTTTCAAGCACGACCACAAGGAAGAGCATGAGCGCCGCGGCGATCCAGTATGCAACTTTGATTACTTTTCCAAGACGCATGGCAATAAGCCTCCTGTGTGTGCTTCGTTGGGTATCTGCAGGTGAATTCTACTCGATTCAACGAATAATGCAAGCAGCTGTGCGCCTCAGGTTCCCCTGATTTTTAAAAATGCCGCAAATGTAGTATGCTTAGGCGAATAAGGAAGGTACCGGATGAAAAAGAGAAGCATCATACTCATTGTGGCGGCTTTGGTTTTTCTGCTGCTGTTCGCTGGGAAGTTTTTCGTCGACCTGAGGCGGAATGCAGGGCAATGGCAGCGGCCGCAATTCCAGGAAAATTATAACAACGCCAATCTCGATCAAATAGTGCAGGCTTCTTCCGATGGCATATCGCAAGCCAGGAAGAATTACGCAAGCGCGAAAATGAATATTCCGCAGGCGGGCATGGGTACGCAGGTGGTTGAGCAGAAATACGAACGCGTATCCACCATGAGCGCCTCAAGCGCGAACTGGTCCAAGGATACCGAATCGCTGCAGACCATAATTCGCGAGTCCAAAGCGCTGGTGCAATCCGAGGATTCCACCGGGCTGGAAGGCACGCGCAGGCTGAGCCTTGAGCTGGGCGTGGTGCCCGATGCTTTTGACCCTACCGTGGAACGGTTGCGCGGCGTGGGTAAGCTCGAAAGTATCGTTGTGACGAAAACCGACAGGACTGCCGATTTCAGGGCTCTCGAAGCCAGGCGTCTGTCGCTTGAAAAAACAAGGGACGGTTTGGCGGCCTTGCGCAACAGCGGCGCTGAGCTTAAAGACCGCATAGACCTGGAATCGCGCATCCTTGAGATAGAGGGACAGATTCAGGAGCTGGGCGTGAGCCTGGGCGATTTCAACGAGAATAATTCCTTTTGCACCATCAGGATTACCTTATATGAAGACCGAGCCTCAACGGCCGGCTCGAGGATCCTGCCGGCGCTCGTCAGCGCGCTTTCCTGGACCGTGCCCGTGTATCTTGGGATAGCCCTAAGCATACTCGCGGTCTTGGGTATTGCGGCGCTTGGGCTCAAGCTTTGGGACATGATACGAAACTCGCTTCGCGAGGCTGCCGAGAAAAAACAGCGAACAGTGGTGGAGAAGCAATAAAACCAAAAGGATGCCCGGCGTCAAGCGAGGGCATCCTAGTTGGCCAGGGCGTCTTTGATGATAGCCAGCGCGTCTATCTTGGGCCTAGGCAACTCGCGGGGCAGGAAGGCAGCCAGCGGCTTCTCGATTTCTCCGGCATCCGCCCAGGCGGACAGCGCCGCGTCCAACGGTGCGGACCACTTCTCGAAGCGGTCTTCGCCTTTAAAATGCAGGTCGTTCAAGGCAAAGCGCGAAGCCGGCAAAACAGGCTCGAGGGCGGGGAATTTTCCCGCTTCCCAGTCCGCGTACAGCCTCGAGTGGCGCGTGAGCACGAAGCGGTGCCAGAACGCCGAATCGATAAGGCCCTCGGCCAAGAGCGCGCGAACCATCTCGGCTGAGTCCGCTATGTCGCGGTCGCTTTGCCCTGGAAAACCGTAAATCAGGTAGGCATGCACGAGTATGCCTGCGCACTTGAAGTTATCCAGGCAGCGTATCAAACCGGCCAAGGTAAATCCCTTGTCCACGATTTCAAGCCCTGTGCCGGTGGCAATCTCGATGCCCCCGGATACGGCGACGAGACCGCGCTCGGCGGCGTAAGCGCATAGTTCAGCAGTCCAGGCCTGGTCGAAGCGGGCGTTGCCCCAGAAGGTAAAGGGTCTGTCGCGTTTTTCATTCGCGGCGGCGAAGGCCCGAACCGCCGCGGGCGGCATGGCTTCGTCGGTAAAGTGGATTCCGTACAAGGCGTTGCGGCTGCCCGCCTTTTGCGCCGCCGCGAGCAATGAATCGAGCTTAACCGGCTTGTAATGGTTGATGTAGTGTAGCTGCGTGTCGCAGAAGGCGCAGCGTTTCCAGTAGCAGCCGTACGCGAGGCGGTATTTAAGCCAGGGCGTGTCGTTCCAGAGCCGGTGCATGGGATTGGGCGAGTCCACCACACGGAGGTAGCGACCGAAATTCGCGCCCTCGTAGTCTGGATGAACCTGGGCGATGGCTTCGTCTTCTTCCATTAAATAGCGGTTTTCCATGTCGTCGTTCCCGAGCGGTATGCGAACCGAGCCGTCCGCGCCGAGATGCCCCGTCCGGTAAAGGCTGCCAGCGTCGTGAGTATTTTTTAACATATCGATGATGGAGAGCAGCGAGGCGTAGCCGCCGTCGAAGGCGAGGTAGTCCACCGGCTTGAATACGGCGGCGTCTGAGAGAAAACGCAATTCGGTGGAGACATAGCCGCCTCCCAGCACGATCGTCGCGCGCGGGCCCAGCGCCGTGCGAGCCTCCTCGGCGGCAACCAGGGCGCCGGTAAGGCAGCCGGGAAACGGAACGGTGATGCACACGAGTACGCGCTCATCCGAACCTGCGGAATTCGCTTCCCGGCTTGCGCTTTCCGCGGCGAAGCGGGCGCGAAGCATAGGCCTGTAAAACGTGGAGAGCAGCCAGCTCCCGTTCGCCAACGCGCGGATGGGCGCGAAGTCCGCCGCGCTGGCCGGGATGCTTTCGGCGTAGCGCACCGTGCCAAAGTTTGGGTCGATGGAGTAGCAGATGAAGTCGCCCAGATCGGAGAGTATCGCGGTAGCCAGGGCACGGGCATCGTCGGGTCCGATTCCGCCGGCATCGCCCAGAACGGCTTCGCTGCGCATGCCGCCCGGAATTCCAGCCCCCGTTACCAGGCGGTAGGCAAAGGCAGGATCCTCGCCCGAGAGGAAGGCGCATACTGAGTCCACGGTATCGATATATGCTTTTTCCTGACGCAGATAGCCGTCGATACGGCGGGCGGTTTCCTTGTCGGGATGTTTTTTATCCTTGAGCAGAATGCGCGCGCGCGCGAAAACCTCGGTTATGCCGGCTTTCGAGAATATAGCGCGGAAGCACTCGATGGCGTCGTCGTAGGCCGCGCTGGCGATGCCCTTGGAACGGAGAAACGCGTCGAGGTACCAGATGGCGGGGTAGGGGGCGTTGAGCTGCACGAAAGGCGGCTGGATGACGATACTGCGCATCCGGCGATTATAGCGGCTAAAGGTGCGTGGGTAAATACGCCCGTCCCGGCCAAAAAGCGTCGATGCTTTACAGAGGCAAGGCTCGGGTGCATACTGGAACGCATGGTAACCGAAAACGCGCAGAAGCATTCACTGGTGTACGCCGTCTTTTCCCGCAGGACCGGCGGATTGTCGCTGGGTATCGACCCTTTTCCGGATCGCAAGTACTGCTCGTTCGATTGCCCCTACTGCGAAGTGCACCCGTTCAACCATTCGGCCAGGTTTTCTTCGGCCTTGCTCGAGCGGGAGCTGAACGGATATCTGGAAGCCTACGATTTCGGGCACGGCATTCCGATCGGCGATATTTGCCTCGCGGGACACGGCGAGCCAACCCTGTCGCCTGAGCTCGAGCCCGCTCTAGGAATCATGGCCGCGGCCCGCGCGAGATTTTGGCCGGCAGGCGCAACGGCGGCCGACAAGCCCAAGCTGGTAATCATTACGAACGCCACGGGCTTTGCCGATGAAGCCGTCTCCGGCGTGCTGGCTTCGTACGTGGCGGCCGAGGGGCTGGAACCCTGGGTAAAGCTGGATGCGGGCAATCAAGGCCTTTTCGAGCGCATGAGCGGTACCGTCTTGAGGCTGGATTCGGTTGCGGCCGATATCCTCCGCTTCGCGAAGCATTCGCCCATCGTCGTGCAGACGATGCTGTGCGCCGTGGACGGTGTTGAGCCCTCGGATTCCGACCTGGACGACTATGCCTATCTCGTGGGCGGTCTGATGCAATCGGGGGCTCGCATCAGCCGTATCGATATATACTCTCAGTCCAGGTCTTCTCCCCACAGAAGAACGTATCAGCTTTCGCAGATCCGCATGGAATCTGCCCGTTTGAGAATAGCCTCCGTTCTTCCGAATACCCCGATCAGGGTATTTCTCTAGCATTTCGGTCCTTGATTCCTGAAAAGCATGAAAATTATGATTTTTTATACCGATAATCGATAAGGAAACGGGGTTCAATCATGAAGAAGTTCATTGTGGCGGCGGTTTTTTTGGCGTTGGCGCTTGCGGCCGCGGTCGGCGTGTTTTTTCTGCGCGATACCATGGTGCGCCTTCCTTGGGCAAAGGCCGAGGCTTTTGATTTCCCGGAGGCTGCGTTTGCGCGCGACGACGGTTCCTTCGTTCTCTTCGACCGGCACGGAACGCGCATGCTTTCCGTGGACAAGGACGCGAATTTGCTCTGGATGCACGGGAGCGGCGCTATATATGGAACATTCCTTTCAGCCGACATGGATTCTTCGGGGAACCTGTTCCTGATCGACCGTCAGTTCGACAGCAACACGGCCACCCGTATCGAGCGCGTCATGCGCGTATCGGCCGATGGCTCGCCCGGCGGCATCTTGTTTCAGGGGCGCATGCCGGGTAAGGCAGGCTTCGTGCCCGGTTCGCTGCGCGTTGCGGGCGACTCGCTCTGGTACCTGTGCGCGGGCGAGGACGGGCTTGCCGCGGTCATTAAATTGAATATCAAGGATACCGGCAAGGAAACGGTGGTAAAGACCGAATGGGAATTGGCTCGGGCATCGCTCGCGGTCGCGGGCCCGGACGGCGCTCTGGTGGTAAACTCCGGCGGTGGATTGGTGCGCTACGTGCGCGACCGCTTCGAGGCTCTCGCCGAACTGACCGGTCCCCTGCCGTATCCGGTGGACATACGCTATGACAAAGACGGCAATCTCCTGGTGGCGGATGCGGCCGGCGGCGTCATTTCGCGGGTAAGCGCGGACGGTACGGCCTCCGTGCTCGTGCGCCAAAAAGATTCCGCCGTGCGCGGGATCCAGAACCCCGATCTTTCGCCCGCTCCGCTGGACTATTTCCTCAACCTTGCGGCCGTCTCCGCGATTCCCTCGCGCTTCTCGGCCGGTTCCAGGATCGATGCGTTTTCGCTGCTCAAAGACGGTTTCGTAAGCGTTGACAAGATGAACTCCAAAGTCGTGTTTTTTGACGCGAAGGGCAGCGCGAAACGCGCGCTTTCGGGTGCTGCCTTGCCCGTTGCGCTCATGCGTAATTGCCTGGCCGCGTGGATTCTGGCGGGCGTGTGCCTCTTGTTTTCGGCGCTGTTCCTGATAGCGCTCAGCGTCGCCGTGGTTACGGGCGTTCCCCGGGGCTTTGCCATGCTTTTTGCGGCTTTCCCGGGAGCCTTCCTCGTGTTCGTCGTCGTGGTTATAATTTTTGTTCATGCTTCGTTCGCCTCCGTCGCGGCTTCCGACGCTCTATCGCTCGGCGCCATGCGGGGCATGGCCGCAGCCGGCGCCCTTTCCTTCGATGCCGAAAAGCTTTCCGCCCTTGAGCCGGTTTCCGGGCAATCGGATCCCCGGCTCGCGGAATTCCTTGTGCGGACCGCCGAATTGCGTAAAGCCGCCGGAACCGAGCACGTGGGCAACGTCGCGCTGTACAAGCTCGGACCCAATGGCCTGACAGCTGTATGCGATTCGGCCGGGCTTTATCCCGCAGGGTATCCCCAGCGCTTCGTTTCCGACGCCTACTTCAAGGCTATGCTCATTGGAACAAGTTATTCCGCCGCGGAAACCGGACCCATAGGACGCTGGCGCATCGCCGCTGCGCCGGTAAAGTCAAGATCGGGAGAGGTCATTGGCGTCCTCGAATATAGTACGGCGGCACCCTTGGTGCCTTTGCGCTTTATCGTGACCGCGGCGATCGAAGGCAACGTAAAATATCTCCTCCTCGTGATTCTCGGGCTGGCGTTCTCCTCCATCGGCTCCTTGCTTACCGTGGCTTTGCGTACGGAGCGATACTTGCCCGCACCCGTCGCGGCGGCGCCGGACGTGTTTTCAGGCATGAAGACGGATGACGAGTATTCCTCCGATGACAGTTTTCACCGCGAGTCGCATGTCCCCGAAATGCGGGGAGGCAGCGCCGAGCGTTTCGAGCCCGATTTTGACGATAGCGGAATCCAGGACGGCAGCCTGCCCGACGATATCGCGATGGAAGATCGCATGCATGGCGAAACCGGTTCTTTCGACGAGGCTTTCGGAATTCCCGAGCTGGACGATGCGTCCGTGGATTTCGATCTCTACGCGATTCCGGAATTACCCGCTGCCTTTGACATGAAACCGGTCGAGGAAGAGAAACCCGCGGCGGCTCCAGCCGCCAAAGAGCGCTCCCCCAATGCGGGACCTTCCCTTGGGGGATCCCCCGGGGCCTCCGTAAAAATTGCGCCGTTCGAGATACCCAGCGTCAAGCACCAGAAGCTTCACCGCGAGGCCATAGCCGCGCTAAAAGACGGCAGGGTAGACGAGGCCGTTGCCGTGCTCTAGGAAATCCTGGGGGAAAATCCCGATGATTCCCGCGCACTCAACAATATCGGCGTGGCTTGCAAGCGCCAGGGCAGATTGAGCGCCGCGATACGGTACCTGGAGCGCTCCCTTGCCCTTGAACCGGATAACCTCGACACCAAGGCGAATCTCGAGCGCTTGCGGAAGGTTGTCTGATGGTCGACCTGCACACGCACTCTACGGCCAGCGATGGATCGTACTCGCCTTCGGACTTGATGAAAAAAGCGCATGGCCTGGGAATAGGCACGATTGCGTTGACGGACCACGATTGCCTCGACGGCCTGGACGAGGCCGGCGCGGCCGCGGCGAAGCTGGGAATGCGCTTTGTACGCGGTGTTGAGATCGAGATAGCCTTTGGCCCCGGGGAATTCCATCTGCTGGGATTGGACCTGCAGGGCTCGAACCAAAAGTTGCTGGACGCCATCAAGGAATTGGCCGCATCGCGCGAAAAACGCAACCGCCATGTATTCGACTTGTTCCATGAACAGGGTTACGAACTCAACTACGACGAGCTCAAGGAGCGCTGCGGCAGCCGCATGATAGGCCGCCCGCACATAGCCGAGCTGCTCGTGGAAAAAAAAATCGTCAAGAACAAGCAGCTTGCCTTCGATAAATTTTTAGCCAAGGGTAAGCCGTTTTTCATACAGAAAGATTGTCTGGAGCTGGAAAGGGCCATCGAGCTGATACATTCGGCCGGAGGGCTTGCCGTGATAGCGCATCCCATGTCTCTGTTCGTGAGCTGGACCCGCATGCGGCTCTTATTTCCTGAATGGCAGAAGCTCGGCATAGACGGGCTGGAAGCCTGGCATCCCATCGCGCGCGTGGTGGATTGTCAGCGGCTGGAAACCTTGGCCGGAGAACTTGGCCTCAAGGTTACTGCAGGCAGCGACTATCACGGCCCGATACGCCCTGACCGCGATCTGGGCAAGACGGCGGGCGGGCGTTCCATAGAAGACAAGTATTTTTTATCGTTGGGTCGCTAGGAGCATCGGTTCTCCGGGGTGTCAGCCTTTTCTGCATCCCGAACAGCCCAGAACGTGGACATGTTTGTGCTTGGCGTCCTCGAAGTAGCGGGCGATCAGATAACCTTCGCGGGGTATGATATGTTGGCAAACGGGGCACATGCGCGAAAACTCGGTATTTTCCGGCCAGCAATAGGGGCAGCCGAATACGTGCATGATCCGGTCGCTGGCTTTCTGCGAGAATAATCTGGATTTTACCTGCATGCCGGGCGCGAGCACTTCATTGCAGACGGGGCATTTGCGCATGCCAACGCCCTTTTCGCGGACGGAGCCTTGCTGATCCTTCCTGAACCGGGGGTTTTGGTATTCCCTTCGGCTGGCATACGGTTTGTACGCGAACATATAGAAAAGGAACAGCAGGAAGACTCCGACGCCTGAAAGAATCACTATGAGAATAATATCGTTCATGCCGCCAATGTAGCACGAAACGGGATTTTCGGATACGAAAAATTCGACCGCGCCGATAGACAGCGCGATACCGAAAAAACAGATTGCAGTATTGCGGCTTGTTCGCGTACAATGCTTCCATGGCTCAAGAACTCGACGTATACCAGATGGTAAAGGGCTTTGCCGCGCGCAACAAGATAAGCTCGTTCGCATACAAGATTTTCTCTTCTGCCCTGGTGCGCCAGGCGCGGGCGGGAGACCAGACGAATCCGATGTATCGCGAACTCTCGCTGCATCCCGAGCAGGTCCTTATCCCCAAGCTCCTGCTCTTGGCGCGCGACCATAAGATATCGCTTTCGATGATCGGCAACGAGATCGAATCCATCATGCTTCCCGAGGAATTCGTGGGGCCGGTGCGGGCAGAGTATCAGCGCATGGAAGAATCGCCCGACGTTCCTTTCCCCGACGAATCCGGGCTCAAGATTTCCGTGCCTCCCGAATGGCTCCAGACCGTCTCCATAGAAACCGACCTTGCCCCGCTCCTGGACAGCGAGCTTGAGTACGCCGTTCCGCTGTTCCGCCTGCTTTTTCCCGAAGGCCTTCGATCCATCCTGCTGCCCTCGGATGCGATGGGCGGCAAGCTTCTGGAATATACGATCCTTAAGATACGGCATTACCTGCGCAAGGGCTCCAACAAGGATTACGTCCAGCAGCGCATGCTGGGAGCTTTTCCAAACAAGGAGATGCTGCTGAAGGAAGGCATTTCCACGGTTATGATCAAACCGTTCGATGCAATCCGCGAGATAACCCAGGGAACCAGCGATTTTACGTACCCGTTCTGGGCATATCTCATCAGCTCCATAAAAAAAGACCTGCAGGGCAAAGGCGAACCTACCCCCGACGACGTGGCGGCGTGGCAGGCGAGCTATCTCATGGATGTTTATAATAATTACTATAAAGGAAAAGCGCAGCGGCTCCTCGACCGCGACAGCGCCTTCAAGACCCTGGCCTTGCTGCTGCGCAAAGCTCCGTATCTTTTCTCGATGGACGAGATAACCGACTTTCGGGACGGACAGGGCCGTCCGCTGCTCGGTAAATATACCAGCGGGGAATTGGAAGACTGGGTTCGCGAGAATACGACGAGGCTCAAGGAAAACGCCTTGCCCGATTTTCTCGTTATTCCCTCGCGCGAAGGCAAATCGGCCATAATCGCCAAGGATAAGCTTCTTCCTTACGCATTGAAGCTCATCGGCGAGGCGCGCGTGCTCATCCGGGCTTCCATTATCAACGATTGGCGCGAGGTGCTCTATAATTTCGGCACGCTCGAGGCGATGAACGACGACGCCGTTTTCCAGAAAGACCTGGAAAGCCGCCTGCTCCTGCAGACGCCCGCGCTCGTGCATGCCATCTCGTCCGGTTTCCTGCCGCTCGTCTATTCGGAATACCATGGCGGAAAAGACGCTCCCAAAGAACTGGAAGCATGTTTCGGCAACAACAAGGTTGCCCCGCTTCCCCTTCTGCTCGGACTTGCGCGCAAACAGCTTCTTTCCGACGTCCGTATGGTCTTGCCGCTCTGGTATACCGTCCCGATCCTGTGCTGGCTGGTCAAGCTATTCCTGCAGGGCGGAAAAAAGAAATCCAAGCCGCAGGCGCAAAAAAAGGTTGAGCCTTCGGCGCAGGCCGCCAAAGGCGCGGCGCCGACTTCCGGTCGGGCGGCGGAGTTTTCCCAGGCCGCCCGCGATGCCGAGAAGCGGCTGCTTCCCAAAGGGTATACGCTGGAAGAGTACATGGGGTCGCTCTCCAACCGCTGGAACACCTTGCTCGAGCCGGTTTCAAAGGCCAATCTTACCGAGGATATCAATTCCCTCGTGCGCGATTATCTGCGAGGGGTGCTGCGCAATATGCGGCCGTCGTCGTTTACCGTCGACCGCATCGAGAACCTCGCGTCCAACCTGGCGGACAGGCCGAATCTCATGCAGATAAGGAATCATGCCGCGCTTGAAGAGTATATAAAACTTTACATAATAAAGCTGCTCAAGCGCTAGCCCGCACGAGCCTTGGTTTCGATATTCCTCCACGAAGGACGAAACAGCCTGAAAGAACTTGTCGCTTTCCTCCACTATGGGCGAATGGCCCGATTCGGAGTATAGCACGAGGGGGCTTGTCGGCTGCCGGGTTATCCAGGCCGGTTGCGGTGTCGCCGGCAACACGATGCCGCCTGTTCCGGCGGAATAGTCCAGGGTGCAGATGTCTATTTCCTTAACCATGTTCGCGTTGTTCTGCAACAGCGCGATAAGCGAGGCCGGCGAGAAAAACAGGAATCCCGCCATGTCGTTTCCAGGCATCGACTTTGACGGATCCGCGTAATAGCCGCCGGCCTCGTAGGCATTTGCCGCGTGTTCGTTCAGGGATGAATAATTTATAACTTATGTGCGGCATGCCAGGCGGAAATCCGCGCAGGGCGGTTTTTTTTCCTTGGCGTCCGTCGCCGTGAGCGTCTGCGAGTTTGCGCTGTCTCCGGAAAGCCTGCCCGATTCTGCGCGGGCGGCCGTGGATCTCTACGGCATCGCCGATACCGTGGTCATCGTGGCCTTCATACTGTTTTGGTCGTTTCAGGCAATGCGCGCGCGCGTGCTGTCCAAGTATCCCGCAATCCTGAAAGTGGGTCGTGCGGCCTTGATAGCCGGCGGCGCGTTTCCCGTGTTTTTCGTCCTGGAACGGCTCGATCAGGCGGAGGTCCTCAAGGTCCCCGTGTTTACCCGGGTCGTGGCCGCTTCCAGGCAGACGGGTTTGCAGACCTTCTGGTTTGTCGGGGAGTTCTGGGGAATCGGAGGTCTCGTCGCGATGCGAAAGACGCGAGCGGTGGATTCCGAAACGGTTTTTATCGATTCCCGCCTCTCAGCCCGCGAGCTGGAAATAGTCCGGCTCGTCACGCAAGTTAAAAGTAATAAAGAAATATCACAGCCTCTTGATATCAGCTGCCATACGTTCAAGAATCACAATAGTAATATTTTCCGGAAGTCGGGTGTGGGTTCGAGATATGAAATGATCAGGTTTTCAAGACAGAAAGGGAAATGACGCCGGGAAAACAGCTAGGCTTCTTCAGCCGCCTGGCGCGTTTCGGACCGCATGCCATGAAGCAGCTTCCATCTCGCTCCCCAAAGCACGGGCACCGAAACGGCAAATATCGCGATAAACGCAATTTTGAATCCTTTGGCTTCCGCCAAGGCGCCGATCAGAGGAAAAAACAGGATCATCATGACGCTGAAGGTCATGGCTTGGAACGACAGGAGCGTTGCCCTGTTTTCCGAAGGTATCATGCGATTTATATAATCCGAGAAGCTTACGAACAGCAGCCCCTCGATCGCCGACAGCACGATCATGGCCCATGGCTCAAGGCCGGTAAACGCGATGAGGCCGAAGCAGGCCATGGCCAGGAACGGGGCAACGCATATGAGCGGCAGGCGGCCCAGTTTCTTTTCTATCCTGTGCGCCTGGGTGGCCATGAGTACCGCGGCCAGGGCTGAGGCGGCGAGCACCAGCCCGATCGCCCACTCCCCGAAGCCCTTGCCCTTGAGGAAGTTCTGGAAATAGAAATAGAGCGTCGTATAGAACAGCGAAAATGTTTCGATGAACAGGATGTAAATAAATATTCCTTTGTTGTCCTTGATCACCTTGATGGAGTCGGCGCAGTGTCGCAGCAGGGAATGCGACTCGCCCTTCGTCCTGGTTTTTCTGCCCGCAAGGGGTTCCCGGAAACCCAGCGCAAGGCCCAGCGACGCCAAATGGATGCACGCACCCAGGACATAAGCGAGCTCATAGCTGAAGGTGGCGATTATTCCGCCGGCGACCAGGGAAAGGCCGTTGGCGCTCTGGTAGGCGATTTCCTGCCTGCCTTTTACCTTCATGTAGTCCGCTTCCCGGCCGTCGTCCACGAGCGAGTCGTAGACCAGGGCGTCGCCCGCGCCGGACTCGAAGTTGTAGCCGAGCGCTATAAGCACGAAGGCGAAGGCGAACCCTGAAAAGCTTCTGCTAGAGAGCATTAAAACAGTGGCGCTGAAAGCTACCCCCCTGGACAGGATTCTGGAAAATTTACGCCCGAAGCGGTCCGCTACGATGCCCGTAGGAATCTCCATGAGCATCGACGTCATGTGGAAAATTGATTCCAGCATGCCTATCTGCACGAGGCTCATGCCGCGGTAAGCCAAATAGAGCATCCAGATCGCCTCTGAAAAGCTGAAGGATGAGACGAAGCTGTACAGGTAGCTTTTTGCTATGTTGTCGAATTTGGATACTTTGCGCATTGCGCATAGTTTACTTTTCCGGAGTATTTGTCAAGCGGAATACCCTCTGTCGCTGCGGATCTTCATTGGCCATGAAGCTGCGGCATGCTGAAAGGTAAAATATTCATGCCATATCACCGGCTTCGCCGGAGCGCGGACTTGGAATCCCTCAGCAACATGGCGATGGAGTATTGCGATGAGGATCGGGAATAAGCGCTTTGGTTTCTTGTTTTTTTGTACGCGCCTGGCGCGCAGTCGATTTTTACCTCGGCTCAGGCGGCGCTTTCTTTCGCTCCCGCAGCAGTAGGCTTATGCCGATGCATCGTCAAAAATGTTCATAAAATTTTATGGCCAGGTTTGCGCGGCGGGAGAGTCGGTGGCGCTAAGACGGATTTCTGGCTGCATGATCCCGTCGCCGCAAAAACCTGGCTGCTGTACGCTTTCGTGATTAATCCACGGGGCGGTTGCCTCCAGTGTTCAAGCTTGCCGCGGCATCCGTCGATTCCGACGAGCTGAAGCGCTTGCCGTCGCTTGCGAGTACGATGACCCGCTGGATAGGCGCCAATCCCGCCGATCCGGCGAAGTATTCAACCGAGGTCCCGGTCATCCTGGATTCATTGAAACCTTGAAGCGAGGTTATATTATTATGTTGAATAATCGCTGTTTTTGCCTTATGCTAGGAATACCATGAAGAGAAAAGGTCCATCGGCCGCTTTCAGGAAATACGCTGTCGCGGTCTGTTGCGTTCTGCTCACGTTCTCGCAAGCCCATGGTCAGGATTCTTCGAGCCCAGACGCCGTCAGCGCCGCGACGAGCGCAGCGGAGCCAGTACTCCCGCAACCGTCGCCGGATGCCGTAAGCGCGGCTACGCAAAACGGCGGTCCGGTCATCCAGCCGAATTTCCTGGGAAAGCACATTACCGTAAACAGCCATAGGCTGAGCGGGTATACCGCCGGGGGACTTCTGGCCGCGGCAGGCGTGATCGGCGGCATCCGTTTCCTGGAAATGGAATTCAGGGCGCATGAATCCAGAACGGGCGAGGAGGAATTCTCCAGTTCCTGCCAGGGCATCGTTACTGATGTTTGGTACGGGAACCAATGGCTCCGGTGGACCCATGTGGGCTTGCTGGCGGCCGGCGAGTCGCTGTATCTCTACGACGGCATCACCGGCCTGAGCATTCTGCCGCCGAAGGGCAGCGGCACCATGGCCGGCAAGATTCACCGCACCGCTTTTTTTATTCACGCAGGATTGATGGCCGGGGAAATTGGGCTTGGACTTCTCATGTCCGACGCCCTGAAGCGCGGCGCCCACGAAGAGATGAGATTCTACGGAACCGTCCATACGGGTATCGGAATAGCGATACCCGTCATAATAATCGGGTCGGGGCTATTTATAGATTTATTCCCCGATTTGAAATTCTGACATCAGTCGGCGAGGCTCCTAGCGGATCTTGAAGCGGCCGATGGCGTCTTCCATCTTCAGGATATTTTCTTTCGTCCGATGCGCGAGGTCGGACACGGACTGGGCGGCGTTGGTGATGTGCGCCGCGCCTGCCGACATCTCGTCCATGCTGCCCGCGATGGTTCTGGATACGTCGGCCAGGCGCTGCATCGCGTCCAGGACCTGCGCGTTGCCCTCGGTCATCTCGCTGGCTCCGTTTCGCACCTCGCTCGTTACGCCGTTCATGTCGCGCAGCGCCTCGAGGATCTGCCGCGAGCCTTCCCGCTGCTCGATCATGGCTCGCTCGATTTCCCGAACGAGGCTGCCGGTATCGGCGATGCCTTTGGTTACGTCCCCGAAAGCCTCTCCCGATATTTTGGAAGCGTCGACTATCGCGATTATCGTATCGTTGATATTTTTCAACTCGGCGCCTATGCTCTTGGACTGCTCCGCCGAAGTCTCGGCCAGTTTCCGTATCTCGTCTGAGACGACCGAGAATCCTTTTCCCGCTTCGCCCGCGTGCGCGGCCTCGATGGCGGCATTCATGGCCAGCAGGTTGGTCATCGACGCTATTTTGGCGATAATCTCGTTTGCCTCCATGAGCAAGTCGGATTGTCCGGCTATCTCGCGGATCTTCTCGTCCACCGTGGTCTGCTTCTCGATTCCCGTCTCGGACGATGCAAGCAGGAACTCGAAGCGCTTGGCCATTTTTTCTATGGACTCCGTTACCGAGCCGATGTTGCCAACCATCTGCTCGATGGACGCGGAGGATTCCGTGATTCCCGCTGATTGGGTTTCCACGAGCTTGTCCATCGATTCGATGTTCTTTGCGACTTCCTCCACTGCGCTCGAGGAATCGTCCACGCAAGCCGTCTGCCGCGTTGTCTGCGTGCGAACGGATTCCACGTTGGCGAGTATTTCAGCCGTAGCGCTCGCCGATTCGTTGGCGCTTGCGGCCAGGTCGTGCCCTATCGCGCCGAGCTCCTGCTGCGAGCCTTTGAGGCTTCCCACGATATCGTGGAGTTTCTGCACGAAGCGGTTGAAGTCGTGAACCAGGTCTCCCACTTCGTCGTTCCGTTTCAAGTCGATGGTCTTGGTAAGGTCGGCGTCGCCATCGGCGATTTCCCGTATCGCCTTTGCCGCGATCTTGATGGGTTTTAACGCCATGCCCAGGAATACCCAGATGGCCAGGCTTAAAAGCGTCAGGATGCCCACGCTCATGAAGGCTATGAAAAACGTCAGGCGACGAACGGGCATCAGCAGCGTGGATACGGGAACCGAAACGCCGAGGCTCCAGTAGGATCGGGAATCCGCCAGTTTTACGGGGTACAGGACGGTATACGAAAGCGATCCATCGAGCTTGGACTTGCGTACCACCGAATAGATTCGGCCATTGGCTACCGAGTCGGTCACTTCCCTGCGTTGCCTCGGCTCAAAGGATTCGGGGGCGGCCGTGCCGATGAGCTTCGCGTCCGGGTGCGCGAGAATGGTAGCCTTGTTGGAAAGAAGGAACGTATAGCCGATATCCAGGGGCTTGTATCCGGAAATCATTTTTCCGATCGCCGTCGCCGATAAATCAACGCCGACGACTCCGATGGGAACCGAGTTGAAGATGATCGGCACGACGACGGAGATAAGCGAAATCTCCCGCTCGTCCGAAACTTGGGTCGTCGGTTCGGTGACATGGCTGCGCCCCGAGGACATGGGTATGGAGTAGGCTTCGGGTTCCGTGCCGGAATCGCCGAACGCGAGCTTGCCGTTAAGCTCGATGCTTCCGTCCCTGGTTTTCGTATAGTTCCAGCTTGGGTTGAATCGGCCATCCGAACCCGATCCGGGTGTGTTTATATTTTGGGCGTCCGCGCCGTCGTACGCATTCGGCGCGAAGGCTGCCCATATGCCGTACACCTCTGGATTCTTCTCGAGGAAGAGAGAGATCAGCCGGTTGGCAAGCTCCCTGCGTACGCCGCTTTCACGGAGCGCGAGCAAGGCGACGCCAATGTCCGCGGCTCCTATGGCAGCAGTGCTGAATTGGCGTTCCATGTCGACGGCATAGCCTTTGGCGAGTATTTGCGAAGAATAGTACGCAATGGTGGATAGTTCCTTGCGCGCGTTTAAAGAGACTGTAAGCACCAAGCCGCCCAGGCAGGCAAGCTGGATAAGAAAAAGAATCGACAGCATCTTGCCGCGAAGTCCCAGTCGTTTCATCGATTTGCTCCCCAGGGCATGCAACAGGAAGCCCACCCTTTCCCCCTAAGTATATGACCCGTCAAGTATTTGTCAAACAGGTTTGACGCCGATTTTTAAACATCTTTCAATCGAGGAATTTCTGCTTATCCAACGATGGTCAATGCGGCCAAGAGTATGAAAACGAAGGCGAGCCCCAGTTTTACAGCCGCCAGATGTTTTTGGAAAAGCTCGGTGATTATCTTTGAGCCGACTCCAAGGTAGCTTGCCGCAAACACCGCGAGCAGGGGAGCGATGAAGCATATGTTATAAAGAATAAGCATCAGTATCGAGTCCGTCCGCGCGCTGACGCGAACCATGTAGGCGAGCGTGGGAAGATAGACTTGGCCCGTGCAGGCGAATTCGAAAATCGATACCAGGAAGCCCAGCGTCAACGAGCTCCCGGCCAGGGTCGCGGTTCTCACCCTGGTGCGGATGGACGCATGGATGCGGTTTTTCAGGGCGCCGGGAAGCTGCAGCAGGATTTCCTTTGAGCGTCCGGCTTTTATCAAGAAAAAATCATAGACGCTCAGGCCGGCGAATACGAGCAGCGCGGCTACCAGTATCCAACGGAGAAGCGCGGAAACAAGCGAGAATCCGTTCGCCGCGCGCAGCACTGTGAAAAATCCGAAACCCACGGCCAGGTAGGTCAGGAATACGCCGAGCGTAAAAAGCGCTCCGATCAGGGCTATGTCTTTTCTTCCTTTGCCCGCCAAGGCCAGCGACGCCAGCAAAAAGATTAAGGTTGTAAATGCGCAGGGATTTACTCCGTCTACGAGACCCGCCAGCATCACGGAAACCAGGGAAAGCGATTTTTCGCTTGATCCTTTTTCGCCCTCCGCCGGTGGCGTAACCGAAGTCGCGGTAGTAACCGAAGTCTCAGATGCCTTGTCCGAAATGGCTTTTTCAAGAACGGCCGGAAGCATCTGCCTGATTTCCTCTTCACCCTGTAATAAAGTTTTTCCGGCGCGAATGGCCGGCACCGCAGTGATCGGTCGTCCGAGCGACGAGGCGAAATCCGACAATTCTTTGTAGGCATCGGGTTCCAGTATGTCCCGTCGCTGTATCGCGATGCGAATGGAAAGTTTTTTTTCTAGTCGCGGAATCTCGATGTCTAGGAACTCGGTGCAGCTGCGGCATCCGGGGGAAAAATAATAGAGCAGCGTAAGCGTGGTGCTGGGCACGGTCTCGATGACGCCCGGGGATACTTGTATCCAGGGGCCGCCGCTGGCGATGTTGCGCACCTGTACGATTCCTTCGGCTAAATAGGAGCGAGGCTTTTCGCCAGCCCGGTCGCTCGAGACTACGTACCCTTTGCGGGTGATGCCCGAGTCGTCGGATGAATCGTAGCGTAGTTTGAAAACCGTGGTTTCTCCCGCCGGAATGATTCGGGAACCGGGGTCGACTTCCAGGCAGGCGCAGGTTGAAATGAAATTGACCGTCAGCGGAAGGCCGCTCGTGTTTTTTGCATGCACCTCGATTTCAATCGACGCTCCCTGGTCGATGGTCCCGAATTTCCAGGCCGGCGGATCGAGCTGCAGAAATTCGGATTCTTGGGCCTGCAGAGGGAAGCAGCAAACCAAACAGGTAAAGAACATGTACGCGAGCCTTGATTTTTTCAGCATGGAATGGAATCCTTTTTTGCGAAGCATCTATATATATTGAGTGTAACAACGTAAAATCGATTGTGTACAGAGAATTGTTTTGTGTCGGGAAAATTCTTTTTTTTCTTGACAACGGGCATTTTCAATGGCTAGTATATTTCATGTTACGTAAAATACTATGCGCAAAGGCCTTGGTGCCTGTCTTAATGGTCGTGCAGGTTCTCCCCCTCATGGTTCTCCCCCTCTCTTCGTATTCTCCTCTTTCCCAAGAGTGGTGGCTGCCCCTGTTCCTCGGAATATTGTCGATTGTTTCGGTAACGAAACTCCTGACCGGGAATACGCTCGTTTCCTGGCCGTGGTATCTGTTGTCGTTTTCGCAGGGTTTCAACATTATCAGCCGCTTGATGATGGTAATGCCCCACGCGACGACGAATGTCGACGGTGTTCAAATCCTCAGTTTGGCGGATGTTTTGATAAACATCATTTCCATTCTGTTTTCATCTTTTTTTATCTGGTATTGCGAGCTTCCCGAGGTGAGGGCCTTCATTATGGCCAAGCTGAAACCGCTTAAAATAAGTTAGTCCGTTGTACTTGTTTGGGACCTGTCTCTAAATTGAGCAGAAATCATGTAGAGTTTTCTATATGACAATTTTTTCAAGGAGGATAACATGAAGCGTGTTCTTACAATCGCTCTCGTATTGTTCCTGGCCGTCGCAGCGGTAGGAGCCCAAGACCTGAAGATCGCCATCTTGGCGCCTTTGTCCGGTCCGGTCCCGTCTTTCGGGCTTTCCACCAAGGAAGGTGCTCTTCTCGCCATAGCCGAATGGAATGCCAAGGGCGGCGTACTCGGCAGGAAAATCGTTCCAATCATTGAAGACAGCCAATGTACCCCTGATCCCGCCGTCAACGCGGCCAACAAGGTTATCAATCAGGACGGCGTCAAATACATAATCGGCGAAGTCTGCTCAAGCGCGTCGATTCCCATTTCCGAGATCGCCAACGCAGCCAAGGTTATACAGATCAGCCCCACCTCCACCAATCCCAGTGTAACGGTCGGTGCGAACGGCAAGGTAAAACCCTATATTTTCCGCGCTTGCTATATCGACCCTTTCCAGGGCGGTATTCTCGCCAAGTTCTCCTTTGACAAACTCAAAGCCAAGACCGCCTTCATCATTTACGATCAGGGCAACGATTACACCATCGGTTTGGCCACTGCCTTCGAAAAACAGTTCCTCGCGTCCGGCGGCAAGATCGTCGGTAAAGAAACCTATACCAGCAAGGATACCGATTTCTCCGCCATCCTCGCCAAGATCAAGAGCGCCAATCCCGGCGTAGTCCTTATTCCCGATTATTACAACATCGTCAATCTCGTTACCAAGCAAGCCAAGGAAAAAGGAATTAAAGTTCCGTTCGTCGGCGGTGATGGATGGGATTCCGCGGACCTGGACAAAGCCGCCGCGGCCGGCGGATATTTCTCCAACCACTATGCTCCCGATGACAAGCGCCCCGAAGTTGTCGCACTTCTCAAGGCTTATGCCGCGGCCTATAAAGACGATGCTGGAAAGCCCAAAGTTCCGGACGCTCTCGCGGTGCTCGCCTACGATGCCATGAACCTCTTGCTTCAGGGTATCAAGGAAGCCGGAAAAGACGACACGGTTTATGTCAGAACCGCAATCGAAGGCATGACGTTCAAAGGCGTTTCAGGACAGATCACGATGGATCGCTGGCACAACCCCATCAAGTCCCTTACGATGCTTTCGGTAACACCCGACAAGATCGTTTTCGACTCAATCGTTCAGCCATAAGAGTTTTCTCTTACGCAGAATCAGAGAGGGCAATCATTGGTTGCCCTCTCTGTTTGAAGTACACCAGAAGAAGGTAGATTGCATGTTAGCTCGTAAAGAAAACACAAATGTCCCGTCTTTGATAAAGTCAAGGCGAGGACCTCCGCTAGCCTGGGTTGGTTGGGTTTTTTTGTCCGCCATCAGCGTGATGACGATTTTATATATCGGGTCGAAAGCCTGGACCAACCCTATTTTGTTCGTGCAGAATATTCTGGACGGCCTGAAGCTCGGGTTTGTATACGCCCTTATCGCATTGGGATATACAATGGTTTACGGCATCGTGCGCTTGATTAATTTCGCGCACGGCGACGTTTTTATGGTAGGCGCCTTTACGAGCTTTTACGCGGTGAGCCGTTTCCAGCTCCAAAATTGGCCCCAAAATGTTTTCCCCGGATTTTCTCCCGGTCTTTCTATTTTAATCGGATCCGTTTCCGTAATAATTCTTTCGATGGTTGTCTGCGTCATTCTTGCCGTCACGATAGAACGCGTGGCTTACAAACCCCTTCGAGACGCCCCGAGGATAACGGCTTTGATCACCGCTATCGGCGTATCGTTTTTCCTGGAATTTTTCGGCGCCCTGCCCTTTGTTTTTTCCGGGCGTTTTATTCCTTATAAAGCTCCCTTCCCCACGACAGCTTGGTATATCAAAGATGGAATACACGCGATCGTCGGAGGAGAAGCGTCTCCGGATAATACGATCTCATTTTCCAATATTTTCCTGATCATTGCGCTTGCTTCCATATTAGTGCAGATATTGCTGCAATTCATAGTGAAGAAGACGAAGATCGGCACTGCCATGCGCGCTTGCTCCTATGACAAGCCCACGGCTCGACTCATGGGTATCAACGTAGACAAAGTAATCACATTTACATTCGCCATCGGGGCGGCGTTCGCCGGCTTGGGCGGCGTGCTGTACGCGATAGCCTACTCCTCGATTTGGACTCAGCTCGGCATCCTGCCCGGCTTGAAGGCTTTCGTCGCCGCGGTTCTCGGTGGGATCGGCTCAATTCCTGGAGCTTTCGTCGGAGCGCTCATAATGGGCCAAGCCGAATCGCTCACCATGAGTTATATATCGACGCCCATGCGTGATGCCGTGGCGTTCACGATCCTGATCCTCGTGCTCCTGATCAAGCCTACCGGTTTGTTCGGTGAAGCAGCGCAGGAAAAGGCATAGGGGGACGACATGCAACTCGGATTTTTACTCGGCACCGCCATCAAGATGGTCGCCCTGATCGCATGGATTTACGGTCTCCTTTGGGGTTTGGCGCGCAAGCCGCTCTGGCAGAAGGCTCTCACGATCGTTCTTGCCTGGGGCGTGGTTCAAGCCGCCTTCCTGATTAAAATCGGCGATTTCGTTCCGTTCTCCCCCTTTGACCAGGGGCTCCTGTTCCAAGCCGTCACCATGACCATGGTCGCCTTGGGACTCAATCTGATTTACGGCTTCAACGGTCAGTTCAGTCTGGCGCAGTGGGGCTTCTACGGCATCGGCGCATATTGCTCGGCAGACATTACGTTCCGTTGGGTGGCAGGCGACGCCAGCGGATTTATAGTCGTGGGCATCGGCGTCATCTTAGGCGGTCTCGCCCTCATCGGCGTGAACAAGTTCCTGCGGACGAAACGCGGAGTACCGGTCCTGTCCGCTTTTACTTTCTACCTTCTGGCTATCGTGCTCGTAGGTATTATCGCGGTGCAGGCCGGAAAAATACTATCTCCGCTATGCACTCCGCTGTTCGGTACCGAAGAGGCTCCCGGGATCCTCGCTTCGGGTGTCGCCAACCAGATTGTATTCTTCTTCTCGGTTCTGTTCGCGGGTATTTTCGCCGCCGAGGTAAGCTTCCTCTTCGGTCTGCCCGTCTTGAGCCTCGGTTCCGACTATTTCGGAATTGCGACCCTGGGTTTTGCCATTGTCGTTAAAACGCTGATGGTCAACTCGGACACGATTCTCGGATTCGCCGAAATGAAGGGCGGCCGCGGAATGCTCGGCATCACCAAGTTCATTTCGGGCTGGGGTTGGGCATGGGCCTTCATCTTCCTGGTAATCGTTCTGGTGATAATGCGAAACTTCATCCGTTCCAGTACAGGGCGCGCCACGATGGCTGTGCGCGAAGACGAGATCGCCGCCAGGGCCATGGGTATCAACGTGGCGGACTCCAAGCTTTTGGCTTTCGTCATCGGCAGTTTCGCCGCCGGTCTCGGCGGCGGTATCTATGCGCACTACATCGGTTTCTTGAGTCCGAATACCTTTGATTTCATCAAAGGTTTCGATCCGCTCATAATCGTGGTATTCGGCGGTTTGGGCAGCATGACCGGAACGATGGCTGCGGCCTTCGCCTGGATATTCTTCCTAGAGGGATTCCTTCGGGTGCTCTTGGGCTTGCTGGGTACGGATGCGCCCGCATGGCGCTTCATCCTGTATCCTATCGCACTCATTCTCATGATGCTCTTGCGGCCCAAAGGTTTGCTGGGCATGACAGAGTGGGGATTTTTTAAAGCCGATTCCGCGGTAAAAAAGGCAAAGGCCATACTCGGTATCGGAGGGACAAAAAAGCCGGATGGCGAAGCCGTTGCGGCACCGTCCGATAAAACCTGATTAACGAGGTACAACTATGGCAAATACTACGCCCGACAACGTCCTCGAAGTCAGGAACGTTACCAAAGCTTTTGGCGGCCTCCTGGCGGTAAAGGATTTTAATTTGACTCTTCCCCGAGGGTGCCTTCAGGGCCTGATCGGGCCCAACGGCGCGGGAAAGACGACGGCATTCAACTTGATAACCGGAATTTTCCCGATTACCAAAGGGGAGATCGCGTTCAAAGGCGAAATAATAGATCACCTGGCGCCTTACGAAATAACCAGGCTCGGGATAGCCAGAACATTCCAGAATATTCGGCTGTTCTCAAATTTAACCGTCTTGGACAATGTGCGGATCGCGTATCATGCGCATTCAGGATACACCCTGGCCGACAGTCTTCTCCGCACCAAGCGCTACGACCAGAAAGAAAAAGAGCTGACAGAAAAAGCGCATGATTTTCTTTCCATCTTCAAGCTGGACGGCATTCATGACGAGATCGCCAAGAACCTGCCGTACGGCGAGCAGCGACGCGTGGAAATAGCCCGCGCGCTTGCGTGCAATCCCGAATTGCTGCTCTTGGACGAACCTGCGGCGGGCATGAATCCGCGCGAGATACAAGAGCTTATGGAACTGATCCATTTTATCCGGAATCGTTTCAACCTGACAATTCTGCTGATCGAACACCAGATGCGCGTCGTTATGGGGATATGCGAGTACCTGACCGTAATGGACTTCGGCGAAGTCATCGCGCGCGGTACTCCAAAGGAAATCCAGGGCAACGATTTGGTTATTGAGGCGTACCTCGGAAAGGGAGCGGGCAACAGTGCTGCGAGTTGAAGATCTCCACGTCTACTATGACGCAATCCACGCCCTTCATGGCGTATCGTTCAACGTCGAAAAGGGCGAGATCGTAACCCTGATCGGCGCCAACGGTGCCGGAAAATCGACGATCCTCCGCGCGATTTCCGGTATCCTGCGACCCCGAAGCGGCAGCGTTACGTTCAATGACATGAATATAACGACGATGGCCGCGGAAAAAATAGTTACACTGGGCATCAGCCATGTCCCCGAGGGGCGGAGGATTTTCGCTCCGCTCACGGTGAAGGAAAATATCATGATGGGAGCGTATACGCGCAAGGATCCCGTCGAGATACAGGCAAGCATGGAACGCGGGTTCAAAAGTTTTCCGAGGCTCAAGGAGCGCCAAAACCAGTTTGGGGGCACCTTGTCAGGCGGCGAACAGCAGATGCTGGCCATGGCCAGGGCACTCATGAGCAAGCCGAGCCTGTTGCTTCTCGACGAACCTTCCATGGGATTGTCCCCGCTCCTCACCGAGGAGATTTTCAGGATAATCGTCGAGATCAACAAGCAGGGTACAAGCATCCTGCTGGTAGAGCAGAACGCGCAGAGGGCCTGGTCCATAGCCCACCGCGCCAACGTGCTCGAGACCGGCAACATAACCATGTCCGGCAAAGCCAAGGAAATCGCGGATAATCCCGATGTCAAGACGGCGTATTTAGGTATATAGGTTTACAATTTTCCAAAAGCGGGGCTGCGAAGCCCCGCTTTTTTTTGATTCTCCATTGCCGCCCCTTGGTTTCTGCGGTATCATCATCCACTATGAATATAGATCAGCATCTCACCGGTTCGAGTATTAGAGGCCGCCCGTGAGCGCCCCCATCATCGGCGTTTTAATTTGCCTGGTTTTTTCAGCTTTTTTTTCAGCCGTCGAGACGGCATTCACGTCGCTGACCGTTTTTCAGATAGAGTCGATCAAGAAGCGCAGTCGCAACGGCCTTATCGTGGAGCGACTCGCGCGCAAACCCGACGAGCTTATTTCTACGATTCTCATCGGCAATAATTTCGTGAATATCCTGGCGTCTGCCCTGGCCACCGAATGGGCGTTGAACAAGTTCGGCGACGGCGCCCTCGCCATCGTCACGGGCGTGCTTACCTTCGTGATATTGATATTCGGCGAGGTTTCGCCGAAACGCGTGGCTATCGGGCATAATGAAAAGGTAGCGTCGTTCCTGGCGCCGTTCCTGTTTTTATGCACCGTGGTTTTTAAGCCGCTGGTCCTCGCCGTAAACTGGTTCAGCTCCCTTTTTACGCGTCTGTTCGGAAAGCCCAAGCGCAACGAGATGTCCATGGAAACCATGGTGCAGATGCTGAACATAGCCGAGCATATGGGTATCCTCGATTACGCGAAAAGCGCCATGGTAAAGAATATATTCCGCCTTGGCGCTACCACGGTCCAGGCCGTGATGACGCACCGGATCGACGTGTTCAGCCTGGACAAGCGAACGTCCTGCGCGGAAGCCTGCCGGCTGGCGATGCACCCCGAGCATTCGCGGATACCGGTCTACGACGGCGAGAGCGAGAACGTCGTGGGTACGGTAACCTTGCACTCCGTCGTAAACGAGGTGCTGGAAGACCGCGGCGGAAATCCCCTGTCTACGATCATGGTGGAGCCGCTGTTCATCATGCCCAACAAGCCGGTGGGCGATCTGTTCAACCTGTTCAAGGCGCGTAAAGAAAAATTCGCGGTGGTGATCGACGAATACGGCGGGCTTGCGGGAATCATAAGCATGCGCGACGTGATCCAGGAGATCGTCGGCGAGATCCACGAAGGCGACGTGGACGTTCCGCAGGAGAGGATTCGCAAGAGGGCGGACGGTTCCTATGCCGTATCGGGCGACACGCCGCTTTCCGTGCTGGCGGAGATTACCGGCGGCGAGCTGCCCAACCTTCCTTACGTGCAAACCGTCGCCGGATATATCGCCTGGGCGCTGGATCGCATTCCCGTGGTGGGAGACGTCGCCGAAACTTCCCTGGGCAGGTTTACCGTGCTGGAAATCGAGGCGAAGCGCGTGGAGCAGACGATCTACAGACCCGGCGACGCGTCCGTCTGAACGTCGTCGTCCAGGATGGACATGATTTTCTCGCCGAAGGTATTGGGGTTGCGCTCTTCCTTTCGGCGGTACATGTCCCTGTCGGATTCCTCGAAAATCTTGTTGATGTCCGAGCCTTTTCCCGCATGCACGCCTAGGCTAACCGTAAACGCCCCTGCCGGACATTTCTGAGCGGCGCGGCTAATCCCTGCGGCGATGCGGTCGCGGGCCAAGGCCGCCGCTTCCGGATTCGTGTCCGGCATTACCACGAGGAATTCATCGCCGCCGAATCGGGCTACCGCGTCGCTTTCGCGGCATACTTTTTGCAATGCCTCCGCGACGCATTTGAGCACGACATCGCCTGCCGCATGGCCGCGATTGTCGTTGATCTCCTTGAATTGATCCACGTCCGCCAGTATAAAAGCAACCTCGCCGCCATGCCGCTTGATGCGGGAATTTTCGCGTTCCAGAATGCGTGCCAGGCCGCGACGGTTCAAGAGCCCCGTCATGGCATCGGTCATGGCCATCCGCTTTATTTGGGCAAGGTAGACGGCCTTTTCTATGGCGATCGCGGCGAAATCCGCTATCGTGGCCAGGGTTCGCATCTCGAGGGCCGAGAAGCGGCCGCCGTCCAGCTTGTTTATCAACTCGATTACGCCGAATACTTTGTCTTCGGTTTTCAGGGGAACGGCTATTATGGATGACGTGGTAAAGCCCGAGATGCTGTCGATGCGGTCGCTGAAGCGGCTGTCCTGAGAGACATCCTCCACGATAACCTCGGTTCCGTGCGCAACCACCCAGCCAGCCACGCCCTCGAACGCGGGTATGCGCTGACCCAGGAGTTTTTCGCTGGCTTTGCCTACGACGACGCGAAATTCCAGCTGATCGTTTTTCCTGTCTAAAAGCAGGGTGGACCAATTGAGCGGCGCAAAGACATCGCCGATTTTGGCCATGAGCTTGTTGAGAATGCCTTTGACCGAAGTTTCGCTTACGATTGCCTTGGCAATCTCGCTGAAATACGAAAGGCGGATAAGTTCTTCAATTTCTTCCATGGTTCACCCTTTCCGCAATAGTCGCATTCGGACATACATGAACGCGGAACATCTCAAACCGGAAAGTTTCTACGTCATTCATACAGTATAATGTACAGGTATCGGCAAAATGCAAGGGTATCCGGGAAATGCGACGATTTTATCCAACCTTTTCCATCTTGCGGTTACTAAACTATAGCCAAATAAAAAGATGGAGGTTCAACGATGAATTTTCTGGAAGATTTTATGGAAGACACCGAGGCCAATAACAGGAATATCCAAGGCGCATTGCGTGAGATCGACGAAAATGCCTTGCTTTGGATGATGTACGGGCTTGATGCCACGGTAAGCGAGGTGATAAACAGGAATTTATCCAAGTGCGTCGGGGAAGCGCTCGTTGAAGACCTGAAAGCTGCGGAAGGTACGATCAGCGAAGGGCGGATACAGCATGCCCGGCAGGATTTCAGGCGAAAGTTGCTGAAGTACAGGAAATACTCCGGGAATGCCGCAAGTTCGGCCAACTCCGACAAAACGGCTGGTATAGCCGAAATTACTCTTGAAACCCCTGAGAATATCGTCGTGTTTTTTTCGAACCTGGGGTATCTGCTCAAGCAAGAAGGATGCTCCGCTCTGGATCAATTGATGCCACTTTGCCCGGATGGCATTGCCAGGAAGGGGATGGAATATCTCGTGGACGGCCTCGATCCCCTGCTGATGCGGTCTCTTCTGGAACGATTGAAGGAAACGCAGGTTCGCCGGACGGAGTTGCTCTGCAGCATGATCATAGAAGGTTTCGACTCGCTGGCCATGCGTGACATGCCGGGTATCACGGCTGAGAAACTACATGCGTACTTCGAGGCTCCCGGAGCGGAAATTGGCAGGTGAACGGGAAGCCGCGCTTGCCCGATTGATGTCTCACGAGGCCCGGGTGCGAAGCTTTTTCCTGCGCCATGTCGATGAATACGAGGCCGACGACCTGACGCAGGATACCCTGTTTGCGGCATGGCGGGCACTGCCGGATTTTCGGGGGGATTCCGCAATGGGCACCTGGATTCAAGGTATCGCCAAGCGCCGATTATGGAATCACTACCGACACAATGCCTCTCGGCCTTTGGTTCTCGACTTGGACGGGGAGTTGGAAGCAGGTCTGTCTTTTAGGGCTTTTGCGGCAAGTCCGGATAATGACCGGGTTTCAGGACTTGCCCTTGAAATGGCGCTTGAAGGACTGTGCAGTGCCGATCGGCAGCTGTATGAGAGCTTTTACCGCCATAGAATTTGCGTGCGGCACATTGCCAGGGACACGGGAGAACCCGAAGGGACGGTTAAGTACCGGCTATTCCGGCTGCGAAATAACCTTCGCCGATTTTTTACCTGACCTCGAAGTAAAATCCGCTATTGCGGGCCGATATCGTAATTGTCGTAATTTTAAAGAATGAATAATTTTGTGCCATTAATTTGCATTTAATCTTGGCTGCTTCTATACTTGAACCTTGGGAAATCGGAGGATTTTCCTATTCGGATGCTTAAATTCAATTCGCATCGCGAATTGAATTTTCATAGTTAGGAGCCAGTATGGTTGTGAAAATGTCCATTAAAATCCAGCTTACCCTCATGCTGGTGGCTCTGATTACCGTCGTAATCGGAGTCATCACGGTTACTGTCTATAGTAACTATTCTACCAAGCTTGATGAGCAGCTAAGGGTGGAGACGGCGGCAAAAATGGATGGAGCCGCCCAGCGTATCGACTCTTGGTTTCTTGTGAACGCCCAGAACATCCGAACGATTCGCAATGAAGCACTGAGCAGGATTTCCGACATAAAAACCTTACAGCCGAATCTTGTCGCCGGACAGAAAGATAATCCGGACCTAACCTCGATTTATTTTTGCGACATAAAAAAGATAAGCGAAGGCGGCTTATTCCTTGATGCCACAGGGTGGATCCCGCCGGTCGATTATGACCAATATAAGCGCTCATGGTTCGTGGATTCCCTTAAAACGCCCGATGTGCTTCTCGTTTCGCCATATATCGATGCGATGACGAACAAACTCGTCGTGACCGTCGCGATTCGCGTCGCCAATGCAGAGGGACAAGCCGTCGGCGTCGTAGGTCTGGATGTGCTGCTGACTACCGTAGAAAAGATAGCGAATGCCTTGAAGATGTCGGAAAACGGCGTTTCCTATTTGTTGGAAGCAAACGGTAAGTTCATAACTTCGGAAAAAAAGGAAGAGGTACTCAGGGATAATTTTTTTGAAACGCATGGGCGTAACGATTTGCAAACCGAGCTTAAGGATAAGTCGTTTGCCTTTACTATTGATCGAAAGGCGCAGCGTTATGCGGCAGCCTATGAAATGGTGGCCACTGGATGGATTCTCGTATCCGAAGGACCTCTTTCGGACATCTACGGTCCTTTGTACGCATTTCTGCTCATGCTCATCATCGTAGGTTTGATTTCCCTCGTAGGTGGCGGAATCATAGTGTATTTCCTCGCGTCTTCGTTTGCAAAACCAATCCTGACCATGAACGACGCCGCTTTACGCTTATCCAGGGGCGACTTGAATATTGACACGACCCCGAATATCAGCAAGCGCGGGGACGAGATTGGAACCTTGGCGGATTCGCTCAATATAACCATCAAGAAATTGCGGGAGGTGGTGAGCGGGGTCAAGGAAGCCAGCGGGCAAGTGGCTGCCGGCTCCAGCGAACTTGCGGATGCAGCAGGGCAGATGTCCCGTGGCGTAGAGGGCATTTCGCAGTCCAGCCAGCAATTGTCGCAAGGAGCCTCCGAACAGGCGGCCAGCGCGGAAGAAGTGTCCGCAAGCGTCGAGGAGATGAGCGCCAATATTCGGCAAAATGCGGATAATGCCATCCAAACCGAGCAGATTGCCTCAAAAGCGTCCAAAGACGCGAAAAATGGCGCAATGGCGGTGCGGGATACGGTAGAAGCCATGCGGCAGATAGCTGAAAAAATCGCCATTATCGAAGAAATAGCCAGGCAGACCAATATGCTCTCCCTGAATGCCAGCATTGAGGCCGCAAGGGCCGGTGAGCATGGCAAAGGCTTTGCGGTGGTTGCCAGCGAAGTAGGCAAACTGGCTGAACGCAGCAAGATTGCGGCGGGGGAAATTTCAAGCTTATCCAAGACAAGCGTTGATGTGGCGGAAAAAGCCGGCTTGATGCTGGAGAGCATGGTGCCGGACATTCAAAAAACCGCTGAACTTGTGCAGGAGATCAGCGAGGCCAGCCGGGAACAGGATACCGGCGCACAGCAAATTAATCAGGCGATAGCCCAGCTTGATACCGTAATCCAGCATAACGCGTCCATATCTGAAGAGTTCAGTTCTACCAGTGAAGAAATAGCCAGCCAGTCCAGTATGGTTGCGGGTACGGCCAAAGAACTGGCAAGCCAGGCAAAAATCCTTAAAGAATCTATTTCATTCTTTAAACTAGGACCTGCCGAAAAAAAGTCGGCAGCTAAAACGGGTTCCGCAAAAGTAGAAAAACCGGACTCTTCTTCCGGCGGTTATCAAGCATCGGGGGTAAAAACGGCGGCAAACGGCGCTAATGCATCCCAAGCGCAGCTCAGCGTAAAAAAACAGGCTACGGCTATCGTTCCTCGTGATGGCAAAATCAAAGAAGAAGCCAGCGATGACGATTTTCTCGAGTTTTAGCATGGACAGGAGCATATTTTGAATTCAGAGCCCGTTCTGGTTTTTGTTTTCGCAGTCGTCATAATCGGGTTGTCCCTTGGCCTGATGGTTTTTATCCAGGGCAGAATCTTGGCCAAGATGAAGCGCCTCGCTGGTGAATTAGGCTATGAATTTCGCAGTGGCGCCAAGAGCGCGTCCGGACTCGTAGTGGAAACGGACGTCCCATCATTTTGGACCCGACTAGTGACCTTATTGGCGCCTTGGCGAATAGAAGGCATGGAGAACGGAAAACGGGTTGGCATCTTTACTATTACCCGGGGTTCGGGAAAGAGCCGAAGTACCTATACCGTCGTTGAAATGACGATGTCGCCAAGCCTGCCATGCGATTTTTCGATCTGCAAGGAAGGCGTTCTGTCCAAGCTCGGGAAGGCTCTATCCCTTACCAAGGATATTCAAATTGGGGATCCTGAGTTTGATCCCAAGGTGTTGGTTAAAGGCAGCGACTCGGAGGCGGTCCAGCGACTGCTGGGTTCTTCCAATTTACGGCGGATTATCGTCGAGGCGCTCGCCGCGTATCCGTCGCTTGAGATCAGCAGCAAAGCTATCCGTTGGGAGCGTAGCGGTATTGCATCAAGTTTGGATTTGCATAAGGCGCTCATAGGAACCATGCTGCAGATCGCAAAAGCGCTCTAGCAGGAAGCGGTATCGGAAAAACGATTTTTCCGATACCGCTGCGCTCGCCTGACAGGATCAGGATCAGTCGATGACCGTATCCAGGCCCAGTTCCGCCATGGCTCGGAAACTGGTTTCCCGTTCGGCGGAGCTCGTCGCTTCGCCAGAGACGAGACTGTCGCTCACGGTGAGAATGGCCAGCGCCTGCGCGTTGAATTTAGCCGCCAAGGTGTATAGTTCGGCGGTTTCCATCTCGATACCCATAACGCCGAATTGCGCCCACAGTTTCCACTGGTCGGGATCTTCCGCATAGAACGAGTCGACGGAAACGACCGCGCCAGGTTTTGCCGGAAGCTTGCGCTCGTTTGCGAGGCGCCAGGCTTTTTCAAGCAGCGCGAAGTTGGCGGTGGCCGCGTAATCCATGCCTCGGAAGCGGATGCGATTTACGTTGGAGTCTGTGCTGGCGCTGATGGCCAGGAGTACGTCGCGTATCTTGACGTCGGCGCGGAGCGAACCGCAGGTGCCTACGCGAATCAATTTTTTAACGCCGTAATCGCGCAGCAGCTCGTTGACGTAAATGGAGTGCGAGGGCATGCCCATGCCCGTTCCCATTACGGATACCCGCTTGTTTCTGTACATGCCGGTATAGCCGAACATGTTACGTACGCGGTTGAACTGGGTAACGTCGCTCAGATAATTGTCCGCGATGAATTTCGCGCGCAGGGGATCTCCGGGCAAAAGAATGGATTCCGCTATGGCGTCCTTGGCCGCCTCGATATGGATGCTCATGGATGTGTCCTTTCTGGTTGATTCTCCTAGGATAATGCATCGACGCGGGGCATGCAACCGGATGTTCCGGGTAATCGCTCTGGAAATCTTGCGGTATAGTCTATACAATCTTAGGTGGAGAGCCATGAATATCGAGTTCAAGTATTCCGATGCAGAAATTCGCCTCATGAAATATCGCGTGCATGGATTTACCGAAGAGGCGAAAAAAGACAAAGACTGGAAAATTCGCAATGAGGCATACGCCGCGTTGGGCTATTCCGAGGAAGATAAAAACGACGAAAACTGGAAGATTCGCAGCGAGGCGTACAAGGCCTTGGGGTATTCCGAGGAAAACAAACGGGACGAGGATCATAATATTCGGCTGGAAGCCTATCGCGTGCTTGGCTTTACGCCGGAGGCTACCCGCGATTCGGACAACGCCATTCGCCTGGAAGCCTACAGAAAGCTGGGTTTTACCGAAGCGGCCAGGGCGGATCCCGATTTGCAGATACGCTTGGAGGCCTACGAAGTCCTGGGCTATACGCCAGATGCAAAAAAAGACAAAGACTGGAAAATCCGCAGGGCTGCATACAAGGCTTTAGGATACACCAAAGAGGCCAAGCGCGATAAAGACCCGTATATCCGAATCGAGGCGTTTATCGCCCTCGGCTATTCGGACGAAGACCGGATTGACGAGATGCATGAGGATATTTCCTTTAAACGGGAGCTGATTCTATACCTGAAAGTTAAGAACGGCGCTTTGTAGGGGCGTCGAAATCCTTTATAGCGCTTCGGCGAACGGTTTTCCGGTAAACTCCGCGAGCGCTACGGCTTGACTTTTCAGCGCATCGTAACGCTTGCGGGAAGCGACGCTCACCGTCAGGGCACGACCATCGACAAGTATGAAACGCAAGGCGCAGCAGTTTTTACCGATGGCTCCTGTGAATCTGGCGTAAGGGTCGCCCGAGTCGGTGGGTTTTGCGTCCGAGCTGATCTCTATGCTCGCTATGTTCTCGAGCGGAGCGGTCCATTTTTTGGCGAAGAAGATGACGCCCGTTCGCCGACGCAGGATTTCCTTTTCTTTATCGAAGGTCCAGCGGTCCTCGGACATGATGACGAAGACCATGGCGATGGAAAACATATAGATAAACGGATGCGTGGGACCCATCGAGCGCGCCAGGACGAGAATCAGGAGTATTCCTGCGCCAAGGTAGATTCCTCGGAGGAAGAGCGGCAGGGCGAGTTCCATGCGGTTCGTTCCGCGCCTCTTAAGCTTGTACATGATATTCATGGATTGCATGGTTGTTCCTTTCGATTATTTTTGCGCATTTAAAATCCCGGTTGGCATTTCAAGATGCGCTACAGGAAATCTTTCAGCTCGTAAATTGTGCGAATGCGCTGGAGTGTCTCCTCCGGGTATTTATCGTCGTGATCGATGAGTATGCCTTTGCCGCCGCAGTCGGTAAAGCCTCGCACGTAGCGGGGGATGTCGTCTACGAACAAGGTTTCTTCGGGGCGGCAGCCTGAGGCGGTGATGACTTTTTCTACCGCCGACCGCGCCGGTTTTCCGCGGAGCATGGAAAAGCGCACGTCGAAAATATCGTCGAATTTTCCCGCTATGCCCAGTTTTATAAGAACGCGGTCGGCGTGTTCCGATGGCGCATTCGTAAAAATATATTTTTTCTGGGTTATGGAATCCAGGAAGGCCGGAAGCTTAGGGTCGCGAACCAGTACTTCCTCCTCTCCGTTCGGATGCACGGCGCTGAAATAATCCTCCGTGTCGGTGAAGTCATGTTCCTTCATGAGCCATTCGAGCGTAGTGCCATAATTGGGCATGCGCGTTGCCCGCAATGCTTTTGCATCGGGCAAAGATATACGTAGCAGCTTAGCCACATATTGGTTCATGCGATGCACGATATCGCTTTCCATGGAGGCGCTGGCGGGGTATAGGGTATTGTCCAGATCGAAAAAAACAGCCTGAATCATGCCTACAGTAATACCATGCGGGCGCGTTCGCGGCTACTGCCGCGCCGCAGCTACTGCCGCGCCCGCAGCTACTGTTGCGCCGCAGCTATTGCTGCGCCGCTTCCTGTTGGTATGCGGCGCACTGTTCGAAGTCGCTCACGCAAATTGCCAATTTTGGCAGAAGGCTGCGGGCACCTTCCAAGTCATCCTGCTTGGAGGCCGATTCTATTTCGAAGGCCATGTCGCCCAGTTGTTTGGCGGTCATGTTCCAGGAAGCTCCCTTGATGGAGTGGGCGATTTCCCGCATCGTCTTGGTGTCGCCGCTCATTGCCGCGTTATGAAGCTCGGGAAGCTGGCTGCGAGTCTTGTCTATGAAGCGCTTTACGAGGCTTAGTACGGTTTCCCGCTGGCCCAGGAACGTTTCGATAAGCCCGGGCAAGTCAAAAACGGTGTTGTCCCATAGATGCCGCTCGCTTACCGAGCTTGGTGCTTCGTTTTCTCCGTCCATGTTAAGGGTCTTGTTTGCCCAGAATCGCAGCATGGTCTCCAGGTCTTTACGCTTGAACGGCTTGATAAGAATATCGTTCATGCCGGCTTCGACGCATTTTTCTCGTTCGCCCTTGAGGGCGCTGGCCGTTACCGCGATGATCGGCTTGGAGAAGCCTTGCTCGCGGAGATGCCTCGAGGCTTCGTAGCCGTCCATGCGCGGCATGAAAATATCCATGAGCACGAGGTCGTAATCCCGTTGTTTGGCCATTTCGACGGCCGCGGTCCCGTCCGATGCGAGGTCCGTGCTGCACCCCAGTTTGGAAAGCAGGATCGAGAACAATTCCTGGTTTACGATATGGTCTTCGGCGAGCAGTACCGTAAGCCCGATATTGGCGTTTTCCGGCTTCAGAGCGGCGGATCCTTCGTCTTCGTCCACGGCGTCAAGCTCCACCGATTCCGTGAGAACGCTGTTGATCGTCTGGAAAAGGTCCTGCGGATTCAGGGGCTTAACGAGATAGCCGTTGAACCATTTCAGCAGCTTCATTTTAGCTTCCGAGCCGATGGCTCCTTCGGGGGCCATAAGTATCAGCTGTACGCTGTTGATGAGGCGCTCCGCGGTAATTTCCGCGGCCAGCCTCCAGCCGTCCATCTCGGGCATGTTTTGGTCGATGAGGCAGAGGGCGTAGGGCGTTCCCGCGAGGGCCGCTTCGCGAAGGGCGGCCAGAGCCTGGGTGCCCGACGATACCGCGTGCGGCTGGAGCCCGAACATGGCGGCGGTCTTGACCGCGAAGTCGCTGGCCGCGGCGTTGTCGTCCACGATCAGCACTTTGTCGCAGGTGGCGATTCTTTGCTGGCCCTGCGGCATGCTGTACTCCGCCTGGTTGAGCGTTATCTCGAAACCGAAGACGGAGCCGCGCGGCTCCACGGGCCGGTAGAATACCGTGCCTCCCATCATGGAAACCAGGTGGCGGGAAATAGCCAGGCCAAGGCCGGTTCCGCCGTGGGTGAGAGCCCCGGCGTTGGCCTGGGTAAATGGAGTAAATAATTTGTCACGCAGGAGGAGGGGTACGCCGGGGCCGGTGTCCTGGACCTCCACGCGCATGATCACCGCGGAGTTCCGGAACAACACCGTCGCCTTGATGATTATCTCGCCGGTCTGGGTGAATTTGACGGCGTTCTTGAACATGTTAACCACGATCTGGCGCAGGCGGCCGGGATCGCCCCGCACGAAGCGGGGAAGCTGCGGATCAAGGTCGATTACGACTTCCAGGCCTTTTTTATGCGCGTCCAGGATGATGAGCACGACAGCCTGCCTGAGCGTCGCGTGCAGGTCGAAGTCCGCGTTCTCGAGCTCGAATTTTCCGGCTTCGATCTTGGAGAAATCCAGGACGTCGTTGATGAGCCCCAGCAAAACGTCCGCGGAGAATTGCACCGACCTCAGATAGTCGATCTGCTCCTTGTCCAGGCTGGTTTCATGCAGAAGCTCCATCATGCCGAGGATGGTCTGGATGGGCGTTCGTATCTCGTGGCTCATGTTGGCAAGGAATTGGCTCTTGGTCATCGTGGCTTTTTCGGCCTCTTCCTTGGCGCTGACAAGTTCCCGCTCGCGCTGCTTCTGGTCGCTTATGTTCTGGAACGAGCACCAGATCCATCGCGAGGAATCCTCGGCGGGGCGGGTTTCATCCTCGGTTCTGATGAGGGACATCGTAGTGCGCAGCCATAGCCTGCCGCCCGAGACCGTGCGCAGGCTCGTCTCCATGCTGGCTGCCCCCATGTGGCCCAGTAGGACTTCGGTTATATAATATGAATACTGAAACGAGTCGCGTTCCTGCAGCCAGTCGAACAGCGGCACGGAAAGCTTGTCCGGGACGAAGCCCGCCAGCTCGATGAACAGCTCGTCGAAGGCCTCGTTCCAGAGCACGGGAATTCCCTGGTCGTTCAGGATGATCATCGCGGAGCGCGTTTGCGAAAATGCAGCCTTATAAAGGACGTCGGGCAGGATCATCAGAAGTTGGCTTTCAGGATTTCCAGCGTTTTCTTGAGTATTTGCTCGGGCTTGAGCGGCTTGATGAGGAAACTCTTGACCCCGGACTGGAAGGCGCGGACTATCGCCTCGCGCTGGGTAACCGCGGAGAGGATTATTATGGGCACGTCGATGTCCTGCGCATGAAGCTCGGTAAGTACCTGAAAGCCGTTTACCTCGGGCATGAGGAGGTCCAGGAACACGAGGTCGAAGCTTCGCGAGCGGATGGCCTTCAGGAATTCCTTGCCGTTGGGGTAGGTGGATACTTCCGCGTTCATGGCGGCGAAGGTGGTCTTGAGCAGTTCCTGTATCACGAAATCATCGTCCACCGTGGCTATGGACAAGCCGCGTCCGAGGTCGTTCGCGTTCTCCATGGAGAGCCGGGGCTGTTCTTTTTTTTCGGTCTGGAAGCGCATGGCTATGGCTTCCGATTGGGATGCGCTGCCCTTCGCGGACAGGATGCGGTCGCTGATGATAGCGGCTTTTTCTTCCGGCGCTTCCGCGGCGTTCGTCTCCGCGGCGATGAGTCCGTCTATCGCGTACTCCAGGGAGCTGACGACTTCGATTTCCTCGTAACCGTCGCGCCCCGATACGAACTCGCGGATGAAGGAAGAACGCGTCAAGATTTTAATGTGCCTGGACTTGGCATCGGTAGAGGACATTATGGTTTCCAGGAGAAATTCCAGGTTGGGGCCATCGATGAACGATAGTTCCATATCGCTGAGCATGAGAAGTATTCTAGGTTTCTGGATTGCGTACAATTCTTCAAGCTCGCGTATCTTGAACCTGAGAAGGTCCACTTTCTCGCGGTTGATTCCCTGGGCGATCTCCACGAAAATGATATTATCGTTGACATGCGCCTCGATGATGCACGGAGTCGTGTCCATCTCAAACCTGACGCCTGTAATTTCGGTTACGGTTTGGTAAAACGCGTCCATTTTTATAGGTTTGGAGAAAATCTTCTTGATATTGAAGGGTACAAGCTCCAGTAATCTGTTCTTATCGATTTTATGGGCGGTGAGAATGACGGGAATGTTAGCGGTGTTGGGATTCTTTGCTTTTTCTTCCAGGACTTCTTTGCAGGTGCGGCGAGTCAGGTGGTAGTCTAAAATAATGATGCTTGGCGGATCGTTGCGCATTTTCGCAATACCGTCCAGGCCGTTTATCGCCACGGCGACATCCATGCCGGCACGGGTAATCCTTGAGCGCAGGTAATCTCTGAAAAGATCTGATTCATCTATTATGAGTGCGGATACCCGTGCCATTTTTTCCTCCGGAATTCCTTGAGCCCTCGTATTTTGTGTCAACAGTATAGCCTACAATTTGTTAAATCTCAATAAATGAGCAAATTATTGCAGTTGTTTTTTAATTTCCGTCAAATTGATCCGTTGTTTTTGTCGAGCAGATAAGGTATAATTTAAAATTTAAATGTTCGATGTTGAATTTTCATTCCAGCCGATATTGAAGAGGCAACTTATTTTCTTTTCATGCCACTTTTGGGAGGATTCTATGTCCAGGTTTTTATCGTGTGCTCTTATCTGTATCTTATTGTGCACTTTTTCGATATTTGCACAGGAAACAGCCCCGACAGTTCCTCCTCCCTCTGTGGGAAAGCCCGGCAAGGATTTTATTTCCGCCGAAGGCCTGGAAAATTGGCAGCTTCAATATGATCTCTCCTCCTTTAAACCGGGAAAGTATAACCTTCTGGTAAAAGTCGTTGATTCCGGCGGCAATATAAGCATGGGCGGTCCTTTTAACATACTCGTGGACCCTCTCTCCGACCTGCCCGTCGCGCAGATAAGCAATCCCATGCCCTTCATGCGCATCGGCGCCGATCTGAATATCGTGGGTACCTGTGTGGACGATGATGCCGTGGCCGCCGTTGAGATAAAAGTAGACGATGGCGAATGGATAAAAGCCACCGGCAAGGACTATTGGTCGTATTACCTGAAAACTGCCGATATTCCCGACGGATTGCATGCACTGGCCGCGCGGGGAATCGACAGGAACGGCCTTGCGGGGAATCCTGCCACGGTGCAGTTTCACCTGGACAGGACAAAACCGCTTCATTCGATCAGTAAACCTTCTTTTGGTACGCTGGTGTCGGGACGAATTTCCATGGCGGGCACCGTATACGACGCAAACGGGCTGAAAAACGTTTCCTATTCCACCGATTCCGGAAAAACCTGGAAAGACCTGAAATTTTCGGTAGATAAAAAAAAGGAAACCGGTTCCTTCTCCCTGGATCTTGATACCAAGAAAATGGAGGATGGACCTGCGGTGGTGTGGTTTCGCACGGTCGATGGCGTAGGGTCCACCGGTATCGCCGTATTTTTATACTTTATCGATAATACCTCTCCCGAGCTTGTTTTTATCAGTCCCGTGGAAAATGCCGGAGTAAACGGCGAATTCGTGGTTTCTGGGCGCGTGTACGACAAGATAGGGGTGCAGTCGCTCGAGTGGCAGTACGGCAAGGAGACGGGAAAAATCGAATTGGTTCCGGGCAATCCCTATTTCTCGCGACGCTTTAAAGTCGCGGATCCTTCGGGCAAGATGGCGGTTACCTTCAAGGTTACCGACATAACCGGAAACATAACATCCGTTACCGCGACGCGCCTTATCGATCCTGTCGCAGATTTGCCCGTGATTACCTTGATACGCCCCGCGCCCGACGCAAAGCCGGACGGCAGGCTCTTCGTGTCGGGCGGCTCGCGAGACGATGACGGCGTGGCCAAGATTCTGTGGCGGATAGACGCCGATGCTGAAAAAGAAGTAATCACAGACGGGGCGTTCGCCTTTGACGTGCTCGGCCTCGCAAGCGGCGCCCATAAATTCTCGGTACGCGCCGTGGACGTAAACGGTCTCGCCGGCCCCATCGTCGAGCGGGCTTTTACCTGGCAGGCGGCAGCGCCGCGCATCAGCTTCAAGTCGGTGACCGACAGCTCGGGCCCGCGCGATTTTATCCTGGGCATGTCGATCTCCACGATGGACGGGAAAGCGGTGCTGACCGGGTCCGTCGTCGCGGGAAATCCGGTGCAAAAACTCGAATACAGCATCAACGACGGCGCCGCGATGCCTCTGGCCATCGGCAAGTCTTCCGGCGAGACGTCCTATGTCATTCCTCTTCCCTCTTCACTGCCTTACGGGGTGCTTACCCTCAAGGTTGGCGCGGTAGACATCATGGGCAAGGAAAGTTTCTTCAGGGCGCCCCTGTATGCCATCAATTACTCCCGTCCGCGCGTGGGGCCGCTCCTCGATTTCGCGGACGCGGCCGGTGAAGTATCGATAACCCCCAAAGAGCCGCTGTTAGGGGCCTTCATAGCCCCGTTCGCAGGCGAGGACATAAAATCGGTAAGCGTCGAGCCGCCGAGCTCCCTCGTGGACGTATCGTTCGAGGGCAAGCTCGTGAGCGTGGCCTACAAGGCCGACGGTATCTCGCTTCCCTCGAAGGTAGTCGTCGTCACTACCCGGAATCACCGCTTCGACGCGGGACCCTTCGTGTTCAGGACGGATTCCGTTCCTCCCGACGCAGTTATAAATTCACCCGGTTTCGGTTCCTGGCACAAGGCCGATTTCGCGCTCAAGGCGACGGTAAGCGACCGCGACAAGACAGCCGCCGTAGAATACTCCGTGGGCGAAGGCGGCTGGCAGGCTATGAAAGCCTCCGGCTCGGCGTACGAGGCCATGGTTCCCATAGCGGGCCTTGCCGGACCTTTGCTCGTCAGCGTGAGGGCGACGGACCAAAGCGGGAATCAGTCGTTCGCGCGAACCGCGATAATGGTTGATTCCCAGCTTCCCTCACCCGAGCGGATAGCCCCGAAGCCCGGCGCTCCCGCCGGGGGAACCACCTTGTTCGCCTTCCGCCCCGGCGAAACTTCCTGGAACGTCGACTCGATAGAAGCCGTAATTAACGGCAGCGCGCAGGCGCTCGCCTTCGCACCCGTCATATCGTTCGGGGCGGATGCGGGAGCCGGTCCCGTCATCGTCCGCGTCCGGGACAAGGCCGGAAACGTGACGGAGCTCAATATGCTCGAAGGCCTGGAAACCGCCGCGAAGCTGGTTCCCGTGCCAGCGCTTGAAACCGTAAAAACAAATAACTCGAGCGTCGATGGCTCGCCCATGCAAGCCGTGCTGACGGGAAGCGATGCCGTGGGGAAACTGGGCTGGTCCGGTCCCTTTGCGCCTGAGGCGGACGAAGCGGCATTCCCCGCGACGCCTATCCGAGTCTCGGGAGCTGCTGCTTTTACCGCGATATTTTCCGGCGTTTCGCCCGACCCCAAGAAACCCGAGGCTTATTACGGAATGTCGGCCGACGCCATAAACCTTCCGCTTGCCATCAAGGCAAGCAAGACCGCGGGCTCATGGGAGGCTTCGCTGAAGCTCCCGGCGGTGCCCGATGGAGCGGCCGCCCTCTGGATACGCATCGTCGACACCTCGCTTGGCGGACCCGTCTTTACGAAAATCGCCTTTGAATACGACTCGACGCCCGCGGCGATCGAGGTGCTGGCCCCTGGTGCCGGTTCTCCGGGCACGTTCCTCTTGGTGGCGAACGCCACGGACGCGAAAGGGATTCTTTCCGCCGAGTATGAGGCCGGCGCTGAAAAAGGCGCGTTTGACCTGGCTCCCGGCAGCACGGTCTTTGCCCGCGCGTTCAATTTTCCTGCGAAGGGCAATCAGCTCGCGGTGGTTCTGCGGGTGCTTGACGGCAGCGGCAACAAGACGACAAGCACGGTAACCGTCACCAACGACGGGGCGGCCGACGCGCCTCAGGTCCGTTTCCTTACGCCTCTGGACGGATCGGTACGCACGTTCGACGAGCCCATTTTCGTTTACGCGCAGGATGACGACTCCGTAGCGACGGTAAGCCTGGGGATAGACGGAAAAACCGCCGGCGGCACGGGGCCGGGACCGTTATATTCTCTTGATGCCGGAACGCTTCCCGCCGGCAAGCGCACCGCTTCCCTCGTGGGTGTAGACGCGAACGGCCTTAATTCCGCCAAGGCGGCGGCTTCCTTCCTGAGGCAGGAGGCAATCCCCGAGATTACAATATTGGGATCCAGGCAACCCAAGGCCGCCGCGGAGACGCTTAACCAAGGCGCGAGCCTGGTCGTCCTGGACGGCACCGCGATCGACGTCGCCGTTCTCGCGGGCAACGGTTTTGCCTCTATGGAATATAAACTTAACGACGGAGCCTGGCTCAAGCTCGCCTTGCCCGCCAAGCCCCTGGCGGACGGGACGTTCCCGGTAAGCCTGCCCTTGCCCGTCTCTTTGCCCTTCGATCGCGTTCTCGTTTCCATGAAAGCTTCGGATTCTGCCGGCTTGGCCGCGCTGAGGCAACGCTCATTCTACCGCGTGACGCCGCCTTCTCCGAGCCCGGTCATCGACGACGAGGGCATCTATCTTTCCGACATGCGCATCGACTCCGGCGCCAAGGTTCTTCTGGCGCCCGGAGACGAGGTAAGCGCCTTGTTCAACGGAAGGCCTCTTGTCTCGGCTACGCTGGAGCCGCCGGTCCCCTACATGGAAGTTATGTTCGACGGTGCGACGGTCAAGCTCAGGGCCAAGGCCGACGGCCTGGACGCCCAGGCGGCGCTCGTGGTCAAGACCGTCGACGGAGACGAGTACCGCTCCCAGCCGCTCGTGTTCAACGTAGATTCCGAAATGCCTGAACTTCTTATAACCTCTCCCGTTTCCGGCCAATGGAACAAGGCGTCCCTGGTCTTGGATGGAACCGTCTCCGACGTCAACGGCATCGCATCCCTCGAGTATTCGCTTGACTTGGGAATTTCCTGGATGCCCATCAAGCTGCCTTCGGCGAGCGGCCCGGCCGGCGCCGCCATTCCCCATGCCATGACGGTCAACCTCGAGAAGCTATCGGACGGACCCGGCGAAATACTCGTGCGGGTACGGGATAAAGGCGGCCGCGAAAAATCCGCCTCTGTCTCCTTCTTCAAGGATACCGAGGCGCCTCGCATACTCGTCGCGGCGCCTAGAGCCGCGGACACCGTCAACGGTACGGTTCTCCTGGCGCTCGATGTGGAGGATTCCGGGGATATCAAGAGCGTGGAGTATTCCGCCGACGGAGTGTCCTGGGCGCCGATAGCCCCTGAGTCGGTATCCCCGCGCGGGTCGGGACCGCTTTCGCCCACGGGCAAGGACGCGGTTCTTCCACCCTATGCGGGCTACTTGGCTTTTCAGCAGATGATAGACCTCGCCGCCCTTCCCAAGGGCCCCGTGGGAATGAGTTTCCGCGTTCGCGACAAGTCGGGTAACGAGACCGTCTATGCGCCGCTGGCAGGCGAGACTCCCGCTTTTGCGGTGGATATCGAGGCGGACAAACCTGTGGCGCAAATCCAGATTCCATCCGAGATGGAAGTGATGCGGGCCAACTTCGTTGTATCCGGCATGGCCTTCGACGACGACAAGGTCGGCGAAATATTCTGGCGCGCCGACGGTGGAGACTGGACGAGGTTGGATGGCGCCAGCAGCTTTTCAATTCCCTTCAAGCTGCTTGAAACCGCGGATAACGAGCATGTCTTCGAGACCTATGCCGTGGACATCAACGGCGTGCGCGGCGACACTGTATCCAGGAAATACCGGGTTTCCCGAGAAGAGCCGGTGGGTGAACTCTTGTCGCCCGACGTAAGCATTACCAACCGCGGCGTCATTTCGCTGAAGGGCAGCGCCTCGGACGCCAACAGCGTAAAGGAAGTCTGGGTATCTTTCGATAACGGAAATACCTATAACCTGGCTACGGGTACCACAGCTTGGAACTACCAGTTGGATACCAGGATACTCGCGGACGGCGTGCACAGCGTCTACCTTAAAATGGTGGACGGCTACGATACGCCCGGTTTTTCCGCTGGTCTCATATCGGTGGACAATACGGCGCCGGTAGTAGACCTGGACACTCCGTGGGACGGCGCCGAATTCGCCGGCAAGTTTACCATCGGCGGCCGGACCTCGGATGCCATTATCGTCAACAAGCTGGTTTTGGAAATTACGCCGATAGCGGGAAAAGCCGCGACCTTGTCGCTGGAGCTTCCCACGACCAGCGTTTTCTCCCGCGTCGTGGATCTTTCCGCGCTGGATCCGGGTTGGTATAACCTGAAGATTACCGCAAGCGACCGCGCGCAGAACGAATCGTACGTGGCCAGGAACATCGTCGTGCTTTCCAGCCAGAAAGCCGAAACCGTCGAAATACTCTTTCCCGTGCACGGTGAAAAACTCTTCGGGAAATTCTCGCTGGAAGGCCGCGTGCTATCCGCATCGGAGCCCAAAAAAGCTGTCGTTTACATGAACGAACAACCGCTGGCGACCGTCGATATAAACAAGGAAGGTTATTTCAGCCTGCCTGTGAGCCCGGACGAAACGCCCGAGGGCAGCCATGTTTTCCGCGTCGAGGTTTCCAGTGAAACAGGCGGCAAACTTATCTCGCAAAACAGGACGGTATTGTATCAACCTCAAGGCCCGTGGCTGGAAATCACTGCGGTAAACACGGGCGACTTTATAATCGGCAGGCCGTACGTTACCGGTAAGGTCGGTTGGGAAACCCCGGTCGTGGACAAGGCCGATAAAGCGGCCTATGCCGAATACCAGAAAACCGTCGCGGGCCGCAAGCCGACGCTCGTGGAGTTTAGCCGCGACAACGGGCTTACCTTTACCGAGGCAAAAGGAACCAACCCCTTCAAGTTCAGGCTGGAGACGCAGGAATATCCCAACGGCGAACTGCGTCTGCTTGTTCGCGTCACCTTCGCGAACGGCGAAATAGCGATACGCAAGCGCATCGTCGTCATCGATACCAGGCCGCCGCTCGTTACCATAATCAAACCGGCGGAAAACGGACGCTTCAACCAATCGCTCTCCATAGAGGGCACGGCCTCGGACCTGAACGGATTGTCGGAGGTAAGCCTGATCGTGCGGAGCGGCGACAAGTCTTCATACGAAGTGCCCGCCTTCATCCAGGGGTCGTACTTCGACCTGCATATGTTGGGGGCCACCCGCTTTGAAACCGGCATCGGACTCTCGTTCTTCGAGGACAAGGTAAAGCTGCAGGCGGAAATCGGGCAGGGTTTCGAGGCTACCCCGTCATGGGGTAATCTTCTCGGACTGAAAACCGCGGATACTCCGCGCGAGGAAATATCCCGTTTCGGCGGATATATTTTAGGCGCGAAATTACTCGCGAGCGTCGCCTATATTCCCTTCTCTTATTATTTTGGGCCGGACTGGGATTTCTTCTCCATGTCGTTCGCACTGGGCGCGACGTTTACCTATTTCAGCCAGACCACCGAAATAGCCCAGATATTCCTGCCGCCCGGAGGTAAATACATGGTTCTGTCCACGATTACAGGCCAGTGGGAGTTCGCGAAATTTACCCTGGACCTGCCCGTGTTCAAGAGCTACGGATTTTACGTGGAAGGCGGATTGGTATTCATACCTTCGGAAGCTTCCACGAAGCTGAACGAAATGATCCGACCCAATGTAGGCTTCGGTCTCCGGATCGGGCTATTCTAGGAGATTACGATTTAAAGGCCCTGCTTCCGCGCGATCGGGGGCGGGGCTTTTTGTTTATTATTTTTAACGGGGTGTTTTTATGCGAATATTGATCACGGGATTCGACCCGTTCGGCGGTGAGTCGGTAAATCCCGCCTACGAGGCGGTAAAGCTTCTGCCTGCCACGATAGCCGGTGCCGAAATAACGACTCTGGAGATACCTACCGTGTTCGGTAAATGCGAACTCGCCGTGGAAGAGGCTATGGCCAATTGCCGGCCGGACGTCGTTTTGTCCATAGGGCAGGCCGGTGGGCGATTCGACATCGCTGTGGAGCGCGTCGCGATCAATATCGCAGACGGCCGAATCGCCGACAACGAAGGCAACCAACCGATAGACCAGACGATTTGCCCGGAGGGTGAAAGCGCCTATTTTTCCACGCTGCCCGTCAAGGCGATGGTAGAAGGCATCCGGAGCAGGGGAATCCCCGCGAGCGTCTCGTATACGGCCGGCTCGTATGTCTGCAATTATATCATGTATCGCGTCCTGCACCTTGCGGCCACGAAATACCCCGGCATCAAGGCGGGATTCATCCATGTCCCCTTCATGCCCTCCCAGGCGATCGGCAAGCCGCAGAACACCCCTACCATGTCCATCGAGACCATAGCCTATGCCATTGGAGCCGCCGTAGAGGCCATCGCAAATAACGCAGCGGATATTTCCAGCGCTGAAGGCGCGATCTGCTAGCAGCGCGCCTCTTTTGCGAATTTGCGCCTGCATCCTCCTCTCTGTATGCGTATTAAAGCAATATTTATTAATATTCTCGAATGCGAAATTGATTTTTCCTGCGTATCTTCCTGTTGAAGGCATTGCGGAATTCTTGAAAGCAGGAATTTTAGCGGACAATGTCTTCCATAAGGCGGTTCCATGAAAAAGCGGGATCTAAAAAAATATGCATTATTATTTCTAATAGCCTCTATCACGGCGATAGGAGCGGATAATTCAATTGCCCAGGCTAATAAATCCACTGCGATCGTTGACTTGTTTACGGTGCGCGATGAGTCCTCGGTTCATAACGAAACCCGCTTTGAAATTTCTCGGCGTTTTGGCTTTCTTTTTGCACGCATCGATATACTCGATAGCACCGTAAAGTCCCTGTCGGCGATTGTCGCTTTGCGAAAACCGGGAGATGATGCCTGGTATCTTACGCAAGGAGACGGAAGCATTCGCCTGCTGGGGCTTACCGAGGATGACAAGAAGGTAAAAACGGCGATAGGAAAAATCCCGGACAACCAAGGGTCGGCAGGCGATGGCAAAGCTGCTCTCGTGCTTTCTTCACATTTAAAAGCCCAGCGTGCGCCTTACTGTGATTTAAGCCTCCGGGAGATTTCATTCATCGGCGCTAAAAATAATATCGGCATTATCAATTTATTAAAACCAAATATGGTATTTGTCGATAGGTCGCTTGATGAAGGATCGTTCTTCCTAGCCAATATATCCGAGGCTGTCCGTATCGCGGGTGGGGGACGAATTGAAACGGTCATAGTCCTCCTTAGTAAGGACGTTGCTTTAAATCGCGGTTTTCGCTTTACCTGGAAACCGGAATATTTCAACGGCGAGTCTGCATATTTCAGCGAAAGCAATCTAAAGGTGGAATATGCGTCCAAAGCGCGCGCACTTCTTAACGCTGTTTGGAAAACCGGGTATCCTGCGGAAAGCGGCGTTTCTTTTCCGGCAGGCGCGGAGAACAAAAAGGCTGCGCTCGGCTACGCGTTGTCCGTTGATCTACTCCCGCTCTATTCGCATGCCAACGTAGCCGTCATGGGCGATGGCCCGGTAAAGCGGATTCCGTATCCGTTTCCGCACAGGCTCGACTCCGTGGAGATAGCGACAATGATGCGGACCGCAAAGGCGAGCCCCTATTTGGCCGCCTATATCAGGTTACATTATATTAAGCAGAAACCGCTGTATTCAAAAGGACTGGCGGCCGCAGAGGAAGGATTGCCTGCATATTCGTATGCCGACTATAAAGCAATCGATTCCTTTCAGGGAGAAAAGCTTGCCCGGGCAGCTTTGCGGTTCCTTTTATGGGGCGTTGAATATACTACTCCGGATAAGCTGCCGCAGCGGGATGCTTTTAAAGGCTGCAGATCCGACATAGACGTTTGGCTGGGAAATAATCTTTCTGCGGTAGGGCAAACCTTACTCAGCGAGAATAATTATTATCCCGTAAAAGCCAATGCGGTTTCTTTGGAGTCGTTTTCCTGGCTATCCCAGGTTGAACAGAACTACCTCAAGTCTGTTTCTTTCGCCGTTCTGCCCTTGAACGGATTCGCGGGAAACCCGTTGCCTTATATAGAGGGCGGCATCGACAGCCCCCGATCCTTCGCCTACAAACTGAGCGAACAGTGGAAAACAAGAACCGTAATGAAGCCTGCGAAAAGCGTAATTCCCGAATCGACCAGAGCTTATAAAAAAGATATAGTTCCGCCGCTCGCCAACTCCGATACAATTTTTGGATATTGGCAGTTTTGGGAAGAGGATCTAAAAAAACTGCCAAAATCTGGAGGAGGATTATTAAAAATCGGGAGTGTCGGATCGCAATCCGCTACCGTAAAACCCTTCACTCCATTTTTTCCGCAGCTTGATAAAATCATAAAACCAAACATTGAGCTTGATATGTTGGCTGGCGTCGATGCAGCCGGGTTTTTGCTTGGGTCAATCGCCATGACGGATTTCGCCGGTCATTTTTGCGGTCCCGGCGGATTAAGGCTTGCGGATAACCTAAATGAGTATTACTCTATGTCGGCAGTTAATAAAGGAAAGCCGGGACTCGACGCCGCAGGAAAGCCGCTCTTTGCGCTACCGGACAATAGTGTCGAATGCCTGAAAAGCGGCGCGCTGGGAGCGTACAGAATCCAGCGACCCGCGTTTGAGCGCATCAGCATCCTGGTACCGGAATTCAACGACATTCAAACAGGCGACATCGCGGTGCATTTTGGCCAGGCGGATGAAGAGTTTTCAGCCAAGCCGAAAATAGGCACGGATTATTTTCATATAGGCATTATCGTAAAAAAGGGAGCCAGCGATGAAGACACGATCGTGGTGCACATGAGCGCAGGCACGCAACGCGTAGCAATAACAAAACTCTCCGCCTTCGACGCAAAAAACCAATACCACATTCGCAGGCTCTTGATTAAAGGTGCTTTTGGCCAACGGGAATTAAACTCCGATTGGGATATTCTGGATACCGAGCCTTCCCGAATACTGCTCTCACTGGATTTGAGCAAAGCAAGACCGATGGGCGAGCGCTGGATACCCAATACCGGCGAGTACCGGGAATTCCAGATACAGTTTTCCCTGCTGAACCGCGCGGGCCGCGTTATAAAATTTACTGAAGTATCTGATGCCTCATTCGTGTTTCAGCCACCGGTAGACCGCGGTTACGACGCGGGCAAGGACGCAAGCACGGGAAATATTTATAACAACCAGGGCGACGGCTTCGAGCTTGTGGCGGGAAGTGCCCTTGGCCGTTTTGATACCGAAGAAGCGCTACAGCTGATTACATTTAGGAATAATAAGAATGGTACGTATTCTATGGAACCGAAAACAAACGATAAGATGGATAAAAGCGGAAATCTAATCTCCGGATACGATTGGATTATAGCACCTTCTGGTGAAGGTTTGAATACCGTGGCCATTCAAGAGACAATCAATAAAAAACAAACATATACTGTATTTGGGATTCGGCCCATCGGCAATACTTCGATTAAACCTGGTGACGATATTGTGATGAGCGTTGGGTTGCGGAAAAAATTAGAACCCGGAGCGAAACCCTGGCTCGAGTCTGATTTAGCCGAAAAGGACTATCTTGCGGTCTATGACAAAAAAATGCTCTGGCGGGCGAATCTTTATATTGACGAAGGTGTTGAAGATTGGAATGAGACGCATCCTTGGAATGCGCCGCCGAGCGGAGGAGCTACACCAAGTTCACCAAAATGGTGGACGTCGGAGTGGGGGAATAATGAGTGGAACCGGCTTCATGATGGAACAGTCAGTAATCCTGTAGCAATAACAGGATTGAATCAACTTCCCGCAGGGGATGGTAAGCAGGTAATAAAATTGACATCCTTTACTCCGATTAGAACTCTCGGAAATAAGGATAATCCTACTTCCACCAATATTATTACCAAGACGGTTGCATATAGTTATCCTGATCATGAGTATGAACCGAGTGATGGTGATTCTGGTAGTATGGATAGCCCTTTTGATTACAACAAAAAAATGCAACTACAGATTACACTCTTAAAAGATTGGTACAATGCAACCGGAGTGGCTTTTGCGAAGCCAAGATCAGCTTGGCCAAACCCTAATGCGACTACAACCGCAGGGTTCACAAGTTGGGAGCAATATAAGGAGAATGTAACCGGTACTACAAATCAGAATTCTATTATTCTGCCAGCTGCATTTGTAGCCCTTAATGCAAGTGCTACAAATTGGAATAGTAATGTAACTTTGAATGGTGTACTAACCCGGTGGACAAAGAACACTCCTCCTGATAATAGATGGTGGCGGTATCTTGTAGCAGCTCCTACTGGCTGGACCGATGCTTCGACAACGCCAAACACAAACGCCTTTATTCCATCTTTGGGATTACGATATGGGAGAGAAAACCTGGATCTGGATGAAGTTGCTATAGCGGGAATTTCTGTCAATAATTTTTTAAAGAAAAAATATGCCATAGAAGCAGGCACAGATTGTATAGGATTTGCACAAAGGGCAGCAAGCTATTCTGGCAACGCTAGCACATGGGTTGATTTACCAAAAGGTTTTTCCGAAGCTGGAGCAGAAAACATCTGGACAGTTTTGAATAGTTATGGGGTTTTACACCGGCACTATCCAAGCGATGCCGGAGAAGCCCAAAGTTTCCCCGATGAAGAAGCAAATAATGTCATGCATAATCGAACCCAGTATGATGCAGGAAACTACCTAAAAACAAAAGGTACTTTGACTGATAGTGAAAAAATCTCACTTCTTGAGCGGCTAAGGATGGTAGTCCCTGGTGATATTTGGGTGAAAGATACTTCGTCTACAACTGACCCTAACGGTGGCGCAATGCGAGAACATATTGCAGTAATCGCTTTCGTTCCCAGCGATTCGACCATAACGGATCTCATGGTTTTTATTAACCAAATGATTCTTATTGAGGGTGAGTTTACGAATAAAATTCAGAGCGTGATCAAAAAACTCAGTGTGGGGGATTATAACCAAGGAAACATTCCAAGTGGCAGAAGTATAGGTTATTTCACTACAGATGGCGTAGTCTCATTAAATTGTCAATCGTGGGCGATCAGGAGGTTAAAATAATGAGGATCATTACAGTAATAGCTTGCTTTTCTGTTATCCTAATGTCTGTTAATGCTCAAACAATTTTAGCTGAAAAAGAAATTCTCAGCACAATACAAGTTGGGGACATGAAAAATGAAATCCAATACAACTCCAATGACGAAGGTTTCTTTTCACCAACGGGACCTTTAGTTGATAACAAAGGCAGTTTGTTGTTTTTTCCATTAGCTGGAAATAATGCTCGGAAATATTTATTACAATATACAAGTAAGATTTGGTCGAGGGTGCCTTTATTTCCTGTAATGAGTGGACGAGGTTGGGGTAGTAATGTTTATCAATTTTCATCTCAGCAAGGAATGATTAACGTCTTAGGTAATTTTCAGATTTTCTTTCCAATACAAGATTCTTTTGAAATAATCCCATTTTCAATTTTGAAAAATGTGCCTGAGTCTTATGAAGTATTTACAAACCCACTTCCAAATGGTTCACTTATAGAATCATATAATCCTAAATATTTATTCTCAACTGAAATCTCAAAAAACAGACAAATTATAGCTAGAAACCTTGAAGAAACTCGCATCTGGCTACTAACCCAGCCCGGCGGATTCAGCATTGGCGCGGATGGGCTTTTGTATCGGAACGGTGTATTGTGGTCGGCACGCCCTCCGATCGGGGGAACTTATGCAGAAAAATATATTGGGCGATTAATTAGTGGTCATCAAGTTTGGATAGGCGGTGGGATTCCCGGGTGGGAACGCTATCTCACTATTACAAACTCAGTACAACAAATCGAACTCATTCTAGATATTCCCTGGGCACCGAAAGATAACGGATCGGAGGACGGGTATAATCCATTTAATTACGGTTTAGGCCCCTGGGGCGAGTTATATGCACTGATTGCGCCATATTGGGACCAAAAAACTGCATGGAATCCAAAAGACGGCGATACCTCCGAACTTGTCGTCGTCCGCAACCACCTCAAATACTTTGGCCGTCTGAACGATAGTAACGTGCGCATGCGCAAAGAACCGAATACTTCATCCGATATCCTGGGTACGTATTCGGCTAAGACTGGATTTAGAATTATTGAAAAAGGTACCAAGGAAGAGACGATAGGCGGGCAGAAAAATTTCTGGTATAAGGTGCGCTTGCTCGATGGTAAGGAAGGTTGGTTCTTCGGAGCCTTCGTGCATAATTTGTATGACGGTCCGAATGGTTTGCCACCACCGTGGCCTAATGAAGCGGATTGGTAGGAGAAGAGCCTGCGCTAGGTCTATAAAGAAATAATATTTCTTTTCGGCTTCAGTCCGTAAACGTTCTGTTAAGGCACGTAGGAAAAGTATTTGCTGCAGTTTCGGTACATAAGTATTGTATAGGTGAATAAAAAACGGTTTTCTGCAACGCTGTTGGAGGTAGATCGTGAAATTTAATTAAACCGGTGTTACCGGTTATATATATAGTACTAATCGTATTTGATTGGTAAAAAGGCGGCTTATGAAAAAGTTACTGGTACTTGCGGTTGCGGTGGCGATGATGGGATGCGTATCCACGGGATCGGGCAAGGTTGCGCGGGAGCTTGCGCCCGTAGGCGTGATAGGGCTTACGTCCAACGATATCATTTTCTGGTATGGCGAGAAACAGCAATCCGGGGGTTTGCTGGGTAATGCAATCAACAAAAAGGTTTCCGAAGGTTTGGGTCAGGATGTCAATGGACTCCTCGTCATGGCAGAGGGAACCTTACGGGAAAAGCTCGCCGTAAATTCCGTTGCTTTTATCAAGCCGGAAATAATCCAGCAGGCAGATGCCTATAAAAAGGTAAAAGAAGACGCCGCGCTGAAGCTTGCCGGACTGATTTGCGCTCCTGGTTATAAATACGTTACGGCTCAATCCAAGGGCTTGGCCGCCGATCTGGCTGCCGCGCTCGGTATCAAGACGGGAATATTCGTTTATTTTGAATTTACGAAGTTGATGTCAAGCGGAGTGGCGAAAAACGGCATAGCATGCGCCGCCGTAACGCTGAATACGGTCATGGTAGACGAAAAAGGAAAGCAAGTTTCACAAAAAAGCTATTACGCAAAAAGCAAGGATTCCTTTCCTATCGTAGCCGGTATTTATAAACCGGAAGATCTCATGAAGCTGTATCCCGATGCCATAAACGGCGCGTGCGATCTGTTTATCGCCGGTATCAAGAAATAGGATACGGAAAATACTTACGCGAGAAAGTATTCCGCGAAGCATGCGGACCTTCCGTTGCGGGCAATCTTCGCGGGATTCTTTTTATAAATCAAAAGTGGGGGTAGCGGAAAAGCGTCGCGCGAAGCGCGACCTTTGAAGCGAGGGGGAGCGGCCAGCGCGGAATTGTTTCTGGACGCGTCGAGAAGTTGGCCGGATTGTTTTTGGCGCTTCCCCTTTTTACTGCATCGCGGCGAGGGTTGCTTTTTTATCGTCGAGGAACAGCTTTTCGGAGGGGAGGATGCGGAGCGCCTCCTCGAGGACCGCGAGAGCCTCGGCGAAGCGCTTGGCGTTGAACAGGTTGGCGAACTTGTTGTGCACGTCGTAGGTCCAGTTGACGCGGGACAGTTCAGCGGCCTTGGCAAGGCCGGCGATGTCCGGATAGCTTGAGGCCGATTGGGCAAGGGTGCTCCACGCGGAGAGCCAGCCGCCTGTCTTGCGCGCAAGCTCGGCTTGTTTCGTGAAGAGGAACATGAGCATGTCGCTTCTGTCCTTGGCCTGGAGATAACCTTCGGCTTCGGCTTTTTGTACCGCAGCCAGGGAACGCTCGGTGTCGCCTTCCTTGAGAATGCCGCCGAGGATGGCGAGTTTCGCCGTGGTGAGCAGCTTTGACAATTTTGCGTGATTTCCGTACAGGCTTATGGCTGACTCCAGGATGGGCAGGGCTTCTTCCCACGCTTCCCGTCTGGCCAGGTCGGCTACATAATTGTTGATGCGGTCAACGAGGAGCTCGCGCGATTCTTCTGAGGGCCAGTATGCGTACGCGTCCACCGCCAGCGCAACGGCCTGACTCCATTTGCCCAGGCGCTCAAGGATGGTTGCGCGGTTGCGGGCTATGAGGATTACCAGCTCCCTGCCTTGCAATTCGGTGCGCGCCTTATAATTGCTGGGCGGAACGTAGCTGTAGCCGGTAATCTTACCGAAACTGTCATGGAACTCTTTCTTTGATCCCGGATCCCATCCTTGCGGATTGGTTGTTTCCACATCGACGATGATTCCTCCGGATAGGGTAACGGCGCAAAATGCGTGATCCTTTGTGGAGACGCCGCGGGTATCCAGGCCGGCCTCCCGTGCTAGCAGCAGGAACAATACGGCCGAGGATACGCAATTGTAGCGGCCTTCGAGCACGGCTGCGTCGATGGTGGTTTCGTATTCCGAGTAGCGTCTCAGGAAGCGGCTATGCAACAGGGCCAGGATCGCTTCGCCGCGCTTATATTCATCCGGCTCGGAATCTATCAGCATCCGGGCGTCTTCCATGGCGATGAGCATGAAATCTCTTGTCTGCGCGGTGCGATCCGTGGCGCTGGATGCGGGATTTGCCGCGGCGTTGGAGGAGAAATAAAGGGCCGCCTCCAGCAGATCGGCCGTTTCATGGTTTTCCGGGGAGCCGAACGATGCGATCGCGGGGTTAGGCTGGAGCCTGAGGCTTTGAGCCAGGAGCGGGGAGGCTGCGACGTACAGTAACATTGCCAGAAGCAAGCTATGGATACCGGCGGTTCGCCGGGGAAAAAGCCGTATCATGAAAAGTCCTTTCACAGGTCGGTGGTAATGACAAAAGCATCACTACCAAGTATATTGAATTTAGTGAAACGGCAAGGCTTTGAACAGGCTTTTTAAGGTAATTTGGAGGATATATGGCTGAAATTTTCGATCTCGCGATATTGGGAGCGGGTGCGGCGGGGCTCGGCGCGGCGCAATACGGCGCGCGCGCAAACTTGAAAACGCTGGTGCTGGAGGAAATGTCGCACGGCGGGCAGGCTTTACTCATCGACAAGCTGGAAAACTATCCGGGTTTGCCCCAGGCCGTGGACGGATACACCTGGGCTGAGACCATGCGGGCGCAGGCCGAGGCGTTCGGCGCGCAATTTCGCTCCACGAGCGTAAGCGCAGTCCAAAAGGAAGGCGCCGGGTTTTTGATCAAGACCACCGACGGCGATATCCAGGCGCACGCGGTCATCGTGGCTACGGGCGCCAAGCATCGGCACCTGGACGTCAAGGGGGAGGAGGAATTCGCCGGCCGAGGCGTTTCCTACTGCGCCACTTGCGACGGACCTTTCTTCAAGGGCAAGGACATGATCGTGGTGGGCGGCGGCGACGCGGCCTGCGACGAGGCCATGTTCCTTTCCAAGCTTGCATCGAGCATCATCATGGTGCACCGCAAGGACAGGTTCCGCGCCCAGAAATCCATCGCGGACAGGGTTCTTGCGAATCCCAAGATACGCGTGGTCTGGAATTCCGCGCTCGAGGAGATTCGCGGCGCAAGGTCGGTCGAGGAAGCCGTTATTAAAAATTTGCAGACGGGCGCGGTCGAGGCCGTAAGAACTTCCGCTGTCTTTGTTTTCGTGGGATCGATACCCCAGACTTCCTGCGTACCCGCTTCCGTCGCCCGCGACGATACCGGCTCGCTCGTGACCGACCAGCGGATGGAGACGAGCCTCCCCGGGCTTTTCGCCGCCGGCGACGTGCGCGCGACTCCCTTTCGCCAGGTTATAACGGCCGTGTCCGACGGCGCCACCGCGGCGCACTGCGCCGCGCAGTATATCGACGAGCTTGAAGGCAAGGCGTACCCTTCGGCATGATCCCGAACCGGAAGTCCGCGGCGCTGTTCGCCGCAGTGATAATTCTATCTCAAGCCTCCTGCGGCCGCCCGGCCGTAGGCCCGGCCGCTTCCGGCGCAATTACCGTGAACCCGGGAGTTTCCGCGCAGACACCCGCCCAAGCCAAGGCCGCGCTGGGGAAAAACGGCTTCTGGGGACTCGCGGGCGTTCCCGAGGCCGAGGCCGTGGAGCTTCTCTTCGCCGCCATGAGCCAGGAAGAAAGGCTTGGGCAGCTGTTCATGCTGGCGTACCAGGGAACCATGCCCGGCGACGTTCTCCTTGGCTGGCTCCGGACGCGCGGCTTGGGCGGCGTTAAGATTTTCGGGTGGAACGCCGAGGATACCGACGTCGTGGCGGCTGCGGTTGGTGCGATGCACGCCCAGGGGACTCCGTTGGGAATCCCGCCGTTCATCGCCACGGACCAGGAGGGCGGATGGATCCGTCATGTAAAGGGCAACACAAGCATTACTCCGGGCAATATGGCCATAGGCGCTTCTGCCTGGCCGGCCGACGCTTATAAAAGCGCGTACTATATAGGCCTGGAACTGGCCGCCCTCGGCATAACCATGAATTTCGCGCCTACCGTAGACCTTGCCACGAGGCCGGACAGCCGCATAATTGGCTCGCGCGCTTTTTCCGACGACCCGATGGAAACCGCCGTGCTGGCGGCCGCATACAGCCGCGGGCTCGCGGACGCCGGCGTCGTGGCTACGGCCAAGCATTATCCCGGTCACGGGGATACCGAGCTCGACTCGCACGGAATTCTTCCTATCATACGCATAAGCAAGGAAACCTTGCTGAAACGCGAGCTGGTTCCCTACCGCCTGCTGGCGGCGGAAGGCATCCCAGCTATTATGAGCGGCCATCTTTCGTTTCCTGAAATTACGGGCAATAACGATCCTGCGTCCTTGTCTTCCCTCATGATTCGGGAAATACTCCGTAAGGAACTGGGGTTTCGCGGGCTGGTAATTACCGACGACCTCGTGATGAGCGGCGCGGACAGCCCAGCGGGATTGTCCTTTACCTGCGAGCGGGCCATACGGGCCGGAAACGACATCCTGATGCTGTCCCGCGAGCTAGCGCTAGACGACCGAGCCTGGACGAGGCTCGCGCAACTGTGCGCGTCGGACGCGGCTTTTCGCGACCGCGTCAACGAATCGGCACGGCGTGTCCTCTTGGCTAAAATAAGGTATTTGTTGCCTTTAGGGAAAAAAAACGTGATACCGGGTAAAAGCCCCGATTCTCTTTTGCGCTCCGCGGAAAGCAGGGAGTTTTTCTTAAGCCAGGCTTCGCGCAGCGCCACGCGACTAGGGGCTTTTTCTTTGCCCCCGATGCGCGATTCTCCGCGGCTCCTCGTGGCGGGCCAGTTTTCCGACTTTTTTAGCGAGGCCAAGCTGCGCCTGCCTTCGGCTTCGGTATTCCGTTTTTCATACCTGCCCGGGGAGAAGGCCCTTGAAGGCGAGCTGCAGGATTTTAAGGCCAGGCTTCGCAGCGCGGACTCCGTGCTCGTGGTGGTGGCGAATCCCGCTTCTGCCGAATTTGCCGGCCTTGCCCTGGCCGCCGGGAAGAAAGTTTATATTTTATCCGTCTTGAGCCCGATTTTCGCCGTCGATCTGGCCTCAAAGGGCAACGCGGTGGCGGTGTATTCCTATTCAAGTGAATCTTTTATCGCGGGAATCGCCGTGCTCTCGGGGGACTTCGAGGCGGTCGGCGAACTCCCGTTCGGCGATCTGAAACTCGGCGAAATGAAGCTCGGCGAGCGGAAGTTGGAAAATCCGAAGGCGGGCAAGCCATGACGAGCGGGCTGTACTGGATACGGGCCAAGCCCACGGATGAACGGCGGATCCGTGAATTCCTCGAGCCGCGGGAATCGTGGGCTTGCGCCTGCTCGGGTAAGCTGCGTTCCGTCTCCGGAGCTTTTATCCTGCCGCATCTGGGGCGAGGGGCGTTGTATCTGCTCGTGGATAAGGCCTCCGCCGCGTTGCGCTCGGTCGTTCTGTTTACTTCCACCGGTACGGTGCTGCCGGTCTTTGAGGACCAGCAAGCTCCATCCGAAGGAAGCGCCCCCAGGATGCTGGACTCCCTTCTCCAGAAACTTCGCACCGCCCCGATTTTCGTGCTATGGAAACCCGAGGCGGCCATTGGCTTGTCGTCACATGTCGCATTGCTGGAGCGTGCCTTCGGGTGGAACCCTTCCCTGAGAATCGCTTATGACATGATGGCCCTGGAATCCGGCGCGCCGCCCCCCGTATCCGAACCGTTGCCGGGACTTGTGATCAGGGAGGCCAGCGCAGCCGATTTGGAGGCCTTGATGCCGCTTGCGATGGCGTACGACCAGGATGAAGTATTGACGCCCTTGCACCAATTCAACTATGACGCCTGCAAGGCCGGGCAGGTACGGAGCTTGTCTCGCTACCGGGTTTTCGTGGCGGTTTTAGGCGGTCACATCGTTGGGCGGGCTCAAACGAACGCCACCGGCTATGCCTGGGAGCAACTGGGCGGAATTTATGTGGAACCGGAAAAACGAGGCTTGGGGATCGCTTCCATCGTTGTGGGAGCGCTCGTATCGAAAATCCTCGAGGCGGGGAAGCGTCCCTGCCTCTTCGTAAAAAAGTCGAATGCTCCGGCCCGACGCGTGTATGAGAAACTCGGGTTTTCCGTTCTGGATGATTTTAGCGTGGATTATTTCGGCTAGTCCGCAGGCTCATCTTGGTACCACCACTCTCCGCGCAGGCAATACGACACGCTTCCCGCCGCAAAAACGGAATCGTCGGCAGCCGCGTACGCCAGTATAAAACCGTCGTCCGTGGAGCAGTTGGTCTCCTGTTCGCAGAAGTCCCCCGATCGCGCGGCTGCCAACGCTATTCCGCAGGCGGCCAAGGCATCGCTTCCCGGAGCATGGACTTCCATCTGGCCCCTTGAAATGATACCCGCATAGAGCAGTTTTTGCGCGGAATCCCCTTTGCCGCCTATGGCATGAAGCTTTTTTTTGGGTAAAGGTCCATCCCACAGAAGGATCGTATGCTGGGTGGGATCCTTGGAGAATCCGTCGCGCTCCACACCGTTGAGCTGTACTTTTGAGCTTCCGATGAAATTTTTTTGCAGGCTTGCATCGGCGGAAAACCAGGAGCTCCCTGGGCTGCGCTTGATTTTTTCCGCAGCCGGGGTTCCCAGGCATAGGCTGAAAATCCTGGAATCCAGGACGAGAACCTCCTGCTTGCCGGAAAGCGTGCGGATGGGGATGGCGTCGCCTGAAAGGTTTCCCGTATCGAAAAGCCAGCGGGCGGTACAGAGCGCGGCGGTGGGGAGCAGCGGTGAAATCATGCCGGCGCGGGACCATGCGCGCGCGATAGGTTCTTGCGCCGATTGTTCCAGCACGATGAGCCCCGAGGCGCCCGCTCCTTTTACCCGATGGCAAAGGTCGCGGGCGATCGCGGAAAAATTCGCGTCCTTCAGGGAGGCATTTCTCAGATCCAATAATATCCATGCGTCTCCCGCGACGCGGAGTTTCGTAAAAGGCAAATCCATAGTCCAAGAATAGTCCGTCCTGCCGGGAGGCGCAAGTGGAATCGCACTGTGCACGCCGGATGCGCCGTGATAAACTCGTGGGATGAAAAGGATCGCCGCAGGTTCGTCCACTGTCCAGGACGCTGCCTTGTTTACCCCTGGGATCAATCCCGTCATCTGCGGAATCGACGAAGCCGGGCGCGGTCCGCTTGCCGGCCCGGTGAGCGCCGCCGCCGTCATTCTGCCGCCGGGGTTTCCTCTGGACCTGCTCGCGGATTCCAAGGCTTTATCCGCCAAGGCGCGGGAAAAAGCCTACGCCGTCATCGTGGAACATGCCACCTGGTCGCTGGCCTGGGCGTGGCCGGACGAGATCGACGAGCTCAATATCCTGTGGGCCACGATGCTGGCCATGCAGCGCGCGTTCGAGGGACTTTCGGTGAGGCCCGATCTCGTGCTGGTGGACGGCAACCGTACTCCCGACCTTCCCTGCGCCAGGCGCGCCGTGGTCCGGGGAGACGCGACGGAACCTTCCATCATGGCGGCGTCCATCGTGGCCAAGGTATGCCGCGACCGCGCGATGGAGCGCTACGACTGGCTGTATCCCGAGTACGGTTACGCCAGGCACAAAGGCTATCCGACGGCCGCGCACCGCGAGGCGTGCCGGCGCCTGGGACCGTCGCCCATCCAGAGGATGTCGTTCAACTACTCCAAACCCTGAATACGCGAGGTGATAAAACTATGACAGAAACCATGGAACGGGAACGGGAGGACGTCTCCCGCGTCTTGGACGATTTACATGACGCGGCCTCGAAACACGAAGGCCCGCGTTATTTTGGGCTGTATGCGCCGGATGCGGTTTTCCTGGGAACCGACCCCGCCGAACGATGGAGCCTCGAGCAGTTCAAGCATTGGGCCATGCCCTATTTCGAGGGTGGAAAAGGCTGGACTTATGAAAAAAGCCGGCGCTTCGTGGGAGTCTCGGCGGACATGAATACCGCTTGGTTCGACGAAAGCCTCCTCAATGAAAAATACGGCGAATGCCGCGGTACGGGAGTGCTGTGCAAACTTGGGGGCTGCTGGAAGATCGTGCAGTACAACCTCACGATTCCGGTGCCTAACGGCCTTGTAGGGAAAATGCTGGACTTGATGGCCGAAAAATAAAAAAGCCTCCGGGTTTTTCACCGAAGGCGTGGATTCATTCGCTGATCGTAGACTGTCAGGATTCTTTTTTAGGCTCGGCTCGTCGCACGGTAAGGCGCTTCCCCGCCGGTTTGTCACCGGTCGATGGCCTGGAACTGGGCCTGCGCTCGCCCGAGGGCGGCCGGGGGCTTGCCGAGCTTTCGCCGCGGGGGGCGTGGCTTCTGGGGGCCGACGAGGTTCTCGGCGCCGATCCCTCGGGCCGGGGACGCACGATGCGCGTGCGAGGCTTGCTGCCTGCGGGTGCGCGCGGGGTTTCACGCTCGTCGGGGTCATAGGGAGTGTCGCGACTTCTGCGCGGGGGTTTGGAATCCGGAGTCTTTTGCATGGCGTCCAGGGCTTTCTCGAACGACTGCAGGAATTCCTGGACGTTTTCCTTGAAGAGCACGATGGATCTGCGGTCGAAGCTCTCGGTTTCCGTCGGCTTGCTCTCGACTATCGACATGAACAAGTCGCCCATGCGGTTCTGCTTGACGTTGAAAAAATACGTCCTGCCTTCGCATATCACCCGTGAAGAAAAAATCTCGCCGCGTAAACCCATCGCTATACCTGTGTGCATCCCGTTCGCGTGGGGATTACCCCGGCAATAAGCCGCTATCGGCGCAAGATCGGCGCGCCACTGGATAATCCACGGCACGGATGCGTGCCTTTCATCGCGGATATTACCATTTGCCGCATTATTGTGCAAGATGGCGTTGGAGTAGTGGGGCATTCCCCCGCCTATGGCGGGGTCGCGCTCTTCGGGGCTTCGAATCTTCGCCTGGTGCAATGAAGATTTGGCCGCTCCCTTTGGTCGCCTTCTATAATCAAGATTTGGCCGCTCCCTTTGGTCGCCTGTTATAATCAAGATTTGGCCGCTCCCCTTGGTCGCCTTCTATAATCAAGATTTGGCCGCTCCCTTTGGTCGCGGCCACCCCTTCGATCGCTAATGCGATACGGTATTGATTTTTCGGTTCTTTGGCTCAGTGGGGAAAGCTTCCTTCCGGCATAGGGGCTGACCCTGTGGCTGGTTCTCGATGCGCAAGGGATAGAAGCGGAAATCCTCCCTGCCTTAGGCAGGGAGATTGAAGCGGATAGCCCGGTGCGCGCGGCGCGCGCATGCGCCAAGCATTTTACGCGACGTTTTAGCGCTAATTCGTCCGTATTTACCAAGCCCCGCGTTATCCGCTAGAATCGGGGCATGACATGCCGTGAATACCTCAGCGCCGAGATGAAGAAGCGCATTTTAATCCTGGATGGCCCCAAAGGGACCATGATTCAACGCAAGCAACTGACCGAGGCCGATTATCGCGGCGACCGTTTCAAGGACTGGAAGGGTAACCTCAAGGGCGATAACGATATCCTCTGCATCACGCAGCCGGAAATCATCATGTCCATCCATGAGGAACACATGGCGGCCGGTTCGGATATCATCCAGACCAACACCTTCAACGGCACCAGTTTCTCGCAGGCGGACTTTGGCATGCAAGAGCATGTGTACGAATTGAACCTGTGCGCCGCGCGGATCGCCTTGGAAGCAGCGGCGAAGTGGACGAAAAAAACACCGGATAAACCGCGCTTCGTGGCGGGGTCGCTGGGCCCTACCAACAAGAGCGCATCCGTCGCCGGGGACGTGGAAAACCCCGGACACCGCAGCGTCACCTGGAACGAGCTCTACGAGGCGTACTCCGAACCTGTGCGTGCCTTCCTGGACGCGGGGGTGGACCTCATCATCATAGAGACGATATTCGACACGCTGAACGGCAAGGCCGCGTTGGCCGCCAGCATCGATGCCATGCGCGCGCGCTCCCTGGATGTGCCCATCATGGTATCGGGCACCATCGTGGATCTTTCAGGCCGCAACCTTTCGGGACAGACGGTGGACGCCTTCCTTGCCAGCATGGACAGGCCCGAGGTTTTCTCCATCGGCCTCAATTGCTCGCTGGGCGCCAACCAGATGAAGCCTTTTCTGGCGGCTCTGGCGAAGCATGCGCCGTTTCCCGTTTCCTGCTACCCGAACGCGGGCATGCCCAACCAGTTCGGCGGCTACGACGACTCTCCCGAGGGCATGGCCCGGGAGCTGGGCGGATTCTGCGCCGATGGTTATATTAATATCATGGGCGGTTGCTGCGGCTCCACGCCCCGCCACATAGAGCTGCTGTCCGCCGAGGCCTTGAAGCACAAGCCGCGAATCGTGCCCGCGCGCGACCGCGTTACGCGCCTGGCCGGCCTTGAGCCGCTCGCGATAACCTTGGAGACGAATTTCGTCAACATCGGAGAGCGCACCAACGTCGCGGGCTCCAAAAAGTTCGCGCGGCTCATCAAGGACGGCAAGTATTCCGAGGCGCTTTCCGTGGCGCGCGACATGGTGGACTCAGGCGCCCAGGTGATCGACGTATGCATGGACGACGCGATGCTGGACGCCAAAGCCTGCATGGCCCGGTTCCTCGCGCTCATGGGGTCGGACCCCGAGATAGCGCGCGTGCCCTTCATGATCGACTCCTCCAAGTGGGAAGTAATCGAGGAAGGCCTCCGTCACGTGCAGGGGAAGGTGCTGGTCAATTCCATAAGCCTCAAGGAAGGGACGGAGCCTTTCCTGGCCAAAGCCGCCGTCGCGAGGCAATTCGGAGCCGCCGTGGTGGTGATGCTGTTCGACGAGAAAGGGCAGGCCGACTCGCTGGAGCGCCGCAAGGAAATAGCCCGCCGCGCGTACGACTGCCTCGTCGGCTCGGGTTTTCCTCCCGAGGATATCGTCATCGATCCCAACGTGCTGGCCGTGGCCACCGGCCTCGAGGCGCACGACCGCTACGCGCTGGAGTTCATCCAGACTTGCGAATGGATCAAGGCAAACCTGCCGTACGCCAAGATCTCGGGCGGAATCTCCAACCTCTCGTTCAGCTTCCGCGGCAACGACCGCGTGCGCGAGGCCATGCATTCAGTATTTTTATATCACGCCATCAAGGCGGGCATGGACATGGGCATCGTCAACCCCGGATCCCTCGTTGTCTACGACGAGATCGATGCGCCGCTCCGCGAGGCGGTCGAGGACGTCATCCTGTACCGTCGCAAGGACGCCGCCGAGCGCCTTCTCTCCTACGCCGAGCGCTTGGTGGAGGAAGGCCAGACCGGCAGCGCGGCAGGCGACGACAGGGGCGGCGACAAGCTGGCCTGGCGCGCGTTGCCGCTCGACGACCGCATCGCCCACGCCTTGATCAAGGGCGTGGAGGAGTTCATCGAGGCCGATACGGCGGAGGCTCATGCCGCCTTGGGCGACCCCCTGGCCGTAATCGAGGGGCCTCTGATGAACGCCATGAACAAGGTCGGCGAGCTGTTCGGCTCGGGCCGCATGTTCCTTCCCCAGGTCATAAAAAGCGCGCGCGTCATGAAGTTGGCCGTGGCCGTGCTCGAGCCGGCCATACTTGCAAAGAAGTCGGGCTCCTCGCGCGGCCGCATATTGCTGGCCACGGTAAAGGGCGACGTGCACGATATCGGCAAGAACATCGTCGGCGTGGTTCTGGGCTGCAACGGCTACGATATCGTCGACCTTGGCGTCATGGTATCCACCGAAACGATTCTGGACGAGGCCGTGAGGCAGAAGGCCGACATAATCGGCGTGTCCGGGCTCATCACTCCTTCGCTCGAGGAGATGGTGGAGGTTGCGCGCGAGATGAAGAAGCGCGGGCTTTCGATTCCGCTCATGCTCGGCGGGGCAACGACCAGCGCGATGCATACCGCGTGCAAGGTACGCCCCGAATACGACCGCGGCGTCGTGTACGTCAAGGACGCGTCGCGCGCCGTAGGTACCGTGCGCAGCCTTCTTTCCGCGTCGCAAAAAAGCGCCTATCTTGAAAGCATCGACGCGGAGTACGCGAAGCTCAGAAACGCCCATGACGCGTCCAGGCCTTCCGTCGCGCCGCTTGCCCAAGCCCGTTCGCAGCACGCGGCACCTGATTTCTCCTTGGGAGCAGCCAAGCCGCAGCGGCTCGGCGTCATCCATTACGACGACTATCCGCTGGCCGAGCTCGTTCCCTATATAGACTGGACTTTTTTCCTTTACGCCTGGGACATGAAAGGCCGCTGGCCCGAGGTTCTTGACGATGCCGTTCGCGGTCCCGAGGCAAGGAAACTGGTGGATGACGGAAAGGCCCTGCTCGACCTCATCGTTCGCGATAAAAAATTACATGCCAAGGCGGCGGTGGGAATTTGGCCGGCGAACGCCCTGCCGCTTTCCGCTTCCCCCGGCGAAACTTCTCGCGGCGAGGATGTCGCCTTGTGGACCGACGAGGGCAGAACTTCCGAGCTTGCCCGGTTTTCCTTTCTTCGGGCGCAGGACAGGCCGGTCGGAAAGCAATCATCTCCCTGCCTGGCGGATTACCTTGCGCAGCCGGAGCAGGGCCCTGACTGGATGGGAGCCTTTGCCTGTTCAGCGGGTTTTGGCGCCCGGGAGCTCTCGGAGGCCTATGCGGCCGCCGGCGACGATTATAACGCCATCATGTGCAAGATACTGGCGGACAGGCTCGCGGAAGCTTTGGCGGAGCGCCTGCACGAGCGCGTGCGCACGGAAATCTGGGCTTATGCGGCCGGCGAAAAGTTGAGCCCGCAGTCGCTCCTCGACGTGAAGTACTCGGGCATCAGGCCCGCTCCCGGATATCCGGCCTGTCCCGTGCATGCGGACAAGGCGCTTCTATGGAAGCTCCTGGATGTCGGGGCGCTGGGAATGAAGCTTACGGAGAGCTGGATGATGATGCCCGCGGCTAGCGTCAGCGGCTTTTATTTCGCGCACCCGGAGGCCCGTTATTTTAACCTGGGCAAGATTGGGCGCGACCAGCTGTCTGATTGGGCTGCGCGCTCGGGCTTGAGCCTGGCTGAAGCCGAGCGGCGTTTGAGGCCCAACCTGGACTAGCCGGCGTCGGCGGTTTTTACGATGTCCGAAAGCATTTCCAGGAGGCGGGTCTCGGTAGCGGGATCCGCCCCGCGCACGTCGGCCATGATCCTGAATACCGGTTCCGTGCCCGACCCGCGCATCCAGAGGAAGGCCACCGGCTTATTGTTTTTTACTATGAGGAATTTGAGGCCGCCCGCGTCGGCGTCGTCGCCCGGCGCAAGCTCTATTTCCTTCATGCCGCGGCTTGCGATGACCTTATATTCCAAGTCTCCGGGTATTGTCTCGGCCAGCAACGCTTTGATGGTCGGCCAGCGCTGCGCAAAGAGCGCGATGCTCGCGTTTTTAAGCTTGGCGTGGTCCGTGGACTTGACCCGGAGCGCCGCGCGGTCTTCGAATACGCTGGTCGTGCTGAAGGGGGGCAGGCTTGCCACGATATCGGTTATTGAAAATTTATCGGAACTATCGAGTGCGTGGCCGCTCTTCGCGAGCCAGAGGCCGAAGGGGGAGGCAATCGTTTCGTCTCCCTGCGTTGCCATTATCTTGAGGAGCGAACAAATCGTGTTTACAGGGTCGCGCACGCTCGCTGGATGCGTTATTACCCCGCCGTTGGAACCTTCCCCGAGGATTCGCACCGTGTAACCCTCGCTCCGAAGCGATCGGGCCAAGGCCACGACGTTGGCCTCGCCGGTTTCTGCCCGCACCATGATGGCGCCGAAGGCGGACGCTATGTGATCGATGCGGAGGCTGGTGGCGTCGTTGCCCACCACCGCTATTTTCCATTCAGGATCCGTTTCGGCCGGGCCGTTTTTCAGGCGCTGATGCTCCGCGCACGCAAGCTCGGCGAGCACGGCGAGCGCGAACGTCTCCTGGGCCTCGAGCGCGCGGGCGCTGCCGGCGAGCTCGTCCCATATGACGATGTTTCCCCGATCGCCGTCGCAGTCGGGCACGTAACCCAGGCAGTAGCGGGGATCGTGCTCATGTGCCGTCTGAACGGATTTTCTGCACTGGTCCAGGGAACTGCCCTCCGGCACGATGCGGTGCGCGAATTTGCCGGGTACTGAATTGATGAGCTGTATGTCCGCTCCCAGGCCGCCGAGGAAAATCTCGTCGATGGAACGGCAGCGTGCCGATCCGTTCATGTCGGCGATTATCCCTATCTCGCGGGCCCGTACCGATTGGCCCAAAAGATCGAGGACCGATTCCTCCCTGCCCAAGTCGTCGGCGAATTCAGGGGGAAGGCCGGCGCAGATCTGCCTTGTAAATAAAAGATAGCTTGAAAAGGCGCGCCGCTTGTTGGCCGGCGTGGCGGAAAAGACCGCTCCCATGGCCGAATGGCCGACGGTGCCCACCGTGTCCGCCGTCGATGCGATGTCCTGGGGCTCGCAGGCGTTTTTCTTGAGGCGCTCGATGAGCAGCTTCGCTGTCTCGGGCGGCAGGACTCCGCCGTCGCACAGGCCGAATTTTACGCCGTTATGGCCGGGCGGGTTGTGGCTCGCGGAGATGTAGCAGAAAGCGTCCATCCGGTCCGGATCGTCCTCCGGCAACACTCCGGCTTTTTTGGTCCACGCCATGATTTCCGGCGCGGCCACCACGGACGCGTAGCGAACATCGATTCCGAGCGCCAGGAACGTACGCGCCATCACGTCGGCGAGTACGGGTCCGGTAGGCCTCGTGTCTATGCCCAAGGCGAGCACGGGCTTTCGCGCCGGCGACGCTTTGCCGCCCGGAACGGTCTCTTTCAAGTACTCTGCGAAAACCTTGGCCATGCGCGCTGCCGCATAGGCTGCGGAAGGATTTATCTCGTTGCCCAGATCTTCGTCGTCGGTGCCGAATACCCCGCGCCAGCCGGAAGCCGACAGGATCAGCGAGTCGAAGAACCTGCGGGCTTGCGCGGGTTCCGGCCTCTTGGCCAGGGGTTTTGCGTAGGGATCGCCGATTACGGCGCCGGATACGGGGTGGGTGATGACACTCATGTGTTTTCCTCGGCGGACTAGCTGATGTCGATGAGCGGAAGCTGTACGGGCGATTCGGCCGCAAGCTTGTTTTCTTCCTGTATGGCGATAAATACTTCACGCCGGTAGACCTTGACGTTCTTGGGCGCCTCTATTCCGAGTTTTACCTGGTCTCCGCGGATTTCTATTATGGAGATCACGATGTCGTCGCTGATTACGAGCTTTTCGTTCAGCTTGCGGGCGAGTATCAGCATGGCTATTTCCTCGAGGCGGCAAGTTCCGCCATGATATCATGCTTAACTTGCCACCGGGGATCAACAAGGACCACTTGCGTGGCTTTCCTGGTGGCCTTGTTGATTATCAGCGGGCCCATGAGATTGGCCGTAATGGAGCCGCCCGTGGGAGGTACCGTTACCAGGCAGAGAATGAGCGCGTCCTCGGGCGAGGATATCCCGAGGCTTTGCATGGCCTCGTCGGGTACGTCCACGAGGTAGTCCGGCCGGAACAGGAACGGGTCCAGCAGGATGAAATTAAGCTCGGGGGCTTCGATGGACTGCAGGTAGAAATAGGGCTTTTGCGGGGCGTCCAGGAGCGCGAACTCGGTGAATTTTTTGAAACCTATGAGCCCGTCGACGAAAACGAGGATCTGCCTCTCGTCGATTTCTATGTCGCCTAAAGCCTTTGTCCGTATGCTGGTCATTGTATCGTGTTCCTTTATCATCGCAGGAAGTCTAGCAAAGTCTGGGGCAGGGCGCGACCGGCCATCTGTATTGCCGCCTTGTGCGCGTATTCCATCATTTTGTAGTCTGTGGCGGCCTGTGTCAAGTCCAGGTCCGTCTCAGCCGCCAGGAGCCGGGTGGTGTCGGGAATCTCCTTGTTGAGCCGCATTCCCGCGCTTTCCAGCCGTTCCATCATCGCGCCCGCCTCCGCAAGCCTGCGGTTCATGTTGTCCATCCCGGCGTCGATCGCGGCAAGGGCCCTTCCGCCTACCTCGATGTTGTCGCCTTTGTACAATGCGTCTCGCAGCTGCATGACGGCGTCAAACAGCGAACCGCCGGAGACTTTTGCCGTGGGGGCGTAATCAGAAGGCACCCCGGATCCGCTCAGGATGCCCAGGTCTGCGAGTACCCTGGACCCCGCGCCGTCTTCGAGGCGGATACGGTGGGATTGCGTCCCTTCCAGCACGAGCGATTGCCTCGAAGGATCCATGGAGGCTTTTACCGCCACGCCCGAGTCGTTGATCTTGGCGATTATGGCATGGATGGTATCGCCGGGTTTCAGCGATATTTCCTCGCCGTCGATGAAAATGCTGGAATCGGACAGGACCCGGAAATTGGCCGCGTCCGCGTTGCCCGCGATCCGCTGGCGTTCGGCCCAGAACACCTTGTCGCCGGGCAGGTTCATGTCCAGGTAGTTGCCTTCGCTGATTTCCGCCTGGGGGGAGCCCAGGCCTCCGAGATAGTCCACCTGGGTGGTCACCGCCCCGCCTGCTCCGTCGACATAGCCGGCGACGGCCCTGAAGGGTTCGGTGCGCGCCTTGTCGCCTGCGAATAAAAAATCACCGTCGGGCCCGCGCGCGTTGCCCAGGTTCACGAGTTCCGCCATGAGCTGATCCACTTCGATGGCCATGGCCTGGGTGTCGTCCTTGGAGAAGGTTCCCGTCGCGCCGGTGACCGCCAGTTCGCGGACCCGTTGCATGATGTCCTGCGTCTGGCGCATGTAGCCTTCCGCTATGCGCGAGCGGTCCAGCGTGTACTGGACGTTTTCTTCGTAGCGGTTCAGCCTGCCCGTAAAGGACTCGTAGCGTACGGCGTGGGCGGCTCCCATGGGATCGTCCCTCGGGTTTTCGATGCGTTCCTGCCTGGCCATCTTGTTGCCCAGGCTCGCCAACGAGTCCTCGCGCCTGCGAAGCCAGTATTGCATGTCGTTGTTCATCATGTCGGAACTTACGCGTCTCATGGAAACCTCCGGTTAACTTTATATACCCATTCTGTTGATGATCGTGTCCAGCATTTCATCGAATTGGGCGATGAACTTGGCCGAGGCCGCGTACCCGTGCTGGAACTTGATCATGTTGGACAGCTCTTCGTCTATGTTTACGCCGGAAAGCGACTGCTGCATCTCTCCCAGGTTTTTGGCTATGCGCGAATGCGTCTCCGCCATTCGCTGAGCCCGTTCTCCCTCCAGACCTATGCTTCCTATCGCATTGGCGAAGTAGTCGTCGAAGGTAGCTTCCGATCCCACCATCACCGATGCCGTGCGCAGGTTAGCCATGGCCAGCGCGGCGGATCCGTCACCCGCCTCGGCGGGACGCCCGTTGCTGCCGAAGCCTGCCACGACGTTGGTGATGTCGCTTGAGACGTTTTTGGACACTTCGATCCAGCCCGACGGGTGGGCGATCGGCGCCACGGCGAAATCGGTGCCGCCCTCGCGCAGGGTCAGGGCGGCGTCCGCCTGAGCCCAGTCGTAGGCGCCGGCCTCGCCCGTAGCGGCCAAGGTACCCGAATAGCCTCCGAGGAAGTCGCCTGAGTCCTCCACGTGGCGTATCACGAAATCCGGATTGGCGGAATCGGCGCTGGTGGTGGCGCGCAGCTGCAGCTTGCCTTCCATCGTCAGCCTCGCGGTTACTTCCGCGCCGGAGTTGTTGATCCTGCGCAGCACGTCGCCCACGGTGTCGGTGGGGCGATACTCCACGGCGATGTTGCCCTTGGGGCCGGATAACTGTATGACGCCGGCGAGTCCCACCTGTTCCTGCGGATCGAGCTTGTTCTGCCCGGTGATGCGCTGGATGTAGGTGCTGTCGTAGGCGCCGTCGCCGTTACGGTCGTAGTTGCCCGCGACGTTGTTTATGGCTGGGTGCTCGGTAAAGAAATCATTGCCGGTGCTTCCGTTCAAGCCGTATCCGGCGCGGTGGGTCTCGTTGACCAAGTCCGTGAAGTTGAGCGTCATGGTGTCCAGCGACGCTATCTGGCCTTTTATGTCGACGTCGCGAAGCTCCACCAGGGCGCCCAATACGCCGGCGGAAATCTTCGCCGGATCGCTCGTGTCCTTCCATTGAAGCTTCGCGTAGCCGTCGTTTTCAGCCCCCGTGGTAAGCGAAAGCTGTCGCGCTATGCCGCCTTGCACCAGGACCTGGCCGTCCACGTGTATCATGAATTCGTCGGGGTCGCGTCTGTCTACCGTTATGGGTACGAGTTTGCCGAGCTTGGTTATGAGAAGGTCGCGCCTGTCGTACAGGTCGTTGGGGTTGTCGCCCATGGCCTCTACTTTAAGGATCTCGTCGTTGAGCAGGGATACCTGGCGCGTAAGCCCGTTTACCTGGTCCACCACGATGCCTATGTCCTGTTCAACCATGTCGCGGGTTTGGGTAAGGTTTGTATAACGCTGGTGAATCGAGTCTATCAAGGTTTTGCCGCGCTGCACCACGGCTTCGCGCGGGGCCAGCTCGGAAGGATGCAGCGACAGTTCCTGCCAGGAGTCCCAGTATTTGTCCATCTGGGTTCGTACGGATACTTCGCTGGGCTCGTTGTGGATCTGCTCGAGGATCTTGACGTATTTGTCGCGGGTATCCCAATAGCCTACGCTTCCCTCCTGGTTTACGATCCTGCCTTCCAGGAGTTCGTCGCGGACGCGGGAAATGCGGGTAACCATGGGCCCTTGCCCGATTTGCCCGGGGGTTTCCTCGCGATTCAAGGCTGGGGCGTAGAGTGGATCCATGGTGCCGATATCTACGCGCTGCCGGGAATAGCCTTCGGTCGACGCATTGGAAAGGTTATGGCCTATGGTGGTTAATCCTTGAGTGTGCGCCATGAGTCCGCGTTTCCCGATTTCAATACCCGTAAATGTCGATAGCATTCCAACCTCCACGCGGCCGCGGCCGCTTCATCGTCAAGAAAGTTTCTTTAAAAAGCGGTGTCCAATACGATAGGTACGGCTCCTGCCGGCCTGGCGTTTCCGGTTCTTCCGTAAATCGTGCCTTTTCGGTCGGGATACAGTTCTTCCATGATGCCCGCGAGGGTCGAGGCCGCGCTTCCCGCGAATGCGCGGAGCGATTCGTTTTCGATACGGGCCCTTACGCCGGCAGTCTTCAGCTTTCTGCACGAGTCGCCGAGCATGACGCGGTATTCCTGCGGTATCACGCTGATTACCTTGGCGCTCGGGGTATCAAGGGGAAAGCCAAGATCTGTCAGAAGCGAGTGCCAGGCTTCCATGCGCTTTTTTTCGTCCGCGGCAAGCTCTGCCGCAGCCCGGTTTGCGCGTTCCATGGCGCTTTCCAGCGCGATCCATTCCCTGGAACGCATCGCGGCGTTCATCAATCGCTGTTCCGTCACGAACATGTCCAGCGATCCGGTTTGCTTATTGGCGCTACTGATAAATTTCTGCAAAATGGTGGAATTCATGGTGCCCCCTCTTCACTATCGGCACCCTGTTTCCGGAGATTAGGGGAAAATTCATGGAATTTACTGGGAAATGGCTTATACTCATGGTAAGATCGAATTTCTTGAAAACCGCATGAAAAGAAAGTTGGGCTTATGCGCTTAACACGTTCCATGGTTTTTTTTATCGCGTTTTTCGCTTTGATTGCGAATCTAGGGGCAGAACCGGTAAGCGTTTCCTTCTTGAACGGTACTGCCGAGGTTCTGATAAAAGGCTTTTGGAAGCCGCTTGTCATTGGTGATACATTCGACTCTTCGCAGAGCTTAAAACTGCCGAAGGGTGCCATTCTTGAACTTGGCCTAAGCGGAAATCGAGTGCTTACGCTTTGCACGCCGGGTACTTTTATTCTGGACTCCATGCAGACACGGCAAAAGCCAAATACGGTAGTTACGACGGTACTACAGAAGCTTCAGAAATTTACCAATCCTGCAGGTTCAAAAGATATGATTGTCGGAGGCGTTCGGGGAGATGCGGCGACGCCCGACGCTCTTGATTGGTCGGGTGGAGCCCTCGAGGCGGAGGAGCTTATCGATTCCGCCTCCAAGGCTCAAGCGGACGGAAATTTCATGGAAGCGTATGGTTTATTCATGGAGGCTCTGGATTTATATCTTGAAGAAGCCGACTTCGCAGGGAGCGCCCGTTCAGCTTGGATGGCTTCTCAGTGCGGCCTCGCGTACGGTTCTGGAGCACGGGCACTGGCTGCGCTGCGCAGCGCCGATCCTGCGGATGCCGCGCTGCTTCGGGGCTCCTATGCTCTTTTGCTTGCATCCCTGGATATTCAATATGGAGAGCTCTCGGAGGCCAAAGCCCTGCTCGAAAAAGCTCTGGCCAATAATTGGTTCGACAGGTCGGATGACCTGAACGACGCCAAGCTCCTCCTGAAAACCCAATAGACGCATCCGGGCTACATCTACTCCGGCCAGGTAAAAAGATCCGCGAAATCCGCGGCGGACCCTCTGTCAGTTCCGGTTCCTCCAGGCGCGACCCGGGCAGACAGCGTGGGGTCCTGCTGTTTCAGGATGGCAAGGTTCGACCCGAAATCTGCTGCGTCGCCGAGTTTATCCTGCAAGCGCGTTATCAAGGCAAGTGTCTTGGTGTCGGCCTTTATCGCGTATGCTTTTTTATAGCTATCAAGGGCGTCCCGCTCCCTTCCGAGCAGTGAATACACGTTGGCGAGATTGATGAGGGAAGCTCCATACCCTCCTGCCGCCGCTGCCGAGAATGCCTCGGCAGCATCCTGGTACAGCCCGAATTTAGCATAGAGAATGCCGATGCGGTTGTGTATCGCGGGGGCGTTTCCCTTTTGCCCCGCTTCGTCCCGCAGCTTTTTTACCAAAGGCGCGAGCTCCGCTTTTGCGAAGGCCGAGAATCCTCTCTGATAAGCTTTCAGCGCAACGGCGGGGTCCATCGTGCGCAGGGTTTTTTCGCCGGGAGCGGCGACCGGCGCGTAGATTTTCCAGGATGCGTGGGTAGGAAACATCGCTGCCTTGTCGCCGGCGTCGCGATACTCCTTGCCGCCGGTTTTTACCGCTTCCACAAAGCCTTCTCGAATCATGGTTATTTCCACGGGAAGCCAGGCTGTTCCTTCGAACTTGATGACATTGGCGCCAAGCTCGGGAAACAGCGCCCATTGGTTGGCCGCATAGTCACCCAGGGAAATCGCGGCGTAGATATGCCCGGGCACCGTTATGGCGGCGGTTTCTACGCCGACCGATTCGAGGAGCGCGCAGAAAAGCACCATGAGGTCGTCGCAGTCTCCCGCGCGGTATTCCAGCGTCTGGCGGGGAAACTGCACGAAGTCCACGGTTTGGGCCGAAACCGAGAGGCTGGCGTACGATGACTTGGGGTCTACCACATACCGTACGCCGTATTCGTCCAGCGAATCGAACAGGCCGAGAGCCAGGCGAAAAGCTTCGGGAATGGCGGGAGGGCCTGCGTCCCGCACGACGCCCGAGATGCCTTTGGAGTATACGAGCACGGCGGGGTCCTTGGCGGTAACGAAGGCCGCCACTTTCTTATCGTCGTCCCAAGTCAGGGCGTTGCGGTCGTAGAACTGGATCGTCTGGGTTTTTTCGACGTGTTTTTGAGTTCCGAGCAGTTCGTAGTCTACGGATACCTGCGCCATTACGCTGAGGCCTTCCGTAATAAGGAGCACCGATTCGGTGAAGGGAGCGAGGATCGGGGAACTTGCCTGCTTGCCGGAAGCGAGTTCAGGAATCACGATGCAATCTTTGGGGCCGTCCATATATTTGGGAACGAAAAAACTTACGCGGACATTGTTCAGCGTATCGGATTCTCCGTTCTTGATGGTAATCGTCCCGAATGAGTTTTTGTCGTAATAGGTAAGGAAAACGGGGAATATCGGCTCCGGGACAATCTCGCTGATTTCCAGACGCGCCTTCGCGCCGCGGGCGGAGATGGAAAAGCTCGTACCCAGGAATACGGACGCGCCGGAATAGGTTGAAGACCAGTCGTAGGAACCGCCGAGGCCAAGGGCGAAACTCGGGGAAAGACGATACGAGAACGACGCCTTGGCGCCGGCCATGGGTACGAGTCCCGCCCTTGAGGATGAAGGGTGGACGCTGAGCATGGTCCCGCCGTACGCGCCGAGGGAAACTACGAAACGGTCCAGGAAGCTCAGGTTCCAGCCGGGGCCCGCCGCGAAGGTGAAACGGCTCAGGTTCGTGTTGTTGAGTACGCGGTTCAGGTTGTATGCGACGCTGGCGTCGACGGAAAGACCTCCCAAATTGAGGAAAGGCATGCGTGCGTCCATCCGCCCGCCGCCGCCGATAGTATACATTTTTTCGTATCCCGGTACGGCAACCGCCGATATCCCGCCCGCTCCGTCTGTCCAGGGCCCGAACGGAAAATCTACGGCCGGGTTCAGTTCCAGGACAAGACCCTGGGCGGAAAGGTATGTACAGAGCGAAAGCAGGCAGAGCAGAACCCGTGCTTTTACGGAAAGCCGGTGTATGTCCTGATTTTTAATGCGGCTGCTCATCTTACGGTCCCCCCAAATTTCCAAGTCGCACTTCCATTGCCGGTAAACGTTACATCCTTCGTCGTATCTGCCGAGCTTCCGCCGCGATACAGGTAAGCCTGCCCAATCAACGAATTGAACATCCACTCGCCGACGATAATATCGTCGAATCCGTCGCCGTCCACGTCACCGCCGCCGGCGACAGCCTGCCCGAACGCAGAGCCGGTTGAGCCGGACAATGTGTAGTCGGCAAGTGTATCGATCGTAGCTCCGCCGTAATACGCATAGGCTTTCCCGTTGCTGCTGGCGGTTTGCGAATGCCCGAATATTAAATCCTCAAAGCCGTCGCTGTTGAGGTCGGCGGAACTCAATTGCATGAAGAAATTTGACTGGGCGGTATAAGAGAAAGTTATATCCTTGTTATTTTCCACGGTAGAAGCGCCATAGTAGCCGCAGACATTCGCTGTGGTATCCTGGGAAACAATAAAAGCGTCCGCGTAGCCGTCGCCGTTCATGTCTCCCGTAAGAAGTACGCCGGCCCCGCCTGAAGCGACTGCAGTAGTAGAGGGGAAGTAAAGATCGGCTGTCGTTTCCATGCTGGCTCCGCCCAGATAGAGGCTGCCATATCCGTATGTATATTGCATTCCCACGACTACATCGGAATACCCGTCGCCGTTCATGTCGCCGCCGCCGGAAACATAAGCTCCAAATTGATGGGTCGCAATTATCGGACTGAGGGTTGTGCCAATGCCCGAGGTCATGGCCGAGCCGCCGTAATAGATATAAGCGGCACCCGCATCCCCGTTTGCGGAACTGTCGCCGATGATCAAGTCTCCATAGCCATCGCCGTTGATGTCGCCGGCCGCCGATACGCAATCACCATCTGAATACGACGAAAGACCTTTGCCGGATAGCGTCAGGTCGGAACTCACGTTGAAGGCGGCAGAGCCGTAATACAGGTAGGATTGTAGATTTGTGGTTACGACAAGATCCTGGAATCCATCCGCATTCAGGTCGCCGACCGAATCGAGATTTACGATGGTTTCCGCCTGGGTTATCGTAAAGTTTGCATTCGTGTAAGCTATCGGCGTTGTCAATGACGCCGTTGTCTTGCCGAGGTAAACATACGCGTTCAGGCTTCTCGTGCCGATTATGACATCCGAAAATCCGTCGCCGTTAAGGTCGGCGTCGAACCTGCCTATGTTTACGTAGCGCAGCAGAGTGGAATCGCTCCATGTCGATGAATTGCCCGCGGCGTCCGTGCTTCGCAGGCGCACGTAATATCTCCTGCCTACGGGTGCGGTGCCCGATACGGCCAGATCGCTGCCCGGTGTATAGGTAACGGCGCCTACGACGGTCTGGCTGATCTCCGCGCTGGCGAAGCCCGAGCTGTCGTCTACTTGCAGGTCATAACTGTAGGCGTCGGCGATGGTCTTCCACTTAAATGTAGGCTTCAGGTTCTTGCCGGTATTGTCGCCTTGGAAAGGCGTAAGCAGGTTCGTGGCCAGCGGAATGGTCGTGTCTATGGTAAGCGTAAGCGCGCCGGAAGTGTTTTCGTTGCCTGCCGCATCGACGCTCGCCGCGGTAATCGAATGAACGCCTTCGGCGATGCTGAGATCAAAGCTCCAGGCGCTTCCCGCGGCTGTCATGGTTCCCAGGATTGTGCTTCCCGCTCGGTACAGGACGATGGTGTCTCCCGTTGCGGCCGAACCCGAGAAGGTAAGCGCCGTGGCAAGGTTCGTAATATTGTCAGTGCTGGAATACCCTGAGTCGTCCGCGCTGGCAAGATCGGGCAGGGAAGGCGTGGTCGTCGGGGGAGTCGTATCCACCGTAACGCTCAATGACGAGGATGCGCTGGAAACATTGCCTGCGATGTCCGTCGCAACCGCAAAGATTCCGTAGACTCCTTCCGTCAGCGAGGTATCGATGCTGTAATTGCCTCCGGTAGCCGTGCCTGCGTTGAGGTCCGTGCTCCCCTGCTTGATGCTGACGCTAGCCCCCGCTTCCGCCGTACCGGTAAAGGTGATGCCGCTCGTAAGTTTGGTAAGGTTGTCGCTGCTCGAGCTGCCGGTATCGTCCGCCGTCAAAAGATCCGGAATCGAGGGAGCCGCTACCGTCGTATCGACGGTAATCGACAATGCGGTAGACGCGGAAGAGGTGTTGCCTGCCGCGTCGGTCGCCTTTGCGGTAATCGAATGAACGGCCTCCGCCAAGCTTGTTTCGAAGGTCCACGCCGTTCCTACCGTAATGTCCATTGTTCCGAGCGATATGGTGCCAGCCCTGAAAAGCTCGATGCGGGTACCGTTCGTGCCGGATCCGGAGATGGTCAAGTCGGTGGTCTGTTTGGTGGTATTGTCCGCGGTATTTGATCCTGTATCGTCGGCCGTAGCGAGATCGATCCCTGTTGGCGCGGACGGTGCCGCTGTGTCTATCGTGACGACTAAACCCGAGGACGCGACGGATTCGTTCCCTGCCAGATCAACAGCTTTGGCGGAAACCGTCACGGGTGAATTTGAGGCCATGAAAGTAAAGGGAAAAGACCAGTTGCCCGATCCGTCCGCGGTCGCGGCCGGAGTAGTCGAACCTAGACCTGTGCCAGTAATGATATGTGTTATATTTACATTCGCGTCCGCGGTTCCGTTGAAAGTGAGGGTAAGCAATTTGGTGATGTTGTCGTTATCCAGGAAACCGGTATCGCTGGTCGCTGCAAGGTCGGGAACCGATGGAACCGATGGCGCGGTCCTGTCTATCAGAACGGTTAAAATCGGCGAGTTGGCTGATTCGTTCCCTGCCACATCCGTGGCGGTAACTGTGATGTCGTGGCTGGCTTCCGACAGGCTCAGCGAGAAGGCGTAGGTGCCCGAAGATGCAACTGAGCCTCCGTTGGTTGTTTCGTCGTAGTACTTGATGATGAGCCCGCTGGTCGCGCTTCCGTCAAAAGAAAGCGGATTCGCCTTGCTGGTAATATTATCAGTGTTGGAGCTGCCGAGGTCGCTTGCGACAAGGAGATTCGGTAACGCCGGCGCGGATGGAGCCGTGGCATCTATAGTTACGGACAACCCGGTTGAAGCTGCCGAGGAGTTTCCCGCGGCGTCGGTAGCGACGGCCGTTATGGAGTGCGCGCCTTCGGCGAGGTCCGCAGCGATGCTCCAGTTACCTCCCGTCGCCGTTCCCGAATTGAGCAGAACGGTTCCAAGGCGGTATATAGACACGCCGATTCCAACTTCGGCGGTTCCGGTAAACGAGAGCCCGGTAGTCGTTTTGGTGATATTGTCGGTGTTTGAAGTTCCCGAATCGCTCGCGTCCGCAAGGTTTGGGGTGCCCGGAATTCCCGGGGCGGTGGTATCGACGGTAACGCTCAAGGTAGTGGTGGTGCCTGAAATATTTCCCGCGATGTCTGTCGCGTAAGCAGAGATCGTATGAAGTCCGGCGGCTAGGCTCGCGTCGATGATCCAGTTTCCTCCTGTCGCGGTGCCTGAAGCCAGTACGGTGGCTCCGTCTTTTATGGTAACGGCAGCCCCGGATTCCGCTGTGCCGTTGAAGGTCAAGGCGCTCGTATTCCTGGTAAGGTTGTCGGTATCGGAACTGCCTGTATCGTCCGTCGCGTCCAGATCCGGAATGGAGGGATTGGCGACGGTGGTATCCACCGTCAAAGCCAGGGCAAAGGAAGCGGAGGAGGCATTGCCCGCAGCGTCGGTCTCGACGGCCGTTATCGAATAGCTTCCTTCCAATAATGACGCGTCGATGCTCCAGACGCCACCGCTTACGGTCGATGTACCCAGTGAAACGGTGCCGGCGCGGAAAAGCTCTATCCTGGAGGTGGATTCCACAGCCGTTCCCGTAAAGGTGAGGGCTGAGGTGTTTTTCGTGATATTGTCGGTAGCGATTCCTGAATCGTCTTCGGTAGCGAGGTCCGGAATGCCCGGCATCGCAGGCGCGCTAACATCCACTTCCACGGCCGTGGACAGCGAGAACGCCGATACGTTGCCCGCGATATCCGTAATGCGCGCCAGTATGGTGTGGCTGCTGGGAGTAAGTATCGCGTCGATGCTCCAGTTTCCGCCGGCGGCGGCGGCGGACCCCAGCGATACGGAGCCTTCCCGGAACAGTTCGACGGTCGAACCTGTTTCCGCCGTTCCGGAGAACGTGAGATCTACCGTGTTTTTCGTCAGATTGTCGCTGGAAGAAGTGCCGGTATCGTCGGCGGCGGCAAGGTCGGGCTGAGAAGGTGCGGCTGCCGCGGTGTCCACGGTTACGCTCAACGCGCCGGAAACCGAGGAGGAGTTTCCGGCGGGATCGGTGGCGACTGCAGTAATGGAGTTGGCTCCATCCAGGAGTGCGGCGGCGGCGAAACTCCAGTTCCCGCCCGTGGCTGTTCCGCTGCCGAGGGATACCGTGCCCGCGCGGAAGAGCTCTACGGTCGCGCCTGTTTCTGCCGTTCCGGCGAAAACCAAGCCCGTGGTGTTTTTTGTGATATTATCGCCGTTCAACGTGCCCGTGTCGCTTGCGTCGGCGAGATCGGGGATGGAAGGCGCGGCCGGCGTGCTCGTATCGACTATCAGCGTCAAGGCAGCCGAAGCGGCCGAGACATTGCCCGCCGTGTCTGTGGCTATGGCGCTTATGGAATACGCGGCTTCTGCCAGCGTAAATTCGAAGCTCCAGTTTCCGCTTGCTGCGGTCATGCTACCCAGAGAAGTACTGCCGCCCCTGAAAAGCTCGACGCTGGAACCGATTTCCGCGGTACCGCTGAAAGTGAGCGCGCTCGTATTCTTCGTGATATTGTCGGTGCTTGAACTTCCCGAATCGTCGGAAGCCGCCAGGTCGGGCAGCGTCGGAGCGGCGCAGGAGTTGTCCACCGTAATTGACACGGCGGCGGTCTGGCTTGAGTACTGCTCGGTCGCCTCGTCTTCGGCTCGGGCGAATACCGGATGGGTTCCCGCACCCAGCGTCAGGTCGAGGCTCCACGTGCCGCCCGCGCTTGCCATGCAGTTTCCCAATGGCGCAGCCAGCGAGCCGTCGTACAATGTTATCTTGACGCTGGCGATGGAGGTTCCGGAGAAAGTAAGACCGCCGGTGTTTTTGGTTATATTATCTGAACTTGAGCTTCCCGTGTCGTCCGCCGTGTCCAGGTCTGGGACGGACGGCGTTGCGATCGCCGTGAGCACTTGGACCGACAGCGCGGAAGAGGCTGTGGATGGTCCGTTTCCCGCGCTGTCCGCCGTAATCCTCGCGGTGATGCCGTGGGTTCCCGCCGCCAGGTCGCAGGTGATGGACCACGCTCCTGAGGAATTCGCGGTACCGCTGCCTAAAACGGTGGCGCCTTCATACAGCGATACTTCCGCGTTTGTCTCAGCCGTCCCGTCGAAAACGAGGCCGATGCTGAATCCGGTCTTGTTGTCGGTATGGCTGGTCCCGGAATCCGAGTCATAATTCAGGTCCGGGCTGGACGGGCTTTGGGCGGTCGTGTCGATGACGAGGCTCAAGGCCTCCGAGGCCGGCGACACGTTCCCCGCGATGTCGGTGGCGACCGCCGTGATGGCATGGGTTCCCTCCGCGAGCGTGGCTTCGAAATTCCAGTTGCCTGCGGATGCGTTGGCCGTTCCCAGCGCGATCGTGCCCGCGCGGAAAATTTCGATGCTCGAACCTGATTCGGTTGTTCCGTTCAAGGTGAGGGCGTTTGTGTTTTTTGTTATATTATCATTACTCAAGCTTCCGGAATCGTCGGCGGCGGCCAAGTCGGGGGCGGAAGGGGCCGGGCACGAAGTGTCTATAGTCACGTTAAGCGCCGGAGAATGGCTCGACGATTGATATGTAGTCTCGTCGTACGCGAGAGCGCTTACCGAATGGCTGCCAGCCCCGAGCGTTACATCGAGGCTCCAGTTGCCGCTTCCATTGGCCGTGCAGTTTCCAAGTTCGGTTGTCAGTGCGGAATACAGGGTAACCTTGGCGCCTGCGAGCGCTGTTCCGGAGAACGTAAGCCCGCCTGTGTTTTTCGTTATATTGTCGCTGATCGAAGTTCCCGTATCGTCCGCTGCGTCGAGATCGGGAACGGATGGCGCGGCGATAGCAGTGCGCACTACGACCGACAATGCCGAAGATGCCAGGGAAGGGCCGTTGCCCGCTCTGTCCGATGTAGCTTTTGCGCTGATGGCATGGGTGCCCGCCGCCAAATCCATGGTGATCGACCATGCTCCGCTCGCGTCGGCCGTTCCGCTGCCTACTGCGCTGGAGCTTTCGTAGAGCGACACCTCGGCATTGGCTTCGGCCGTTCCGTCGAAAACGAGCCCGGTGGCTATGCCGGTTACATTATCATAATTAAATTTACCGGAATCGGAGGCGTCGGTCAGGTTCGGGGCGCTCGGTTTGTCCGCCGTCGTATCCACGACAAGGCTCAGGGCAGTGGAAGCGGGGGAAACGTTTCCCGCCAAATCGGTGGCTATCGCGGTAATCGCGTGCGTTCCTGCGGCGAGCGTAGCCTCGAAACTCCAATTTCCGTCGGTAACGCCGGCTGTTCCCAGGGCTGCTGTGCCTTCGCGGAAAAGCTCTACGACCGAACCTGGTTCCGTCGTTCCGGTCAAGGAAAGGGCGTTCGTTTTTTTCGTAATATCGTCGTTGCTCAAGCTTCCGGAATCGTCCTCGGCGGAAAGATCGGGCGCGGAAGGCGCCGCGCACGAAGTGTCCACAGATACGCTGAGAGGTTCCGAGTGGTTGGAAAACTGTTCGGTCAAGGCCAGGTAAGCCCTTGCGGTTACAGAGTGCGTTCCGGCTGGCAGGGTTAGCTCCGTGCTCCATGATCCCGATGCGTCCGCGACGCATGTTCCCAGCGATATCGTGAGCGAGCGGTACAGTGTTACCGTGGCGTTCGGGGTGGCCGTCCCTGAAAAATTCAAGCCGGTCGTCTGCCGGGTTATATTGTCTGAGCTTGAAATTCCCGTGTCGGCTGCGGTATCAAGGTCCGGGGCTGACGGCGACGCGATCGAACTTAAAACCTTTATGCTCAGCGCTTTCGAGGCGTCCGAAGGGCCATTGCCCGCCGCATCGCCTGCAACCGCGGTGAGGCTGTGCGTTCCATCGGTCAAGTCGCAGGCGATGCTCCAGTCGCCTGTCGAGGCCGCGGTTCCGCTTTTGATAAAGGTTGGCCCGGAATACAGGGAGACTGTCGCGCCAGGCTCGGCCGTACCGTCAAAAACCAATTCCGTCGCAATGCCGGTGATGTTGTCGATATTGGATGATCCCGTATCGGAATCCTTGTTCAAATCCGGTTCGCCAGGTGCCGCTATTGTCGTATCCACTTGCAGGACGAGCGCTTCCGAAGCTTCCGATTTATTGTCGGCGGAGTCCGTAGCGCAAACCGTAAGGGTATGCGTGCCTTCGGGCAGGTCTATGTCGACGCTCCACGCTCCGAGGGCGCTCGCGTCCGTAGTAGCAATGACGGTTTCCCCGGAATATAGCTCCACGATGGAAAGCTTCTCTGCCGTACCGAGTATGGTTAGTCCGGTAGTCAGATTGGTGATATTATCCGAGTTTGAAACTCCCGAATCTCCGTCGGCATCCAAATCGGGCTTTGCCGGTTTTGCCGGTGCAGTTATATCCCGTTCTACTCCCGTTCCCGACATCGTGAAAACGTACGAAGCCTCGTCGACATCGTTGCTGGTTATTTTAAGGGTAGAGGAAATTTCTCCGACTTTAATCGGATCGAAAAGAACGGAAAATTTCGTGGATGCGCTTCCCGCTATCGTAAACGAGGTCGCCGAAGTGTCTACGACGAAATCGTCGGCTGTCGCCGTTATGGCATAAATTACGAGATTTGTCTGTCCCGTATTCTCGATGGTAAATTCCACCTTTGAGCTTTTGTACTTCTCTCCTGGGCCGTCCGCCACGATTTCCGGAAAGGAAAAAGAACCGGTGGAAACAAGGATATTGGTCTTGTCCTGTTTGATATTGATGTCGGGGTAAAAGACAGCTATGTCTTTTGCGATATCGCCGATGATATCTTTACAGGCCGATAAATTAAATATAATTAACATAATCGAGAAAATTGACAAAAAAACGACTGGATTGTTTTTCTTTTTCACGTTAATCCCCCATATACCTCATGGAAACAAACATGGCGATTTAAAAGCAAGAAAATGGTCCAAGGATATCTTTGATAGATATAAATATTCACAAATTATAGCTCGGTTTTTTTGGCTTTACAACGCAATTGTTGCTTTAATCCATACTGTCGGCTTATTATGGTACCAAGCTACCCGGAATCATTAAAAGGAGCCTCGCATGCAAGGCAAGAATCGATTTTATTGTTTGACCATCGTTCTGTTTCTTTTCATGCTTTCCGGATGCTCCGGCGTCGGAACCGAAAAACTCCTTGTCTGGACTTTTTCCAAGGATGTAAGCGATATGGTCAGCGATTACCGGAGATTGGCAGGAGTAGACGGATCCAAGCTGAAAATCGAGGTCGTTTACATTCAAGGTTCCGAATACCAGGCTAGGCTGGAAGGCGCCTTGGAAAACGGAGATGGCGCGCCGGACGTTTTTGCGCTTGACGCCGCCTATGTAAAAAAAATTGCCTTGACGGGATTGCTCGCGGATTTGTCCGCACTTAAAAAATCCTATGCCGCCACCGCGCCTTTCGTACTGGATGCCGCCAGGAATGCGAAGGGAAAAGTCGCAGGTTTATCCTGGCAGATGTCGCCCGGCGGATTTTTCGTCCGCAGGTCGCTCGCAAAAAAATACCTTGGTACCGACGATTCCGCTAGCCTCCAGTCGCTGTTCGCCGATACCGGGAAATTCCTGGAAACGGCCGCGCTGATCAAAAAAAAATCCGGGGGGCGCGCTTGCACGATCGCCTCGATCGACGAACTTTCCCGGGTTTTCATAGGCGGCCGGAAAGCCGGTTGGGTAAAGGACGGGCGCCTCGTCGTAGATCCGGCAATGATACGGCTGCTGGAAGTCTGCAAGCTTTTTATGGCGGAAGGCTACACCGCGGGATACAGGCAATGGAGCTCGGAATGGTTCGCCGGCATGCGGGACGAACTCCCGGGCGGCGGGCAGGCTGAAGAAGTTTTTGGTTATTTCTTGCCGTCGTGGGGGTTGCGCTTCGCGCTTGAATCGAACGCTCCTGATACCGCGGGCGATTGGCTTATGATCAGGGGCCCACTGCCTTATTTTAACGGCGGTACATGGCTGGCGGCCAGAAAAGGAACTCGGGTCAAGGCGGAAGCCCTGGACCTGATACGGTTTCTCTGTACCGACGCCGCGTATCTCGAGCAATGGGCTAAAGACCGGCGGGACCTCGTTTCCAACCTTGAGGTCATTAAAAAAACAAAAGGCAGCTTTAATGACCCGTACCTTGGCGGACAGGACTATTTTTCCGCGTTCGCGGAAATAGCCTTGGAGGTCAGTGGCGCGAATCTTGGCGCTTATGACCAGGACCTGGAGAAACTCTGGGCGGATCAGCAGACGTCTTTTCTGAACGGTGAAAAAGACACGGCAAAAGCCGTACTGGATTTTCGCGCGGCAGTGAAAGCCCGCTTTCCCAAGCTCATTACCGAGTAATCCGCGAGGACCTTCCTGAGCGTTGCTTGAACGCCTCTTTACCCTTGCTCCAATGCAGGGTAGACTAAGGCCATGTTTCGATTGATGTATGAAGCTTTATGGCTGTGGCGCGGCATTCGGGTATTTGCGCTTGTAGGCGAGAGCGGCACGGGCAAGAGCTTTCGCGCCAAATTGGTAAGCCAGAAATACGGGATCGATCTTCTGATAGACGACGGGCTACTTATCAAGGGCGATGCCATCGTCGCGGGTAAATCCGCAAAACGCGAGAAACTCTACATGGCCGCGGTAAAGACGGCCTTGTTTCACGACAAGACGCATCGCGACGAAGTGGCGCGCTACCTGCAAAAGCACCGCTGGAAAAAAATCCTGCTCATCGGCACGTCCGAAAAAATGGTGTTTAAGATCGCCGAGCGCCTGCAAATTCCGCATCCGTTCAAGATCATAAAGATAGAAGACATCGCCAGCCGCGAGGATATCGACGCGGCCATCCAGTCCAGGAAAATCGAGGGAAAGCACGTCATTCCGGTGCCCGCCATCGAGATCAAACGCAGCTATCCCCGAATCTTTTACGACAGCATCCGGGTGTTTTTCCAGAAAAACATGGGCACCAACATCATTACGCCGCCCAAGCTATATGAGAAATCCGTAGTGCGCCCTGAGTTTTCCAAGCGCGGCCGCATCGTCATCTCGGAAGCAGCCCTGTCGCAAATGGTCATCCACTGCGTGGATGAATTCAACGATGCCATCCGCATCCAGAAGATTACGGTAAAGTCCGACTCCCAGGGCTACCGTCTTACTATCATCATAGAATTGCCGTTCGGAACCCAGCTTTCCGGCAATATACATAATCTGCAGCAGTATATCATCGACAATATCGAACGATTTACCGGTATCCTCATCGAGGAAGTAAACCTCGTCATCGACCGCTTCTCGACGTAATGCCAACTTCCTTATAATTTGACAAAAACCGGGAAACGAACGTATTATTCATTAATGTAAGATTGCAGGCGAATTCCGAGAAAAAGCTCAATGTTTCGGGAAAACCTGCCGATAGTTCAGTGAAAAGGTTTTTGGAATACCACGGAGGGTGAACCATGAAGAAATTAATTATCGTTGTTGCCGTGTTGTGCGCGCTTACAGCGTCCGTTTGGGGACAAACCGCAAACTTTACGAGCGCAAGCACCGAGCACTATGTCGTATGGTCCGCAGGCGACGAGGCACAGGCAATGTTGCTCGGCGCGAAGCTGGAAGGCTTGTTCGAACTGTACAACGAGTATTTCCGTTTCGACGAAGTCGCGCTCAAGGCGCCCCTCACCGTACGGGCTTTTGCCGACAAGGAAAGCTTTAATGCCTATCTGCAGAAAGTGATCGGCCAGCCCAAGGAAGATTTTGTCTACCTCCATTATCCGACGATCGAGCGTTCCGAGCTTGTGCTGTTCAACAAAGCCGATCAGGCTGAGTTCGACGCCTCGCTGGCGCACCAGAGTTTCGTGCAATACCTCAAGGCTTTCGTCGTGGATCCGCCGCTGTGGATCCGCGAGGGTTTCGCCGTTTACTTCGAGCGCGCCGCCTGGGACGAAGCCGCTGCAGCGGTCAAGTACAACGAAAACCAGGCCTGGCTCGAAACGGTCAAGCTGCTGAAGTCCGAAGGCAAACTGTATAAGATAGAATCGCTGATGGGTCTTTCATCGGAAGAAGCCAAGCTCGGCTTGGATGTTTTCTATCCGCAGTCCTGGGCTCTTGTTTCGTTCTTCCTTAATTCCACGAATGCGCGCTACAACCGCTTTGTGTGGGATTCCATTGCCTTGATGCGCACCGGCGCCTCCCAGGCGGACAACCAATTGGCCATTCAGAACTTCTTCAGGAAATGGTATGGCGACAGCGTCATCGACCAGGATTTTACCGCGTACATCGATTCCCAGCTTACTTTCGCCGAATTCGTCACTACCGGAGTGCAGGCCTACGGCGATAAAGCCTATGAAAAAGCCCAGGAGCTTTTCCTGAGCGCGCTCAACAAGAACTCATCAAATTATATCTCCCATTACTACCTGGGGCTCATTGCTTATGCGCGCAACGACTTTGCCGCGGCCGAGAAATATTACAAGGCGGCTCTCTCCCTCGGTAGCGACCTTGCCATTACCAATTATGCCTTGGGCATCAATGCATTTGCTTCGCGCCGTTTCGAGGAAGCCAAGGTGTACCTGGATTTGGCCGCGCAGACCGATCCCACCCGGTACCAGGAAAAAGCAGGCGAGATCATCACCCGCATCAACGCGGACATGACTCCCGTTGCGCCGACAAACGGCGGCAAGTAAGACTTTCAGCGGATACCGCATCAAATAAAAACGCCGATCGGGTTGATGCCCGACCGGCGTTTTTTATTCCCGTGCGCGAATACTAATTTTTCTTGGCGTGCCTCGAGCAGACCAGGGAGCCTTCCCTTTTTCTGAGGGCGAATTCCTGGGGGGAGATAGAGCTTGTTTTTGCGGCTTGGCGCTTGCACGGGCCCCGTTTCCCTTGTACCGTGCACGGGCAGCCTTCCCGGACATATGTTTTCCAGCTGAGATACGTCGCTTTATCCAAGCCGCATTCCGAGGCAAAAAAAGAGTCTTTATCTTCCATAAACGGTGGTAAATCCGAAAGTTTGAGGGTGAAGAGGCAACCTATCGGTTCGTAAATCGCGTTAAGCTGTATCCCCGCGTCAATCAATTTTTTTGCCAATACAAGTAATTCCTGGTCGCCCATGGCCATCCTCTTTCATATAGTGTTCTTAATAATAACGCGAAATAGCCTTTTGGCAAGAGAAGAACTGATTTTGTCGGTGTCAATCCATGGGAACAAGGCGGGGAGGCTGAAACTGCGCCAATACGGGCATTCGTATCAGCTTGACGAACTCATAGTTCCTGTCGCCCATGATTCGTTCCAGCGAGGTTTCGGCGGCGCTTTCGAATACCGTAACCCGGAAAATTCCCTGTTCGTCGAAATAGGGCAATATCGCCGCAACATGGAAATACCTGCGTAAGGTGGGGCCTTTCGCGTCGCGAGCGTTGAATTCGGCGAAATACATGCGTCCGGGCTCCGCGCTTGCCAACATGAACAAGAAGGCTTTGAGGCCTCTAAGCGGAATTCCGGCATCGCTGAAATTGTCGCTGTAGGCTTCGTAGAGGCTGCCGCCGTTTATCGGGTCCGCCGCGCCGGCGATGAGGGCGAAGGCGGGAGCGCTTACGTCGTGGGCCACGGGGGATTCCACGATGCCCGCGTAGAGCACGGACCACGCGGCTTGGGCCAGGGCCCTGCTCCAGTCAAGGCCGAAAAATGGGTCCAGGAGCTCTTCGTACGGTTCCGTGAAGCCCGATCCCCGAACCTCCAGCATGTGCGCCTTGAGCCCGGGAATCGATAGATACGAACCGGAAAGAGGGTAGATCATGCCGTCAACCATCCACTTGAGAAAGCCCGAGCAATTCAATCCCGGGTTCTTGCCTTGCGGCGTAAGGCTGGCAATGCTGACAGCTGTGCCGTTTTCGTCGATGGCGCCGTCTTCGGCATAGCGTAATCCCGGTAATTCTTTGCGCACCGCCTCGATGAATCGACGTAGTTCCGCGAATAGCGATGGGCTGGGCGAAAACATGGACCAGTCCACGATATCGGCACTGAGCGCGACGAGTTTGGATAAGGGCTCGCGCACGATCTGATCGAAGCTCATGGGCAGGATAATCTCGCGGTACAGAACTCCGTTGTAAGCGACGACGTCCATCTGAACGCGCTTGCCGAACGGATACAGACGAATGAAGGTGCCAGGGTCGCTTCTCAGGAATACCTTGGCTTGAATCCAGGAGCCGTCTTTCATGGACCGTTTCAATATCCAGCTGCCTTGGGCATAATCCGCCCAGAGCCCGCCGCGTTGCGGGATTATTATCGTGTACAGCGATTCTTTGGTGCGGGCGTATTTAATTTTCCAGTTTCCCCACGCGTTTGTTTCCATCCGCTCTTTTTGGGTAACGGCTTCCGTTATGGGTACGCTGAGCACAGGCTCCCAAAGGCGCGCCCTGATATCGGCCGAGTCGGCTGCCTTGGAAATGTCCCTGTCTCCGCCCAATGGGGGAAATTGCGTATCGGCTTGAATCCGATATGCAACGCACAGAAAAAGTAGAACGAAGGCCGGTGCTGCCGTATGGCGCCTTGGTCTCCCTGTTTTATTACGATGATTCATACTTGTAATATCGGCTTTCGCTGGTGAAAAAAAAAGGAATCAGTTATAGTTAGGGATATTACCGTACAAGGAGCCTTCAGGATGAGAAAGTCACGATTCTTCACCATCGGCCTTTCACTCGCGGCAGCCATAGCGGCTTTGTTTCTTTTTTCCTGCTCGCGCCCAAAACCTCCGGCTGCGGTACCGCAGGATGCGGTAAGCGCCGCAACGGTAGAGGCAAACGGCCCGACTGCCAGCCAATGGGCAAAGCGTTTCCCGCTTGAAGTTAAGATGAACGAATCAAACAAGCTGATGGCACCTTCTCCTACCGGATATGGCGGATCCGTACAATTTCAGCGCGTGGAGCTTCTGCCAGAAATCTCCACCAACTTTAAAGGAAGTCCTTTTTTAAAGGATTACGCGGAAGATCGCGGTCATGTATATGCGCTTGAGGATCTGTTGGCATCCAAAAGGATTGGCGAAAAAACTCCGGGCGCCTGCCTTTCATGCAAGACTAGCGATATTGCGGATATTTTTGCCAGCCAGGGGTGGGAATACGCCAAAAAGCCTCTGGCCGAACTCGCCAAGGACTCTCATCCGGGCATCGATTGCCTCACCTGTCATGATCCTTCCAACGGGTATTTGCGCGTCGTGCAGCCCGGATTCATAGAGGCTGCAGCCAAAACCGGCATAGACTTGTCCAAAGCTACCAGAAGCCAGATGGAAACCTATGTATGCGCTCAATGCCATTCCGAGTATTATTTTGAGCCGGTAAGCACCAAAGTGGTGTTTCCCTGGGCGAACGGCTTGGGAGCTAGCGCTGTTTGGACCTATTATGAAGGCAAGCCCAGCGGATTCGACGGTGATTTTACCCACACAGATTCCGGTGCACGCCTCCTCAAGGCGCAACACCCGGATTTCGAGGAGTACTCAGCCGGCGTCCATGGTCAGTCGCAAGTAAGCTGCTCGACATGTCACATGCCTAAAAGCGTTATCGAGGGCACAAAAGTTCGGAGCCATCATATAACCAGCCCGCTTAAAAACATAGAATCGTCCTGCATCCAATGCCATAGGAATAAAACCCCCGAATGGCTGCTTGCTCAGACGAAAACAAGGCAGGATACCGTATTTGCCGCCCAAAAGCGCGCGGGCAACGCCGTGGCTGAGGCGCATGACGCAATAGCTATGGCAGTGAAACGCGCCCCCGCTTCGTCGGAATTGGTCAAAGCCCGGGAGCTCGTGCGCAAAGCCCAGTGGTTCTGGGATTACACAGCCAGCGCCAACTCCATGGGTTTTCATAACCCCGTGGGCGCTCTTGAAAATCTGTCCATTGCCTTGGAGGCGGGAAAAGACGCGGCCGCATTGGCCAAAACCATCCGCTGATTATTTAAGCAGCGATCCGGCGTCAGCGGTATGAATGCAGTCCGGCCAGCAGGAAGTTGACGCCGAAGAACGTAAAGAGCGTGCAGGCAAAGCCCAGGACATTGATCCATGCGAGCAGCCTGCCGTCTTTTTTCATGATCAGTCGGACATGCAGGTAGGCGGTATACAGGAACCACGTCACCAGCGCCCAGGTTTCCTTGGGGTCCCAGCTCCACCATCTGCCCCAGGCCGACTGTGCCCATACGGCGCCGAAAATTAAGGCGCCGATGGTAAACACCGGATATCCCACGACGACAGACAGGTAGGCGAGCCGATCGTAGCGTTTCGCATCGGCTGGGGCATCCTGCGCCGAACGGTTCCGGCGCGCGAGTATCATGATGGAGGCCACGAAGGAAAAGGCGAAGAACGCCTCGCCGATAAAGCTGAGCGCAACGTGGGCCACGAGCCAGCCGGAGCGCAGGGCGGGCATGGGCGGCTGAACGGCTTTTGGAGCTATGGGTGAGCTGGCGAGCGCGAGAAGCACGAGCGCCACCATGATCAACCCGAAGTGAAGCCCCTGCACCGGCGCGTTTTTTTTGGTCAAGCCGTAGAGCAGCGCCACAAGGCAGACCACCAGCGAATAAAATACCAGGGACTCGAACATGCCGGTAAGAGCTGGGAACCCTATGCTTACGCTCCGTAGGGCCAGCTGCGTAAACAGCGCGGCGCAGGCGGCCGCGAGCGCTATGGAGGATACGGATTCCTTCCTGCCTTTGAACATGCCCACGGCGCAGGCAACGGCGGCCGCGATGATGGCGATGAATCCCAGTGTTGCGATCATGGCTGTCTCTCCTTGAGTATCGATTGAAACCGGTCGATCGCCAGCACTATGAGACCGACGCAAATTATCAAAAAAGAAATCGCGACATACGCGTACGCCCGGTCCCGGCTTGCGAGCAATACCGTTCGCTCGAGGTATCCGATGGATTCCAGCCGAACCCCGGCATGTTCCTGGCCGGGCAGCAGCCCGATCGCCTCATGGCCGATGAGCAGGCCCGCGGCCCTCGTTTGCGTACCTGTGCTCACGAGGTCCGCGGTCCAGGTAACGTTCCGTCCGTCCGCAAGCGTGATGGACGCGCCGGACTCGAGGAGCTTGGGGCTGCCTTCGGCGAGGATTCTGGCCACGTCGCCTTGCTTCCACGAGTATTGGTGCAGGCTGGCTCCGGCGATGGAAAGCGGCTTGTTTACCCGAATAACGCCTTCAAAGCCGTCCGGGCGCAGCGGCGTGACGATATTCACGTTCGTGACCCAATCCTTGGGGCGGCCGTCCGGATGCGTAGCGGCCTTGATGGCCGTTACCTGCACGGAGATTCCGCCATCCAGCGCGATGCCGTCTCCCACGGCGAGCTCTATGGGTACCGAGACGCGAAAAAAGCCGGAGAACGCGGCTGTGGCTATCAGCGCCAGTATTCCGGTATGCAGGATGTCGGGACCGTAGCGACCCTTTGTTCCGCGCTTGAGCTGCGCCAGGAATCGACGCAGCGTGCACGCAAGCAGGTTAATAAAAAATAAGCCGCTGCATAGCATGAACAGCGGGGACGAAAAGAAGCCGTGGTATCCCGTGGCGATGACGATGCGGGCAAGGGCTTCGGGATATGCGGTATGGTACCACGATTCCTCCAGCCCCTGGGGCACCAGCGTGGCTATGCCGCAGAGCAGCGCGAGAAGGGCTATCAATGCAACGGCCAGTTTTACCGATGCCAGAAACCTTATGATTCGATTCATGATGGCGATACCCTACCCGAGGCGGAAGCTCTGGTCAAGCGCAACCCCGAAGTCGATACGCCCGGCTTACCAGTCCAGCAGTCTCCGCTGTCCTTCCAGCTTCCTGATGTCGGTGGCGTCCCAGCTCATTTCAAGGGTCCCAAGGTACTTCCCTTCGTCGTCATAGATGGCTTTATAGGAAATCATGATGAATCGGCCGTTCATCTCTATCCAGAAATCCGCCTTGTCTTTCTCCTTGTTCTTGAAAGCCTCAAGTATTTTTTCCACGATATGGACGCTTTTGGGGGGATGGCAATTCTGCACTGCCCGCCCGATAATGCCGGGGCTGCGCGGAAAGACCCGGTGTGGGGAGTCGGAATAATACATGACCTTGTCGTCCGCGTCCACGAACGATACGTCCAGAGGCAGGTTTTTAAGGATAAGGTCAAGGTAAGCGGGGGGCAGGGAACCCACGGACAGCGGAATCGGCGCATCGAGTTTTTTTACCGCGTCGGCGGCAGCGGCCTCGAAGTTTGCGTACATCGCCTTCTGGGGCGAGGCGCTTGCCAACGCCGGATCCCATTCCGCACCCGGCCGCACCCAGGCAAAGCCGATGGCGTCCTCACCGTTGCGCACGCTTGCCCAATCGGCGTCCGACAGCTTCTTGAGGGCGTTGGGGAAAAGTATTTTTTCTTCCATGAAGATCATCATGCGAATCCTGCGGGCAAGATCGCGCGATTGCCGCCGCGCGGCTGGCAGGTTTCCACTGGCCAGAGTCTCGGCAAGTTCCTTGAAAACCGCGCGGATTTCGTCGTGCTTCCCCCACATGACCTTGGACGGGCCTGTAAATCCTTTTTGCTCGAGGTAGGGAAATAGCTGGTTTTCCTTGCGCTCGAAATGTATGATTTCGGGCTTGAGCGACTCGACTGCCGCAGCGATTGCGCCGAGCCCCCCGAAAACGCAGGCGCGCAGAAGCGCCCCGATGCGTTTGCGGGCTTCCCGGTTTTCGGCCATGTACGTATGCACCGGATGCCCCGGCATGCGTTCCGCCCGCTGGCCGCGCTCGAGGCCCGCCTTGAAAACGTCGGCATGCACCTCGCACAGCCGCTGTACTTCCTCTACCGGCATGCCGCCCTCGATAAGCGACTGCTCGAGGGCGGCAACCTCCAGCGCGTCGGCGTCCCGTATCAAATCATGGAACTCTTTCTTTACTTCCGAGGGCAGCGCGCCGCTGGACAGCTTGCCGATTATGGCCTTCAGTTGTTCGGCCCGCCGTACCTTGAGGGCCTCCGCCGTTAAAAACCCGCTCATCTGTTTACCTCCCCATGACTGATTTTCTTGGCCCGTTTCTGCACGTACATGCGTGCATCCGATAGTTTGACGAAATCTTCCGGATTTTGTATCTTGTCCTCGCCCAGCGACGAAATACCCCAGGAAAATAAAACCCCCCAGGTTTGGCGCTCCGGCATGGGCGCCTGGGCCAGCTTTCTCTCCAGGCGCTCCACGAGCCGCCTTGCCTCCCTGGAGGTTCCGCCGAAAATGATTATAAATTCATCGCCTCCGTTCCTGAAAGCGTGGTCGTACGTGCGTATTACAGATTGGATGGCGTCGGTGAATCTCAGGATCATGGAGTCTCCCGCCTCGTGGCCGTAGGTGTCGTTGATCGTCTTGAGATTGTCGAGATCGGTGAAAATAACGGACATATCGCTTTCTTCGCGCTTTGCCCTGCCGTATTCCATCTCCAGGAAAACCATCCCGCTCCGCCGGTTGAAAAGTCCGGTAAGAGGATCCGTGGCCGCCTGGTCGCGCAGTATCGCCAGGGCATTGTCGAGCTTTTTAAAGTACTCGGAAAGCTTGCCCGCGAATGGACGGAAAATCCGGCGATTGACGAGGAGCAAGGTGACGATCGTCGACAGGAAGATTATTGCCTGCGCGAATCGGTACCGGTTCATATGCCTCCTGGTATCTTGTTCGAAGATAAGTGTGACGGAATCCATCCCGGACACGAATGCTTCCTCAACCTCCAATACCTGATTCAGCATGACCGTCTTGGACGACGACCACTCCTGCTTGCTTCCCCGGAACTCGGCAAACGCGCGCAAGGCGGCGACAAGTTTTTCAAAACTCGGTTTAACCCTCGAAAGTCCATTGACGGCATCGGTGGAGCTTTTGCCTCCGAGCCCCATCTCCGGATCACGTTCCGTGATAGCCTTTTGCCAGGTTTCAAAGGCCAGGAGATTCTCCCGCAGCCGTCGCAGATGCATATCTTCCGAAGAAAAATCGATGGACATGGAAAGCAGGCTTGCTTCCTTCACCAGGATTTGGCTGAGCATGCGTTGCCGACCCGATCTGTTGATCACCCGACTGTCGCTTAATCCGCCTTCTATGAGGAGATTGAAAACAAGGACTCCCAGGCAAGAGACCACGACAATGGCGAGCAGGGCTTGCGTAGCATGTTTTTTAAAAAGAGGTCCGGGGTCGCTGGTAATATCGTTTTTCGAGTTCCTGGCGGTATTTGGCATTTCAACCTCTGTAACAAAGATAATCGATCAATCATGCAAAGTCTAAGGTCTCTCCGCTTTAATTTTGATGGGCGGATACTGTTTTTTGGAATTGGCGGCCGATTTTTTCCTTGCCTAGGGTTTGTATTGGTGCTACCCTGATTGCGCTTCGGGACAATGCTCCTCAAACAGGAAAAACAGGGGGATTATATGGGTACTACCGCAAATACACGGCCGTTGAGGTCTCAAGTCGATGAAAAGCTTACATGGAACCTTTGCGACCTTTTTAAGAACGAACAGGCTTGGCTCGATTCCATCGAAACGGCAAAACAGGAACTCAAGGCAATCGTCGCCTATCAGGGGCATCTCTGCAGGGACGGGAAGACGCTCAACGACTGCCTGCTTATCCTGGAGCGTACCTCCGTAAAGCTCACGCAGCTCAGTACCTATGCCGGGCTGAAACAGGCGGAGGATGGGATAGACCCGAAAAACCAGGAACGCGGCATGTTCTTCGACGGCATCATGACGAGCTTCCAGTCGTCCATGTCGTTTATAGATTCCGAAATAACCGCGCTGGACGAAAAAGCATACGCGCAGCTGTATGCGGACTGCGCCGAGCTTGCAACCTTCAAGATATACCTTGACGACATCTATGACAAGAAAGCCCACCAGCTGTCCGCCGAAACCGAGAAGACGCTGGCGTCGATCGGCGAATTGACCGGCGCTCCTTACAGGATTTACAGCGTTAGCAAGGCCGCTGACATGGTGTTCGCGGATTTTGTGGATCATGAAGGCAAGACCCTGCCCAACTCCTTCGCGCTGTTCGAGTCCAACTACGAGTATTCCCGATATGCGCCGCTTCGAAAAAACGCCTACGCGTCGTTCGTGAAGACCTTGGAGCGCTACAAGAATACCTACGCCGCCGTCTATTCCACCGAGGTCCTCAAGCACGTAGCCCTGAGCAAGGCGCGCGGATACGAATCCGCCACGCATATGCTGCTCGAGCCGCACAAGGTTCCCGTGGACATGTACAACGCGCAGATAGACTTGATCTATACGGAGTTGGCCCCGCACATGCGCCGGCTCGCCAAGCTCATGAAAAAGCAGCTTGGATTGCAGGAGATGTCCTTTTACGACCTCAAGGCTCCTCTCGACCCGGATTTCAAGCCCGCGGCCACGATCCCCGAAATAGAGAATACCCTGGTGGAAGCCATGAAGATTCTCGGCGACGACTACAGCGCCATCATCAAGAAAGCCTTCGCCGAGCGCTGGATCGACTTCGCGGACAACGTAGGCAAGGCGACCGGCGCATTCTGCGCCTCGCCCTACGGCTCGCATTCATATATTCTTATAACCTATCAGGAAAACATGCGCTCCGCCTTCATGCTTGCGCACGAGCTGGGCCACGCCGGCCACTTTACGCTCGCCAACGCCTCTCAGCGGGTCTTTGACACGCGGCCTTCCACGTATTTCGTGGAGGCGCCGTCAACCATCAACGAGATGTTCCTGGGCGAGTACCTCATGAAAAAAACGCAGGACAGCCGCATGAAGCGCTGGGTAATCCTCCAGCTCCTGGGCACCTACTATCATAATTTCGTAACGCATCTCTTAGAGGCTGAATTCCAGAGGCGCGTCTACGACATGGCCGAGAAGGACGTGCCCCTTACCGCCAAGTCGCTGTGCGGCGCCAAGCTCGAAGTGCTGCGGACCTTCTGGGGCGACTCGGTGGCCATCGACGACGGCGCCGGCATGACCTGGATGCGGCAGCCGCATTATTACATGGGCCTGTATCCGTATACCTACTCCGCGGGCCTCTCCGCGGCCACGGCAATATCACGCGCTATTTCGGAAGAGGGAAAGCCCGCGGCGGACCGCTGGCTCAAGGTTCTCAAGGCCGGAGGTACGCTGCCGCCCAAGGAACTGCTGGCCATGGCCGGATTGGACATGTCCACGCCCGCGCCCATCAAGGTAGCCGTAGATTACGTAGGCAGCCTGATATCGCAGCTGGAAGATCTATTCTAATAAAACCGTCCTGCGCAGGAATAGCTTCATGCCGTCCGTTGAAGGGCGCTCGTGCCCGTGGGCGCACGGCATGAAGCTTGCCACCTTTAACGCCGAAAACTTCTATCTGCTTCTGGACAGGGATTACTCGCCCGAGGAGTTCTCCCAGCTTTCGAACGAGCAGTACATGGGGATGAACAAATCCATCTACAACCCCAACAAGGATCTGGGCAAGATCGCGGAGATCGCGACTACCATCAAGCGCGAAAACTTCGATTTCATCGGGATGTGCGAGGTTGGGGGGCTGGAGACGCTCGTTAATTTCAACCGGTATTTCCTGGATGACCGCTACGATTGCTTCCTTCACCAGAAAAACAGCACGAGGGGAATTTTCGTCGGGGCTCTCGTCAGGAAAGGGCTTGTCTCCACCGTAGACGTGAAAAACGTCGACGGGGATTTCTCGCGGAACCTGCTTAAGGTAAAACTTGCCGGGAAGGGGATTTCGCTCACGGTATTCGTGGTGCATCTGAAGTCCCAGTACGGCCCCGACTCGGGGATCGAGAAGCGGCTCCAGGAAATCCGGAAGCTGTGCGCCGTGGTCAAGCGGAGCAAGTGCATCGTGATGGGAGACTTCAACGGCATAGCGATACGCGGCGAAAACCAGTTCGAGTTCGATGAATTCCTCGAGTTACCGTTTCGGGATGTGCTTGAAGCCCTGAAAATCCCCGAAAAAGACCGGTTTACGCATTATTACTTCGGGGCTCACCCCAATTTCAGCCAGCTTGATTATATTTTTATCTCAAACGATCTGGAAGTCCTGGACGGCGGAACCATAGTGGACGAAGTTCCGGTCAATTATGCCGAAAGATCCCGGTTGCCCTCCGACCACGTGTTCCTGAAAGCCACGATTCGGGTATATCGATAGGGCGACCCTGCCGGGCCTTTCGGCCCGACGGGTCTCCATTTTTATTTCTTGTCCTGGTGTTTCGATTTTTCCTTGGTTATTTTCTGTTCCAATATATCCATGAGCTTGTCGATGCCCGCTATGAGGTCAAAGTCCGTTTCCTGCACGTGCGCGCTCGCGCCCCATCTGAAATTCACGGTGCACTCGCACTTGAACTGTTTTTCTTTAGTAAACGCGAACAACAGATCCACAATCAGGTCTTTAGCGTACGAAATTCTCTCGAGCTTCTTGTCCAGATAGCCTCTGGCGTTTTCGCCCAGGTCAAAATGTACAGCCCTGACGTCGATATTCATGTGTCCCTCCTTGCGGGCGCTGGCGTGCCTGGTGCTCGCCGTCGACCCTGTATCGTATAACGCCCGTACGGGCGCAGTGTTCCTGAAGAATTTTCAAATCGCGTCGCGATTTGAAAATAAGCGCCTCTGAACTCGGCCTCCGCCGATTGGTTTTTTCTATGAATGTTTCCTGCTGAAGGACGAATCGACATGCAATTCACCCCGGTACTTGGAAACGGTGCGGCGCGCGAGCTTGATGCCTTTCCGGGAAAGAAGTTCCGCGATATCCTGGTCCGACATGATGTTGGACTCGTTGCTGATCAGTTCCTTGATGATCTGCTTGACTCCTTCTTTCGAGAAGCGCGAGCCGGAGCTGCCCGAACCCGAGATGCTGTTCGTGAAAAAATAGCGCAGCTCGAAGATTCCGAAATCAGTCTGCACGTATTTTTTTCCCGCGATGCGGGATATCGTCGTCTCATGCACGCCCACTTCGTTGGCGATGTCCTTCAGGGTGAGCGGGGCTAGGTATTTAGGCCCGCGGATGAAAAACGAGCGCTGGAACTCCACGATGGAGCGCATAACCTTGAGCAAGGTCCGGTTGCGTTGGTGGATGCTCTGGATAAACCATTTAGCCTGCTTGATATTGTCCTTAACGAAACTGTCCGTAGCTTTATCGTGTTTCGCTTCCGAAAGCTGGTCGAAGAACGGATTGATGCCCAGAACCGGAATTTCTTCATCGTTGATCGTGATGACGAACTCACCGTCCTTGAGCTTCACCTGGACGTCGGGTATGACGAAACGGGTCTCCAGGGGGGAGTACTGCCTTCCGGGGAATGGATTCAAGCCCTTTACGAACGTCAACGCCGTCTCAAACTGCTTGTCGGACAGCCGCAGCTTTTTTTGGATGTCGGAAAGTTTGCCGTGCTCGAGCAGGTCGATGTAATCCCTTACGATGTCGAGGGAACCGAATGGCGCATCGGTGGCTGCCTGGGTCTGGATAATCAGGGACTGGCGGTAATCCCGCGTGCATACCCCGATAGGGTCCAGTTTTTGTATTATCTCAATGGCCGCCTCCACAATGCTGGCTTGGATATTGGGGCAGACCGAAAACGGGTCTTCTTTATGGAAGCCGTCCGAATCGAGATTTTGTATGAGCAACTCACCGGCATCCCGTAAGGCTGGAGATATCGGATAGAGTCTTAATTGCCACAGGAGGTGTTCCTGGAGGGTCTCGGGCACGGAAATGGCCCCTTCGAGGAAATTGCGCTTGGCATCGCTGTCTTCGGTGCTGCCGCGGGCATATCCGGGATCTGAAATATCCTCGGGTCCGGTTTGTATGTCCGCATCTCCCGCATGTTCGTCTCCCAGGCTTTCCAGCGAGACGGTGGAACGATCCTCTACGATTTCCAGGGCTGGATTTCTTTCGATCTCTATTTGCATTTCTTCTTTTAACTCATGTATCGGCAAGGACATAAGACGAATCGCCTGAATCATTTGGGGACTCAGTCTCTGTCTTTGTTCCTGTATTATCGAAGGTCGTTGTACCTGCACCGCAAAAACTCCGTTCTTGGTTCTCTTATAATCTAAACTCGGGTTAGGCCACATCAGGCTGGTTAACCCTCTCTTTAATGTTAAGCCAACGGTGCAGAATGTCAAGGCGTTTGCGGCCACCTTTCGGCCATTATGGATTTAAGGGCGGTTTTGGTAAATAAACGATGAATTTATGCGGAATACGGCGAATTATAGCATCTAGCGGCAAAATCTGCTTGACCTTGTAAAACATTAGTTATTATTTTTAGCGAGTATTCACAACTACCTCACTTTATAGTAGGGTTTTAAATCATATTTTTATAGAGCGAGGCTATGTCCAAGCACCGAAAACAGGAAAACGAAGAAGCGGACCAAAATTTATCCGCACATGACGGTACGGAAACTACGTCCGTAAAGGCAGACGAGGCACCGATATCCGCCGAAGGCTCAGCGAGCGAGCCTGAAAAAAAGCAGGCAGACGACGCGGCCGCTTTCGCGACGGACAAGACGGCTGCTCAATTGGCCGAACGCGACGCCAGAATCAAGGCTTTGGAAGAGGAATTGTCCACGCTCAAGGATCAGTACCTGCGCAAACTGGCGGATTACGAGAATTTCCGAAAGCGAATGTTCCGGGAGAAGGACGATGCCGTGCAGTTTGCGAACTCGCAGCTTCTGACCGATCTCGTGGACGTTCTGGATAATTTCGACCGTGCTGTGCAGAGCTCCGAGACTTCGCGGGAGTTTCAGTCCTTGCATGACGGGGTCGATATGATACGAAAGCATTTTCTTAGCCTCCTCGAGAACAAATACGGCCTCGTGCGCTTCGATTCGCTCAATCAGGCGTTCGACCCGAACATGCACGAAGCCATGATGAGCGAGCAGGGCGACTGCCCCGATCCGCTGGTTATCGAGGAATACAGCAAGGGCTACAAACTTAAAGAAAGAATCTTGCGTACATCGAAGGTAAAAGTGCGCATGCCGACAGCTCAATCTTAGTATATTTAAGGTAACGACCTGCAGGTAATCGAGAGACCTGCTTTAAAGAAGAACAAGGAGACTACCATGGGAAGAATTATAGGAATCGATCTTGGAACGACCAATAGCTGCGTAGCCGTTATGGAAGGCGGAGAGCCGCTCGTCATCGCCAACTCCGAGGGCCAGCGCACCACCCCGTCAATCGTTGGTTTTACCGGCAAAGGCGAACGCGTCGTCGGCCAGCCTGCAAAAAACCAGATGATCACGAATCCCGAGAACACGGTCTATTCGATGAAGCGTTTCATGGGACGCCGCTACGAGGAAGTCCAGAACGAGATCAGCCTTGTTCCCTACAAGGTTATTTCGCATCAGAACGACGTGCGCGTGGATGCGGCCGGTAAAATGTACAGCCCCCAGGAAATCAGCGCCTTCGTACTCCAGAAGATGAAAAAAACCGCGGAAGATTATCTGGGCGAGGAAGTAACCGAAGCCGTAATCACCGTTCCCGCGTATTTCAACGATGCCCAGCGCCAGGCTACCAAGGATGCAGGCAAGATCGCCGGTCTCGAGGTAAAGCGCATCATCAACGAGCCTACCGCCGCGGCGCTCGCCTACGGCTTCAATAAAGACCAGAAAAAAGAAAAGATCATCGCGGTATACGACCTTGGCGGCGGTACCTTCGACGTTTCCATTCTCGAGCTCGGCGAGGGAGTATTCGAGGTTAAGTCCACGAACGGCGACACCCACCTCGGCGGCGACGACTTCGACCGCCGCAT
>CAZAJF010000004.1:61552-83504 GCA_964485395.1 uncultured Treponemataceae bacterium | reverse complement strand
ACTCCGTCATCGACCTGTCCAAGGACAAGATGGCCCTCCAGCGCCTCAAGGAGGCCGCCGAAAAGGCCAAGATCGAGCTGTCCAACACGCAGCAGGCGGAGATAAACCTGCCGTTCATCACGGCGGACGCATCCGGCCCCAAGCATCTCCAGAAGAGCCTGACCCGCGCCCAGTTCGAGCGCCTGATAGACGATTACCTGGAGAAATCAAAGGAACCTTGCAAGAAGGCCTTGGCCGACGCTGGAATCACCGCGGCTCAGATCGACGAAGTTCTGCTTGTCGGCGGATCTACCCGCATTCCCAAAGTACAGCAGCTCGTAAAAGAGCTGTTCGGCAGGGAGCCCAGCAAAGGCGTGAATCCCGACGAGTCCGTAGCCGTAGGCGCGGCCATCCAGGGCGGAATCCTGGGCGGCGACGTCAAGGACGTGCTCCTGCTGGACGTTACCCCGCTTTCCTTGGGTATTGAGACCCTCGGCGGCGTATTTACCCGCCTTATCACCCGTAACACGACGATTCCCTGCAGGAAGAGCCAGATATTCTCCACGGCCGGCGACAGTCAGTCCACGGTAAGCATTCACGTACTCCAGGGCGAGCGTGAAATGGCTACGCAAAACCGCACGCTTGGCCGATTCGACCTTGAGGGAATCCCGCCCGCCCCACGCGGGGTGCCGCAGATCGAGGTGACGTTCGACATCGACGCCAACGGCATCGTGCATGTGTCCGCTAAAGACCTAGGCACGGGCAAAGAGCAGAAGATACGCATAGAAGCAAGCTCGGGCCTCGCGGATTCCGACATAGACCGCATGGTCAAGGAAGCGGAAGCCCACGCCGAGGAAGACAAGAAAGAGCGCGAGCGCGCCGAAGTGAGGAACGAGGCGGATACCTTCCTGTATTCCACCGAGAAATCCTTGAAAGACCTTGGCGACAAGGTTAACCCGGAAGACAAGACCGCCGCCGATACCGCGATCGCCGAATTGAAAAAGGCCATCGAGTCCAACGACATCGAGCAGATGAAGGCCAAGACCGAGGCGCTCAAGCAGATTTCCTACAAGATAACCGAGGAACTCTATAAGAAAACCGGACAGCAGCCTGGCGGACCCGCCGGCGGTCCCGCTGACGGAGCTCCCGGCGGACAGCCGGGTCCCGATGCCCAGCAGGGTTCCGGCAATTCCGGGAATTCCTCAAACAAAGGCGCGGAAGACGCCGATTACCGCGTAGTGGACGACGACGACAAGAAATAGCATTTAGATTCTGATTTTTGCCACGGAGGCGCATGCGACGCGAAACATTGAGCGGCGCAGGGGTCCGGGGTCTCCCCGGAGAGGGGGTAGCGGAGAAGCGTTGCGCTTCGCGCGACCTTCGTAGCGAGGGGGAGACTTCCCCCTTTCATCGTGCCTCCGTGGCTAATATTTTTACGAAGGATTTACCGTGGCCAAACGAGATTATTACGAAGTCATGGGAGTGCCCAAGAACGCCTCCAAGGACGATATAAAGAAAGCCTACCGCAAGCTCGCGATTCTTAACCATCCTGACAAGAATCCAGGCGACAAGGCTGCCGAGGAACGTTTCAAGGAAGCTACCGAGGCATACGAGGTTCTGTGCGACGACCAAAAGCGCGCGGCCTTCGACCAGTTCGGTTTTGCGGGAGTGGACGGGATGACCGGTGGACAGGGTCCACAGGATTTCTCCAATATTTATCGCGACTTCGAAGACATCTTCGGCGGATTTGGCGATTTTTCCAATATATTCGACAACCTCTTCGGCGGTTCACGGGGCTCCACTTCCGGGCGCAGGCGGGGCGAGCCTCCCCGCGGCTCGAATCTCCGCTACGACCTCGACCTCACGTTCGAGCAGGCGGTGTTCGGCGCCAACGTTGAAATCGCGTACAGCAAAGACGAAGCCTGCTCGGTGTGCAACGGGTCCGGGGCGGAAGCGGGCGGCGGCCGTAAGGTATGCCCCACCTGCCAAGGCTCGGGCCAGGTCCGTCGCAGCTCCGGTTTTTTCTCGATAGCCAGTCCCTGTCCCACCTGCAAAGGCGAAGGCCATATCGTGGACAAACCGTGCCGAGCATGCGCCGGTGCCGGACTCTCCAAGAAAAAGCAGAAGATAAAGGTAACCATACCCCCGGGAATGGATGACGGCAGGAGGCTCTCGGTGGCCGGCCAGGGCGATTCGGGCACGAACGGCGGGCGCCCGGGCGACCTCTATGTTTTCGTGCACGTCAAGCCGCATGAATTTTTTGAGCGCGACGGGTTCGACCTCTATTGCGCGGTGCCCGTTTCAATAACGATGGCAGCCCTGGGCGGCGAGATTACCGTCCCCACGATCGACGGAAAAAAAGTAAAGATAACCGTTCCCGCCGGAACCCAGCACGGCAAGATGCTGCGCCTCCGCGAGGAAGGCGTCCCCGGTGCCAATGGCGGGGCACGCCGCGGCGATATGTATATCAAGCTGATGATTCAGGTGCCTTTAAAGCTTTCGCGCAAAGGCAGGGAATTGCTTGAAGAACTCCAAAAAGTCGAAGGCGAAGAAGGAACCCCGAAACCCATCAAGCTTTCAGAGCTGAAATAACCTTGGCCAACGGGCGCAACCTTTCTTTTTCCACAGGATTTCATGTCATGGGCGTCATCAATGCGACGCCCGATTCTTTTTATTCGGGCAGCAGGGTCGCAGGCGACGCTCTCGTGGAGGCCGCCGCGGCGATGGTCGCAGGCGGCGCTTGCATAATCGATGTGGGCGGCGAATCCACCAGGCCGGGTGCGGCGTACGTCGGCTTGGAAGAAGAGTTGGCGCGGGTAATGCCTGCCGTCCAGGCGATACGCGCACGGTGGGATGTTTCAATTTCGGTGGATACGCGCAAGGCGGAAGTAGCCCGGCAGGCGCTGGATGCCGGCGCTGATATCGTAAACGACGTATCCGCCCTGGACGACGACCCGGAAATGGCTCCCCTTTGCGCGAAGCGCGGAGTCCCGGTGATCCTGATGCATAAAAAAGGCATCCCCGCCACGATGCAGGATAAACCCTACTACGATGACTGTCCCGCCGAGGTTTTTTCCTGGCTCGTCTCGGCGGCGGAAAGAGCCCGCTTCGCGGGAATCAAAAACGATAAGATCATTCTGGACCCCGGAATCGGATTCGGCAAGCGCCTCGAGGATAATCTGGCCATACTGAATCGGCTTGATGAATTGTGCGCCTCGGGGTATCCTGTGCTGGTGGGGCTGTCGCGCAAGGCTTTCGTCGGGGCGATTACCGGAAGGCAGGCGCCCGACAGGCTTCCCGGCTCGCTGGCCGCAGCCTGCATGGCCAGGGTGCGGGGCGCCGCGGTTTTTCGGGTGCACGATGTCGCGGAAACGGTGGATGCGCTTCGGGTATGCGATGCCATTCTCTCGGGAAAGGGCGTTTCGCTGCCGATAGTTAAGTAATGAAAATCGATCCGCCCGGGCGGAGCGGTTTTTTCGGAGAAGAAGGGTGGTAGCGGATCGATGGGCCTCAGCGAAATAGTGAATTTTCTATCCAGATACGTAAGCCCAGTCCTGGACGTGGCGATACTCGCTTGGCTCATCTACCTGACTTATAAGCTGCTGCTCAAGACCCAGGCCGTTCAGCTCGCCCGCGGCGCCGCGCTCCTGGCAATCGTCTACGCCATCTCGTATTTCCTGAGGCTCGCGACGCTTTCGTGGGTGCTCAACCTGCTGGCTCCGGGCCTCGTCATTGCCCTCGCCATAATTTTTCAGCCCGAACTGCGCAAGATATTCATCAAGCTGGGGCAGGGCAGCCTCTTCCGCAAGGCGCAAAGGCCGCGCTCCACGCAGATAGATGCCATCGTGCACGCGGCGGAAATACTCTCGCAGAAACGCCGAGGCGCCCTCATCGCGTTCAGCCGCTACGTAAACCTGGACGAGTTGATCGACCACGGCACGAAGATAGACGGCGACGTCTCTTCCGCGCTGCTGCTCTCCATATTCGAATACGATACTCCCCTGCACGACGGCGCCGTGATAATCAAGGACGGCAGGATCGCAGCCGCCGCCTGTTTCCTTCCCCTGTCCGAGCAGCAGGACATAAAGAAGAGTTTCGGAACGAGGCATCGCGCGGCGCTTGGCCTGACGGAGGCCGCCGACGCCGTGGTGCTCGTGGTGTCCGAGGAGACGGGAGCAATCTCCCTCGCATACGACGCCAAACTTTATTATAACCTCGCCCCCCACGCGGCCCGAAAGCGCCTCTCGCAGCTTGTTGAGCAGGGGACCCTGGCGGCGCATGAAGAGGGGGCTTTCGATGTCGAAGAATAAATCCCTCGTCGATCGCCTGCTCAACGACTGGGTGGCCAAGATCCTGTGCCTCCTCGGCGCCATTGGGTTATTCTTTTTTTACCAGCTTAACAAGCTGGAGGAACGTTCGCTCTCCGTGCCGCTTACCGTCCTTACCAACGATGAATTCGTTCCCGCAAGCCAATATCCCCGCACCGTGCGACTCGTCCTGCGAGGAGAGTCAAACGCCATCGGCGCCATCCTGGAAGACGATCTCGAGGCTACCCTGGACCTGGCCGGGTATACCAGCGCCGGAGTCTGGCGCATCCCCGTGCGCATAGAAAAGCGCGGCTCCGCGCTCGACATCGACCCGCTCGAGATTACCGTGGACCCTTCCGACATCGCGCTCTCCATCGAACTGCGCGCGGTCAGGGAGCTCAAGATCGTCCCCAGTTTCCGGGGATTCCTGGAGCCCGGCTACGAGCTTGCCGGGTTTACCCTGGAGCCGCCCGTCATGATGGCCGTCGGACCCGCCGGCCTCATGGACCGTATAACCGAAGTTACCACGGAAGCCATCGAGCTTTCGGGCAAATCGGGGAATTTTACCGCCAAGGTCCGCATACAGAAGCGGGATTCGCTCGTGGGCTTCCTTTCCTCCGATCTCGTGCAGTTCACGGCGGAAGTGCGCAAGGCCCTTGTTTATAAAACTTTCCAGGACTTGCCCGTAGAGGCGCTGGGCCTGCAGCCGGGATTGGAGATAAGCGGCGGCTTGCCCCCCGTTACAGTCGTAGTCGCCGCTGCGCGGTCCGCGATGGATCAGTTCGTTTTGGAGCAGGACGTGCTCGTCATCGATGTGAGCGGCGTAAATGATCCGGGAACCTACACGTTTGCGGTGACTCCCCGGTTTCCGCCCGAGTTTCTCGTGGAATCCTGGGTTCCCCAGGCCGTGACCGTCGTCATAGACAGGAGCGTCGGGACTATGGAGCCAAAGCCTTGATCCTCGGCATCGGCGTCGACGTGGTGCATGTGCGCCGCCTGGAACACTGGCTGGAGGTACCCGGCCTCGTCGAACGGTTTTTTCATCCGGATGAATTGGCTACGGCGCTTTCGCGCGGTCCGGGCGCGGCGCTGTCTCTAGCGGCGAGGTTCGCGGCCAAGGAAGCGCTGGGCAAGGCGCTGGGAAGCGGGCTCCGCGGCATGCGGCTTACGGATATCCAGGTGATAAACAATCATAATGGAAAGCCGGAGATACGGCTGCTGGGAGCCGCAGCGAAGGCGCTCGATACAGCCGGCGGCGGCGCGGTGCATCTGTCCCTTACGCACGAGCGCGACAATGCCATAGCCATGGTCGTGGTGGAATCACGGTAGCCAAGCTACCGTTTTAAGAGGAGCTTTATGCAGAGAACCCCTCCGAAGAAAGTCGAGAAAGACCGGAAGATTACTTTTTACGCCAAGGAGTCCACGCGCTGCCCGGTCTGCGACGGTTCCTTCAAGCGGGAGGAATTGTTTTCGGGTCGTCTTAACGTCGACGATCTTACCGACGAGCTTCATAGGCTCTACAAGCCCACGCAGGCCTTCGGTGAGGTTATTCCCCTGATTTACGAAGTTGACGTGTGCCCGCATTGCTATTACGCGGCCTTTCACGGGGACTTCATGCCGGGGGGAATCAAGGCGGCGGGATTCATCGGCGACAAGTTCGAGGAGCGCGTCCAGAGTATCCAGCGCTTATTCGACAAAGTTGACTTTCAAGAGGCTCGTACCTTGAAAGAAGGCTTGGCCAGCTACTTCCTGGCATTGCAATGTTATGAATATTTCGCAAAGGAATTCTCTCCCACCATAAAAAGCGCGCTTTGCTGCCTCAGGGCAGCCTGGCTCTGCAAAGCCTTGCATAAACGCCTCCCCACAGAGAATTGGGACTACATGGCCAGTCTCATGTACCGGAAAGCGCGCTTTTACTACAGGCTTGCCTTGGAGAAGGAAGCTTCGGGCAAGGAGCCGTATTCCTCGGTGCATAACCTTGGGCCGGACACGGACAAGAACTACGGCCATGAGGGCGTCCTGTACATGAGCGCCAAGCTGGAGCTCAAGTACGGCCCCACGGATAATCCCGCGGAGCGCAACAAGCGATTGAACGCGAGCAAATTCGCGATAGCCCGGATGTTCGGCGTGGGAAAGAAAACCAAGAGCAAACCCGGCCCGCTCCTCGATAAAGCGCGCGAACTCTACGATCAGCTCAGAAACGAACTCAAGGATGCGGCGGAAGAAGATGAAGAATAGGTGCATAAAACTTACGATCGCCTATGACGGCACGGATTTTGCCGGCTGGCAGAAACAGCCGGACCGCCGCTCCGTGCAGCAGGAGCTGGAAAAGGCGCTCTCATCCATGCACGGCCGCCCCATCAGCGTCACGGGGGCGGGTCGCACCGATACCGGGGTGCACGCCGCCGGCCAGGTCGCGCATTTTTATACGGACATCGCCACGATTCAAGCTTCAAGGTTCCTGCTGGCCTTGAACAAGCTCATGCCGCGCGACGTGCGTATTGTCCATGCGGAGCAGGCCCACGACGATTTTCACGCGCGCTACGACGCGAGGCTCAGGCGTTATAAATATTTTATCAGGGCCGGTCAGGTTCCCTCTCCCTGCCTGGACCGTTTCGCCTGGCGGATTCACCACGAACCGGACTTGGCGCGTCTCAACCGCATGGCCGCCTGCCTGCGCGGCGAAATCGACTGTACCGCCTTCTCCAGCGCCAAGGACCCCAACGAGAACCGTTTCCGCTACCTGCACCACGCGTCATTTTATATGGAAGGCGACGCCATCGTTTTCGACGTGGCGGCCAATGCTTTTCTTTGGCACATGGTTCGATCCCTGGTGGGCACGCTCGTGAATCTGGATAAGGACGGCGCGCCCCTGGATTCAATGAGGCGAATACTGGATTCGGGCAACCGGAAAATGGCCGGCGCCACGGCCCCGGCTTCCGGGCTTTTCCTGTGGAATGTTGACTACTACGATCTACCTACCCGGCGCGCCAGGTCTCCGCGCCAGGACAGTGAGCATGCTATAATCCAAAACTACCAGGAGAAAGACGGGCAGCGGCTCGTGCCCGGGCTCGGATACATAGACGGACGGGATGAATAGGAGAAATCGATGAAACGCAGCGTGTTTTCAGGATTTTCAATACTGTTGATTATTGCCATGTCCTTAGGTTTTTCCTGTTCCAAGTCCGCCCGGGGAGGCGAAATGGGAGCTGCGACTTTTGCTGCCATGGACGAGTCTGCGCCTTCAGGATCCCCCGAGATGAAAAAGGACGCCTCCAGGGGACAACCCGCCGCCGCGCCTTCTCCTTCCGTCCAGGCAAGCCATGGCAGAAAACTCGTCTATAATGCGGACATGAGCCTTGAGGCCGAGGATACGGCCCTCGCGGAATCCGCCATCGTGTCGGCGGCCCTGAAAGCCGGCGGCTATGTCGCCAGCCGGAGCAGCGACGATTACGGTACGTATCTGCAGATACGCCTTCCCGTCCCCGCGCTCGAGCCCATCATGGCAGTAGTCAATGGAACAGGCAGGGCGCTTTCACGCTCGCTTTCCGCCCAGGACGTTACCGACCAATATTTCGACTTGGAGGGGCGCCTGCGCAACAAGCGGATTTTGGAGGAGCGCTACCGCGACTACCTCAAAAAGGCGCAGGCTATCAAGGACATGCTCGAAGTCGAGCAGAAGCTTTCCGAGACTACCACCGAGATAGAATTCCTGGAAGGCAGTTTTCGCGACCTCTCCAGGCAGATCGAACTCGCCACGCTTACGATAAGCATAAAGCCCCTTCGCGCCGCCGATCCCTCGCGCCCGGGATTCCTGCAATCCGTGGGTAACCTGTTTGCCTCGTTCGGCCGCGTAATGGGTACAGCCCTCGTGGTACTGCTCGGCGCCCTGATATACGGCATCCCGCTGATCCTGTTCCTGGCTTTGCTGTGGTTGTTGGCTTTTGGCCGGGTGGGCCTGTTGCGCAGGCTGTTTGGACTCGTGCGCGACAAGGGCAAGCTCCCGCGGTAGTACTATTCCCGCCCCGGGGATTTTTTAAGGCGTGAATAAATCTTTTATTGCAATTTTCCTGTCTTGCGGTTCCGGGGGATTACTAGTCTCATCGTGGTGCCTTCATTGGGCTTCGAGCGGCATTCGATGCGGCCGTGAAGCTTTCCTGTAACGATGTTGTAAACGATGGAAAGCCCCAATCCCGCCCGGCCTTCTCCCCGCTTCGTGGTAAAGAACGGATCGAAGATGCGCGGCAGCGTTTCGCTGGACATTCCGACGCCGTCGTCGCGGATGAATATTTCGACGTCTTCCGAATTTTTGCCATCTTCAAAAGTCTCGATGCGTATCGTGCCTGAATCCCTGCCTTCGAAGCCGTGCAGCATGCAGTTTTGCAGAAGATTCACGAATACCTGATAGAGGGCCGCCGGAAACACGCTGATTATGGCCGTCGGCGCAGCCAGGTTTTCGATGGAGCATCCCTGTTTCATGAATTGGGGTCCAAAGCTGGCTGAAAGCTCCTCTACGTATTCCGCTAGGGAAATCAGGGCTGGGGATTCGTCTTCCTGGCTTACCGCCACTTGCTTGAAAAACCGGACTTTTTCCGCGGCGCGGACCATGCTCGTCTTTATGTGCCCTGCCGCCTCGGCCGATTTTTCGATGAAATCCCTTAGATCCGACTGCGTTATTTTATTTTCCCGCAAATGCTCCTTGAAATCGCGCGTGCTGCTTTCCAGGAAGCTGGCGGCAGTCAGGCTGTTTCCTATCGGGGTGTTGAGCTCATGCGCCATTCCGGCCACGAGAGTTCCCAAGGACGCAAGCTTTTCGGCCTCCACGAGTTGCTTCTGGGTATTCCTCAAAATCGACAGGGATTCCGCGAGAGCCTCGTTGGAGTTCGTAAGTTCCTGGGTACGTATCTCGACTCGCTGTTCCAATTCTTCGTTAAGTTGGCGGACCTTGTTTTCCGAGTTCTTGTGTTCCGCTACTTCCTTGCCGAGCTCGCGGACGAGCGTCTTGAGCTGCAGGGTCATTACCGAGAATTCTTCCGCCATCACGCCTATCTCGTCATTGCCCGTTACGGGCATCTTGAAGTCGAAATCTCCCTTGATTATTTTTTTTGCGCCTTCCGCTACCGCGATGATCGGGGCAGAGAGCATTTTTGCAAGGTAGAGGGCGACGAGTACCGCGATGGTGAACGCGAGTATCAGGACGCCGATGATAATAAACGTTACCGTCATGCGCATATTCAGGTATTCGGCGAGCGGGAAGGCGACTCCTATCGAGCCTACGATGGTGCCGACGTCGTCCTTGAGCTGAAGAAAGCCGCACAGGTATGTATCCTTGCCGATCGGCAGCGTCCAAATTCTATCGCTTTGCCCTTGTCCCATCCATTTGTAAAGATTGTCGGGAAAAGGCTTGAAGTCCGAGGCGCCGTCCGAATATTTTATTACCTGCGACATGTTCGTAATGAGGAATGGCACTTTCAGCTGGGTTCGCGCCGTTTCCATGAAACTGACCGTTCCGGCATGACCTCCGATCTCCGTTCCGAGCATCATTCCCATGCAGGCATAGCCAAGTAAACTCCCGTTATGATTAAGGAGAGGATGCAAGGCAACCATGGAAAGCTCCAGTGTCCCGTCGATGAACGTCAAGTTTTCGTTTGCCAGGAAATTTTCACCGCCCATATGGGTAACAAAGCTTGAGCCTCCGTTTGTCGCTGCGAATTCAAGGCTGGCCTGGCTGAAATAACGTTGTCCGAAAACCGGCATTACTTGATTGGCGCTGACGATTACCTGTCCGCTTGCGTCCAGTATTAAAGCGAAAGCAAGCTTGTTTTTATCCCGGATTTCCGCCAGGTAGCTTGTGATCGGCTGAAAAAGCAGGAGTTCCGTGTTGACGAGGACGAGATTGTCTTCCGCAACCGACTTACATGCCGCCAGAAGGCTCAGTTTTTTATTTTCCATTATGAGCGAGGCAATGTGCACTTTGTCCAATACGGTGTTTGCGGTATTTTTATAGGAGAGGTTGTAGAAAAACCAGAGGGAAAGCACTCCCGAAATTATCAATGGGATACTGACGGTCAGGAACATTGCGTAAATCAATTTTCTGCGAATGGAGACGTTGGTGAGGTGTTTGCGTAAGTTTTTTACTAGCCAAGGAAACAATACAACCTCCCCAAAATCTATTCTTTGACTCTACAATAATATGAGTATTTTTTCCAGCGGGCTTCCGTTCTTTATCCCGTAGTCATTGCCGCGCAAACGGCGTCCACAAGAAGCTTATTCGAGTCAAGTATCGTCATTTCGCAATCCTCCTGCTTTATCAGCTGGAAAAGATCGGTGCATGCAAACAGAATCGCGTCAGGGGCGTCTTGCCCATCCCAATAGGCTTTCATGATTGCCATTAATTCCCCACGATCGGAATCGAGCAGGCAGCCTTGGTTTATCGATAGAATGGCGTTGTCTACCGCGGTTTGATCGGCTTGCCTAGGCGTGCTCGTGCGGATTCCCTTTTTTTCCAGCGCGCTTTGGTAAAGTCGCTCCGCGACGGTAAGGGATGAGCCCAGGATCAGCAGGTGTCTCAGGTTTCTCGCGACGACATTCGCCGCGACCGCATCGACGATGGATAGTATCCGGATGCCCGGTATCGAGCCGCGAAAATGATCGAGCCATATATGCACGGTGTTGCAAGGGATGCAAACCAGTTCGCAGGAAGCGGATTTTAGGTCAATCAGCGCGGAGGTAATCTCTTCCCGTATCTTCAGGTTGCCGCTTCCCGTTATGCCTTCGGCTTCTTGGCTGAAGGAAATGGCGGCGTTCCTCATCAATATGGGAGGGTAAGCGGGCTCATTGTTCCGAAAGTGTTTTACGATATCCAAATAGAACCGTGCGCTTGTCTCGGGTCCAAGTCCCGTTACTATTCCGAGTTTTTTTACGGGCATTTTCGCGTTCCTTCCAGACTGTGTTTTTAGCGGAGTATGTTCCGTTTACGCAGATTCCCCGTTTCGCTTATGAGTACCATGAGCCAATTATTCAATCAGGTCGATCAAGTGCCGTACGCTATTCTGGAGCATGGTTTTTATCGGCTTATTTACCATCTCGTCCATTTCGCTTCGCGAAAGCCCGTTATCCAGGTTTCCGTTGAACGTACCGTTTATGGAGTTACGCTCCCAAATCAGGTCTATCCCGCTGTTCCACTCAAACGGCATCAAGCCGCAGATTAATCCATCCGTGACGGTGCGCGCGAATTTCGCCGCCGACGGCCAGTCTCCCATGCGCAACGCGCACCGTTCGTGGGCTACCCGCATCCATGCCATGTACGTTACCTGGTTGAAGCCGCCAAGGAGCGTAAAGCCTTCTACGAAGGCAAGCAAAAAAATATCCAGGAAAAGCGACGGGATTATTCGGTTTTCCCTGAGGGCTTCGGATAAATCTTCGCACGTCATTGGTATCGGCTGCATTTCCGGATCGAAGTGGCTGAATTCTAGGGTACCAAAATGTTTGTCTATATTAAGGGGTATCAGCGTTTTTTTCGGGGAAACTCCCCAGAAAAAATGGGTGCCCGATTCACCGCTCCAGCAGCCGCTTATTCCCGTGAATTCCTCAAGATAAATATCCCTGATAGTGGGATTCGTCAGGATACGCGAGGTAAGCGAATCCGGATTGCGAAGCTCGTCCAGCAGCAGTTCCTTGACGATATCGTCGGCGTTCAGGTAGATGAGCTTTGGAACCGATGTGCGAAAACTGCGCTCAAAATAGCAGTTCCAGAGTCTTGCGTTCAGCGTGGGCAGCTGTTCTACGAAACGCGTATGATCGTTGCATGCGGAAGCAAGTTTTAGCTCGTCAAGAAAGAGGTATTCAAGGAAAAGTTTTTCTTGTGCGCTCAGGCCTTTCAGCGAGTCCGGGCGGATGAAAGAGTCGAGCCTGCGCCCGTCGGGATGTGCGATGCCTTCCGAAAGCAGGGAAGTGATGGTGTGTTGAACCTTGCTCATGAAAAAGGGGATTTTCTGGCCTTTAAAAAAGAAGCCGCGTGGATATGACGCGTTGTTTAAGGGTATCCTTCCTGTTGGTAGCACGACCTGGTATGGTAGGGCTTGCCTGTCCATTATCGCAGAGAACAGAAGGTTCGCATTATATAAAATCCCGTGGTTCAAGAGACTCGCATGATCGGCGAACGAGATTACCGGCGTTCCCCTGAGCTGGTTTGCCAGTAATGGCGGAACTACATGTCCATTTGGCATCAACTTTCTTGCATGTTCCAGGATGATGTCCGTGAGTCTATGGCCGTTCGCCTTTGGAACCCTGGCTTGCACGTGGCGCGCATAGTCCGAGACGCTGCCCTCGTGCTCGTAATGCAGCTTGAGGGCAGGTCGCTTAAGAAGAAATTGCCTGAGTTCCTCCACGTATCATTTACCTTGCACGAAGGTTCCATTGTAATCCGTGTAGACGCGGTAGGCCGCACTGATTATGTTTTGGGGAATGGTGATACCTTTATCCTTTGCCGTTTGCAGGTTCAAGAGGATATTGAATTTCCTCGGATAATCCCACGGAATATCGCCGGGGTTCCTGCCCTTGAGTATCAGTATCCCTTTATCCGCAAGCTGTGCGCCAATATCGCTCCAGATTACGCAAGGGCCGGCGAGGAAGGCTTTCGCGATAACCGTTTCGTCATAAATAACCATCTGGAGTTTTTTAATTTTCTTTTGCACGTAGTCCGCCAATTCTCCGATCATATTCGGAGCGGGAGTTCCGTCTCTATGAACGAAGGCCGATATTCCGAGCATAACGAAGTATTCCGAACCTTTCTTGTCGTAATCGCTATAGAAGGCAAACTCGTCCTCTGCGCAGGACACGCGGCGGAATTCCACAAACTCTATTCCTTCTTCCTTGCATGATTGCTTGAGTTCGGCCTCGAACCAGTCGTTTATTTGGGCCATTACGTCCCAAGACACAAAAGCCAGCTTCTTGACTTTAGGATTGATTGACTTCATGAGGCGGATCTGCGAATTGAAGGGCAGGAAGATGCCGACTCCCGTCAAGTTTCCCCCGGGTCTTTTCAGGTCTTTGATAATGCCCATTTCAACCGGGATGGCGCTCATGGACACGAACCTGTATTTTGGGTCCGTGAGCTTTTTGGCGATATTGTTGTCGACGAAAGCCATTCCCTCGTTGTAGTCGCAGATGAGATCCGGCTTCTGTTCCTCGATAGCCTTGATGATGGCGGGCACGTTCGCCATATCGCTCTTCGTGTTGAAAACCGTGTAGACAGCCCTAGCCCCGAGGGTCGCCAATTGCTTGTCGATCTGGGTTTTGAATCCGTCGAAAAGTTCGGTGGCCTGCGGGGGCAAATTGTCGCCTATGAGGAAGATTTTATATTCCTTGGCCTGCTGGGCCGATAGCGGCAAGGTTAACGCCAGACAAAGGGTCATCAGCAAGAATGTCCTTTGCGGCGATCCGGTGGTTGCGCCAGAAATTTCCTTAGTCATAAAAACCTCCAAGTAGTAGAATCCAGAAAATAGTGCAAGTAGCTAGAAGCCAGCATCCTTAGGTGTACTTGAATTCTTACTTTCATAGAGGGCTATTGTACAAATATCCGAGAAACCCAGCTTCGAATACAGTGAATAGGCTTCCTGGCTGGCCTGTAAATAAATGGCACGCGCGCCATTCGCCTTCGCAGCCTTCATGCTCATAACGATTATCGCTCGGCCTAGACCTTGGTTCCTGTATTCAGGCGAGATGGAAACCCAATAAATGCCGCCTGTATCCTCCGTTTGAAGAACCATCGAAGTTCCGCAAGGTTTTTCGCCGGTTTTTAATAGGTAAAAATCGAATCCGGGGAAGCTATGCATGCCGCGAAGCATTTTAATGGCTTGAGGGGAATTGGATCCCCCGAAGGGGTAAGCGCATGCCGCTACACGGAGCCATGTTTCCATATCTTCCGGGCTTTCGCAGCGGCAAAGCCTGGAATCCAGGGAAATTAAACTGTCATCGTCAAGGGCCGCCTTTCCGAGATCAAGCCATTGAGCCGGCATTTCTACGAGGCAGGATAACCCGCATCCGGCGAGCAAAGTTTCGACAGGGGAGGAACCGCCTGATTTGCGCACTACCCACTGTAAACGCTCTTTTCTGGCTTGAAAAAAATCAAGTTCGCGAGATACCGATTCGCTGCTCAATGAATTTTGCGTTTCATGCCCGCAAATAATCCTGTTGATATTCGGGATGCCTGTGATCAATCGCTGCATACCGGTTTCCGGGTTCTCCGTTTTCCCCGCTCCGACCGTTTGGGCATGCAGGAACCTGTGCAAGTTCTTTTCCATGGCGGCTATCATCGGTTGCATCATCGAATCGGAATCCATCGCTCGCAAAAATCGCTTGATAGTTCGAAAATTTCCTTATCGTCGAATTCAAGCGCATAGCGATAGCTTGATTCTGCCTCGGGGGCAGTACCTTTTACTGCTGTTGCCTCGATATTCAGCCACGAACCGCCATGTTCCGAGCAAAATCTTCGTATGACGGTTTCAAAAGTCCGACGGACGGATTCCGGTAGTTGATATAGCATGAAGCTTGTGAGTATCACGAGCGGCAGCTTGGTTTCAAGCAGCGATAAGACTTCAGGCATTTTTGGAAAATCCAGCGCCGAGCCTTGTATCACTCGAAATTTCGTGAGCTCGGGTATCTGATGCGCGAAATTTTCGATGCTATTCCTGAATTCGGGCTTAGGTGCGCCTGCCAGGATCCATGCAAGGTCCGGAGGGTCCAACTCAATCCCCAGGTATTCCGCGCAGGTAGGGATTCCGACAGGTTTCTGATGGTGGGACCCGAAAAAATCCTCAAAGCTCCGCATGACTAACGCAGCGGATCGGAGACAGCGCCCGATGAGCCCGAATGAGGCGCCCAGTTCCAGTACCGCTATTTCCTTTTCTTTATATTCCCGGTACAGTGCGTCCATGATAGGCAAGGCGCGGTGCGGTACGTTAACCTGGGTTCGCCGCGTTTTGCACATGTAAAACAGTTCGTCGTGGTGTTGAACCAGGAACAAGTCGATGTTCCGGCGCCAGTCTTCGTCGTCCAGTATCATAGGCTCGTCGAAGCGGGTACTGATATTCGCGTTCAGGTAGCGTATCGACGCTAAAAAGACGAAAACCGCGTCGGGCACCTGTTTGCCGCTCTCCGCGATGAAATCCGAAAGAAAGCCAAGGCAGGCGGGGCGTTTGAGGAAAGCCGTTACGTTCGGTAGCCAAGCGTCCCTAAAATTGGAACGGTTAATAAACTCAAGCAGTTGATCTGTCATGAACGCAATATTATGCCTTTATTCGGAAACTCGCAACGGAAATATATTTAATCCGATATCGCGCTAGAATGATTCCATCATGCGCTCAAGGAGAGCCATCATGGCTTTCTGCTCTTCGCCTGAGAATCCCGTCCATGCCTTTGCAAGGAGCAATTTCGAGATTTCGTCAAAATTCCCTTTTATGGACATGGCTTTATCGGTCAGCTCCAATATTACCCCGCGCGCGTCGACCGGATCGGGGACCCTGCGCACATAGCCTTGCTTCTCGAGCTTGTTGGCCATTTCTGTCAGCGTTGTTTTTTTGCGGCTTTTCGAGCGGAGAAGGTCCTTCATGCTGGCTCTGCCGCCCCTGCCAAAAAGTGACGAGAGCAAGGCGCCGTGCGAAGGTTTCAAGTCGACTATACCTCGCGCTTTAAGTTCTGTCTCCAAAAAATCGACACTGCGGGCTCTTACGGCGCTTATCAACGCAATTATATTGTCTGGGCTCATTACATTATCGTAGTTCAATTTTGAATCGTGAGTCAAGACAAAAGCCTCGCTTGGCAGGCTTACCAATCTCCGAGAAAAACCACCTCCGGTTCCAGCTCGATCGAGAAAGCCTTTCGGGCCGCATCCCGCGCGTCCTCGATAAGCGCTCGCATGTCCGAAGCGGCGGCTGCGCCTGCGTTTACGAAAATATTCGCGTGCTTGGGCGATACCATGGCGTCACCGCGGCGCTTGCCGCGAAAGCCGAGCTCGTCGAGGATGGCTCCCGTGGGACGGCCGAAGGCGCGGTCGTTCTTGAACAGGCTGCCGGCGCTGGGCCAATCGAAGTGGCCTTTTTTTACGCGGTCAGCCTTGAGCTCGCCCATGCGCGCCTCCATGGAAGCGGGGTCGCCGGGTGCCAGCCTGAGTACCGCGCCGACTATCACCGAGCCGTACAGTGTGCCGCCCGGCATGAAGGGCGTGCTCTTGTACGCCCAATCCGGCCGATGCAGTTCCAGCCTGGCGGGTTCCAGCGTCGCGGCGTCCAGATAATCCACCGCGACGAGAAGATCAGCCATCTCGCGCTCGTAGCATCGCGCGTTCATGTACACCGCACCGCCGGTAGAGCCCGGAAGCCCGGCTGCGAACTCGAGCCCAGACAGGCTGCGCCGCAGCGATTCCTCGGCGAGGGCGGCAATCGGAACTCCCGCTCCCGCGACTAGGGTGCTGGTTCCGGCGGCCGTGGAATCGGCGGGGTTGCGATAATCCATGCCTCGCAAAAGCTCGGTGCAGACCACGATGCCTCGAACGCCCTTGTCCGCCACGAGGATATTTGCGCCGCCACCTATAACCGTCAGAGGGATTCCCGTGGCGCGGGCGCCGCGTATCAAGGCTGCGAGCGCGACCCGGGTTCTCGGCAGCACGAACGCGTCCGCCGGGCCGCCGATCCTGAAGGTGCTGTGGGCGGCAAGAGGCTCGTCGTACCTGATCTCGGCATCGAGGGCGCCGGGAGCGAAGGGAGAGCCCGGCGCCTCGAAAAATTCGCGGAGGTTTGCCACTGAGCGGGCGGCCCTATACCGAGCCCAGGAGCAGGCTGGAGTTGTGGCCTCCGAACCCGAACGAGTTGGACAGGGCGGTCGTTATCTTTTTTTCGACGATCTGCGTGGGGATGAGCACCGGAGGAAGCTCGGGATCGCGGTTCTCTATGTTGATGTTGGCGGGCACGACGCCGTCGCGGATGGCCAACGCGCACACGATGGCCTCGAGCCCTGCCGTGGCTCCCAGAAGGTGGCCGTGGTAGGACTTTGTGGAACCGACATGCGTGGTGTCGAGGTTGTTTTTAATGAGCTCGTAAATTCCCTTGAGCTCCGCGATGTCGCCCACGGGCGTGGAGGTTCCGTGCGCATTGATGTAGCCGATTTCCCTGGGGTCGATTTTGGCCTGATCGAGGGCCATGCGCATGGACAGGAGCGCCCCTTTGCCTTCGGGGTCGGGCATCACGAAATCATAGGCATCGCCGGACATCCCGCAGGAAAGAACCTCGCAGATAATGGGGGCTCCCCGTTTTTTTGCGTGTTCGTATTCCTCGAGGATCATTATGGCAGCCCCTTCGCCCATCACGAAACCGTCGCGGTCCTTGTCGTAGGGCCTGGAAGCGGTTTCGGGCGTCTCGTTGCGGGTGGACAGCGCGCGCATGTTTCCGAACGCCGCGATCCCAAGCTCGCAGATGGAGCCCTCGGCGCCGCCTGCCACCATGACGTCGGCCATGCCGTTCTTGATGATCATCTGCGCGATCGCCATGGAGTGGTTGGCGGTGGCGCAAGCGGTTTGCACGCTCAGGTTGGGTCCGGTTATGCCGTACATCATGGAGAGAACGCCGGAAGCCATATTGCCGATGGACATGGGGATATAAAATGGGCTGACGGCCCGCGGGCCTTTCGTGGCCATGGCGGCGGAGTTTTCATGGGACACGTTCAGTCCGCCGATTCCGCTGCCAACGCTGATGCCGATCCGGTGTTTTTCGGTAAGCGTCTTGAACCCCGACTGCTCTGCCGCTTCGGCCATGGCAGCCGCCGCGTAATGGCAGAAGCGATCCATGCGCTTTGCTTTTTTAAGCATGTCGCCCTCGAAAAACCTCGTGTAATCAAAATCCTTCACCTCGCCCGCGATCTGGCAATTCAAGTGCGAGGCGTCAAAATGCGTTATCTTGGCTATTGCCGATTTCCCGGAAAGAATGGTTGCCCAGGTGTCTTTAACCGAATGTCCCAGGGGGTTAATCGTGCCCATTCCTGTTATGACTACTCGTCGTTCTGCCATATGATTCCTCCATGATAGAAAATTTAGTTCGCGTGATTACTTGAAATTCTCTTTCAAAATCAACTGCGATTCGCTGCCGCTTGCCTGTATCGGCAGGCTTTTCAAAATGAGTCTTCATTTTGAAAATTCTTCTATAGTATCCACATTTTTGATGCTTCTGTCACGCTCTATAAGGCCAGGGTCCAGTTTGTCATCTTGATTTGAGCCTCGGTTCCCGGTACCCTTGATTTTAGAGGATTCGATCATGCTAAAAACCGATGGAACAGCTGAGCTCAAGACAGGCGAAAAATTTACGCTGCAGCAGTGGAAATCCTGCCTGGCTTCGTCTGGCACGCGTAAAGGTTTTTCATGAGGATTGTCGATCTCAAGAACGGCGAGGGTAACGGCGATGATCCGCTGCTCGACCTGCTTGCGTATTCGATGTACCTGCCTACGCGGGAAAAAACCCTGGAAAAACTGGTCGGCTTCCGTAAGGATCCGGATGTGCGGATCTTTGGATGCGAGGACGGCGGTACCATGTCTGGCGTAATCGTCCTGCGAGCGGAGAATAATATAACCATATTGAATATCGGCGTAGCGGTCGCGGGCAGGCGTGGCGGGCTAGGAAAATCGATGATTCGATTCGCGTCGGAGGTCTTCCCGGACAAGGCGTTGGAGGCCGAAACCGACGATGATTCCGTGGGTTTTTACCGGCATGTCGGTTTCTCGATTACCTGCCTCGGCGAAAAATATCCGGGTGTCGTACGGTACCGCTGCCTACTCGAACCTCATGGCAGTTAAGCATAAATAAACCCTTTTTTAGAAGATTTTTTCGACACAATAACCATTTGTGATGCCCCACTCGCCGCATGGTCATGGTTGGCGGCCTGGTAATCTCTAAAATATCTAAATGCCTATTTTGAAAAGAATTATTTTATGGTAATTCTTGATTTCAGGTGCTATACTAGGCCTCGATGTTTTTTCACACAAGGAGTTTTTATGAAACGTAAGATTTATTTGGTTCTTGTCGTGGCTCTGGCTTTTCTGGCCCTCGCGAGCCTTGGATCGTGCAAACCGTTTGTCGCCGTCGGGATTGACCTCTCGGAGAATATCACAAGCGCTACTACTCTGGCGGCGGGTACCTATGTGGTTTCCGATAGTTTCTATGTCAGCGCGGTACTGACCCTCGAACCTGGAGTAATATTGAATTTTGCCTCGGGTACCTGGATCGTCGTCGAGGCGGCAGGACAGATCATTGCCAATGGCACCACAGACAAGCATATCACGTTTACCTCCAACGCGGCGGCTCCCGTAGCCGGTTCCTGGGGATATATAGCGGTGAGCGGCGGCGGTTCCTTTACCTACTGCGATTTTAAATACGCGACAGAGGCCCTTGACCTGAACGGAGCCAACACCACGGTAAACAACTGCACCTTTACGAGCAACACCACCGGCGTCAATGCCTCGGGCGTAGGTGCCGGTCTGACCCTAACCAACAATACCTTTACCTCCAACGGCGAACCGCTCTATATCAATGAAATGAACGATCTCGGCGCTACCAATTCTTTCGTCACAAATACGAATCAGAGAATCTATTTTCCAGGGAGCAATATCGCCGATACCGTAACGAGAACCTGGTCGGAAACCGACGTGCCTATTTATGTCAACGGCAGTTTCTATGTGAGCGGTACATTGATCCTGAGCCCGGGAGTACGTCTCAAGATGGGTTCGGACGTCTGGATCATGGTCAACTCAAGCGGAAAATTAACCGCCGACGGAACGACGACAGCCAGAATAAGCTTTAGTTCAGCCGCTGCATCGCCTGCTGCCGGTTCCTGGGGTTATATAATGGTTGATGGGGGAAGCTCATTTAAATATTGCGATTTCTTGCATGCCGGCACCGCCCTCGACTTGAACGCGGCGGACACGACCGTAGACAATTGTACCTTTACGACGAATACCAATGGTGTCGATGCCTCGGGAATAGGAGCTTCTCCGGTTATTACCAACAATGTCTTTACATCCAACGGCGAACCTCTCTACATCAACGAGCAGGTAAATCTCGGTGCAAGCAATACGTTCCTGTTAAATACGAATCAGCGAATTTATTATAATGGGGGAAATATCGCGGCGAGTACTACCAGGACTTGGTCGGAAACCGAAGTACCCACGTTTATCAATGGTAGCTTTTATATCGATGGTACTCTTGTACTGACACCCGGGATGACCCTGAAACTCAATTCGGGCGTGTGGATCGTCGTTGCCACTACGGGGGCATTAACAGCGCCGGGTACAAACACGCTATTAACCCTAAGCCACATTACCTTTACCTCCTCGGTCGCTTCGCCGACGGCCGGGTCTTGGGGTTATATCACCCTGAATAGCGCCGGTTCGACCTTTACCTATTGCGATTTCCTGTATGCCACAACGGCCTTGGATGAGCAGTTAGCCGGGAACACGATTACGAATTGTACTTACACTTCCTGTACCAATGGGTATGTAATCGGGTATTAACGACGTCGCAGGGAAGGGGTGTTTCATCATCGCCTTCCCGCTGCGTCTCCCGGGAACTCACCCTAAAAAAAAGATGACGCGTGCGTCATCTTTTTTTTTTATCCGCTGTTCATGCTGCGCCTTATCCCAGTCCGGCCTCGAACCCCAACGCCTTGGCGCACAGGTTCATTGCCCGGTTATGCGAATAAATAATCACCTGCTCGCCGGAAAACCTTTCCTCGAGTTTTAAAGCCGTTGCCAGATGGAGCGCATCGAGTGTTTTTATGGTTACGGGAAACGCTTCCGCGGCGCGTTTCTTCACGGAAGCCGTAAGCGACAGCAAATTCATTCCCGCAAGCAGGTCGTGCAGCCTTTTCATGGCCACGATCAGTTTTTCGTCGTCCAAATCCCCTGCCAAGCGGCATCGATGAATCACTCGTTTGCATTCAATTTCGAATAATTCGCTTGAGTATACTTTTTTACCTTCAAAAGCCAGGCGGATGTCGGTTTCGCCTTTGAGTATGTGTCTGAGCGCAACCGAGGAATCCAGGTAGGCTACCACGAATCCTCGCGTTCTCTTTCCAGATAATCGACGGGATCCTGAGTAATTAATGGAGTATAGCTGGAAACAACATAGGGTACCGATGCTTCCTTTGCAAGAAAGGCTTCCGTCTCGTAAGCTTCCAGGGTTGCCACGGGCCGTTTATGGTCTAAAATAGTTATTCGCGCCCCGTTTTGCACCTTTTTTAGTTCTTCGCTAAGATGCGCCTTTAATTCCGATACCGATATAGTCTGCATATGACTACAGTACGACTATATTTAATGTCAGTCAAGAATTTCCACCGTTCAGGGCCTGCTTGTCTGTAAAGCCTCCTCTTCTTCCCCCGCCTCCGCGGCGCAAAACGCCTAAACCCAGCCTTTGATTTTTATAGACAATCCCGTGCGGGGTGGCGCAGGCAAAACACGCCCCGCGATAAGCGGGTCGTGCTTTACCAGTGCCGCCCGGTGGGCGAGGACCCCGCCTGCTATGTCTAATAAATTTCATCCGCCGCTAAGTTTATACCTCTTCTTCCCCGGCCCCCGCGGCGCAAAACGCCTAAACCCAGCCTTTGATTTTTATAGACAATCCCGTGCG
>CAZAJF010000004.1:0-61452 GCA_964485395.1 uncultured Treponemataceae bacterium | reverse complement strand
CCGCGGCGCAAAACGCCTAAACCCAGCCTTTGATTTTTATAGACAATCCCGTGCGGGGTGGCGCAGGCAAAACACGCCCCGCGATAAGCGGGTCGTGCTTTACCAGCGACAGGACCCCGCCTGCTATGTCTAATAAATTTCATCCGCCGCTAAGTTTAGTCCCTTTTGCAAGCATCCTTGCTTTTTTCTTCTATATTACGTAATGTAGCAGAACGGCGCGTTTTTAAAACCGCCGATTTTTTTATACGAAGGAGGATCGCATGGGCTTACGGCTATACAACACTCTCGGACGCACTCTGCAGGCGTTCGAACCAATCCAGGCAGGAAAAGTAGGCTTTTACGGTTGCGGTCCTACCGTGTATAACTTTGCGCATATCGGCAATCTTCGCGCTTATATGACTCATGATACTTTGGTGCGCGCCTTGCGCTGGCTGGGATATGAAGTTACTCACGTCATGAACGTCACGGATGTGGGGCATCTTTCCGGCGATACGGATACGGGCGAAGATAAAATGGTCAAGACCGCGATGGAACGCGGCAAGTCCGTGCTGGAGATCGCCAAGTATTATACTGACGCGTTTTTTGCCGATACCGAGCGCCTTAATATCAAGCGTCCTACGATTACGTGCAAAGCGACCGACCATATTCCCGAGATGATCGCCATGATCAAGCGCATCGAAGCCAACGGCTATACCTACAGCGCCGGCGGTAATTTGTATTTTGACGTAAGCAAGTTTCCCGCATACGGCGAGATGGCCATGCTCAAGCTGGACGAGCAGCAGGCGGGCTCCCGGGTGGAAGTTGACGTGAATAAAAAGAATCCGCAGGATTTCGTGCTTTGGTTCACCAAAAGCAAGTTTGAGGATCAAGCCCTCCAGTGGGACAGCCCCTGGGGCAAGGGTTATCCCGGATGGCATATCGAGTGTTCCGCGATGAGCATGAAGTACCTCGGTGAGACCATCGATATTCACGCGGGCGGCATCGACCATATCAACGTGCACCACACCAACGAGATTGCCCAAAGTGAGGCCGCAACGGGCCGGAAATGGGTCAATTTCTGGATGCACAACGAGTTCCTGGTATTTGGCGATGGCGGTAAGATGAGCAAGAGCAAGGGTGGATTCCTGACTCTCAAAAGCCTCGTAGACGCAGGATTCGATCCGTTGGATTATCGGTATTTTCTTCTGGGCGCGCATTATCGCTCGCAGCTCGCTTTTAGCAACGATGCTTTGGAATCCGCCAAGGCGGCCAGGCGCTCGCTTACGGAACGGGTGCTTGCGCTACGGGAAAAGGCTACGCCCCAAGGCGGAACGGAACCCGTGCTGGTAGATCTCGGAAAGCTTTCCTTGCAGCCTAAGGCGCGGCTCGATGCGTTCCGCACCGCCATCGAGGAAGATTTGTCCACGCCGCGAGCGCTTGCCGAGTTGTGGGGCGTTCTGAAAGACCAGAACGTACCGGCCGGCGAGGCTCTGGCTGCCGCGTTTACCATGGATTCGGTACTGGGGCTCGGGCTTTCGGACCTGAGGCGAGAAGAGCTTCCCCTGGTGAGCACCGAGTTTGCCGAACAAGTGGATTCGCTCATAAAAGAGCGGGCCGAGGCAAAAAAAGAAAAAAATTGGGCAAAAGCGGATTCTGTCCGTGACCAGATCAAGGCTTTGGGTGTTATAGTTGAGGATTCCGCGAGCGGAACTACGTGGAAAATTGCGCCCAAGGCGTAACGGTTTGGAGTTACCGATTGTTTAACGATAAGAGCGGCACCGGCAGCGCGCCTTTGGGCGAGGAGTTTCGTGCCTTTTACGACGATACGTTCATGATGCTCTTCAGGGTAGCCCGCCGGATAGCCAATTCCGACGAGGCTGCCGAGGACATCGTGCACGATTCGTATATCAAAGCAGTAGAAAGATGGAGCATTTTTCCCACGCGGGACGACGCCAAATATTGGCTCATCCGCGTCGTAAAGAACAATGCGCTCAACTGGGCCAAGCGCAAGACTCGGGAGCAGCGAGTATATCAACGCTACTTCAAGGAAGCGGAAGGCCTGGATACATCGCCCGAGGATGACGCTTTACGGCAACACGATTTTGGATCCGTACGGCGCGCGCTGGACAAATTGCCCGAGAAACTGCGCACAGTGCTCATTCTCAAGGAATACGGCTTGCTAAATTACAAGGAAATCGGCCGAACCCTCGGCATAACGGAGGGTAACGTGAAAGTGCGGGTTTTCCGCGCCCGCGAAGCCCTGGCCGCCCTGATACGGGAGGATGAAAACTATGTGCCCAAACCCTGAACTGATTTCCGCTTTCGTTGACGGCGAAGTGCCGTCCCCGTGGAAGGAAACATTGGATCGTCACCTCAAGGTTTGCTCCGCGTGTGCGGCCAAGGCCGAATCCATGCGGCGCCTTGGCTCAATTTTCACTGCCGACGCCAAGCACGACGAATCCTCCGAAACCGCGATCAGGCAGCATGTCTTTAACCGTCTGCAGTCCAATATCCGTAAAACACCCGTGAAGCCCCGGTTTTTTGATAAAAAAATCTTGATTCCGCTGCCGCTTCTGGCGGCCGCCGCGGTGATATTCGCCGTTTTTGGAATATCGCTGGCAAGTTCCGGGCGCAGCAATACCGAGCTTCGGATGGCTGTTCGCAAAGCTATGGATGCCACTCCTGTTTCCACTTCCGGCATTGGCATGGAATCCATCCTGGAATATCTTGCCAAGCAGGATGCGGGCGTCAATATTACCATAACCTTGCCCCAAGGATCGGCGGCTTTCAATCCCGCAGGAAATCCCGGGGAGCCCTTCATCGTTCGCGAGGCTGACTTCAAGCCTGCCGGGAGCGGTAAGTGAAAAGAGTACTCGCCGTCTCCCTTTTATCCACGTGTTTGCTTTTAGTGCTCGAAGCTCAAACGGCTCCCGCAGCCCAGGTTGCGCCAGCTGCAAGCGCAACGACAGGTCCCGTTGCCTCGACGCCGCCGGCTTCATCGGCAACAAGCCTAATTCCTCAAGTGCTGCCCTTGCCTGTCGGCATTCCGGAAGCTTTACTGAACGAGGCGCTTGCGGTTGCGGTTCTTGCAACCATGCCGCGCCCGGAGCCGGAGGCTGCCTGGGAATCCCGCGACCTTAAGTATACTATTCCCGGTACTGCGGTAAGCGTTAAGATGATGGGCAGCGATCTTGCGGTGCTTATTACGGTTACGCCCTACCGAACCCCCGATGGCCGTTTGCTTCTCGTAGCTCAGGGCCAAGTCTGGCATAAAGACGCGGATCAAGGCATTCAGTATAAATCCACCCTGGATACCATCAATTTGGCATATGGCGAGCGGGTCTTTTTCTATCCTTTCGGGCTTAACCCGGACGGAACGAGCCCGCTTCGAATAGAACTCGTCGTCGTTCCCTACCGTACGCTTTCACCCGCGACAACTACCATTCCTTCTCCTGCCTCAGTACCGCCCGCACCCCCGGCGAACGGAAAAACAGGGCCGTGACGCTTTCAGCCTATCCCGTCTCCCCACATTCAGGCAAACGTTCGCGCAGCAGGCAAACCGTCGCGGTGGGCCTTGCGGTTTTTTTGGCGCTTACATCGATCGTCGGCGCCATCTATTGGAAAAAAACGCATATACCCTTCATCAGCTCCTTGAGCCCCGCAATAACCACTCCCGGTTCCGTCTTGAGGATCAACGGCAAGAACTTTGGCCATGACCGGGGCGATGGTCGCGTGGAGTTCGAAGATATTCCGCCAACCGCATCTTCGTATATTTCCTGGTCTAACGACGTGATAGAAGTTCGAATTCCAACCAATGCGGACACGGGGCTCGTGCGGGTCATCGTGGAATCCGGCGTTTCCAACGCCCGCATGTTTATAAGTCAAGCCCGCCTGCCCGAGCTTCCCGGCGGCGCCCAATCGCTCACCGTAGGTCCCCAGATAGACTCCCTTTCCACTGAAGGCGGAGTCTGCGGTTCGCTCCTGACGATCCGAGGGTTGAATTTCGGGGCAAACAGGGATGGGGCCAGCGTGCTGTTTTCCTGGGCCAGCGTAGGAGGCCTGTCGAAGCCCAATGAGACGGTCAGCCAAGAGTATATTTCGCCCATCGAGGGTGACGGTGAATACGCGCTGTGGTCCGACAAGGAAATTCAAGTTCGCATTCCCGACGGCGCGGTTTCCGGAGGATTGGCCGTACGCACCGCGAAAGGCCTGAGCGATATCAGGTATTTCCAGATTCTGGACGCGCCGGGCACGAAGGTGTATATCAGCAAGCGTACTTATTCGCTTTCTTCCTTCGTGACTATTTCACGCATAGAGGCCGCCGGTGCCAACTCTCTGTACTTGTGGATGCCCGGGCCCCTGGAATCGTCCTCGCAGAAAGGGGTACGGGTGCTGGAGTCTTCGAGCGAGCCGCTGGTTCCCGATTATCGAGGTTTGGCCGTGTATCGCATGACCGACCTTGTGGCGGATAAATCCTATACGGTTTCACAGAATCACCTCGTTCAGGTCTATGCCGTGGAAACGCAGGTGAATCCGGACAAAATTCGCATACCCGACGCTCCGTTGCCCGCCGTCTATGCTTTGTTTACCAAACCTGATGCCGTGATACCCAGCGAAGATCCCGCCATCGTCGCCTTTGCCGCGAAGGTTGCCGGTAAAGGCAAAAATCAATATACCCAGGCGCTCGCCGTCCATGATGCCCTGCGCGTCGCGCTCAAGTTTGAAGGCGGCGCCTCCGGACTTTCCGTCCAGGTGGCCTTGGCCACCAAGCGGGTCGATTCCTGGAACTACGCCTGCCTTTATGTTGCGGCGCTGCGCTCCTTGGGAATCCCCGCCCGTCCGGTCGCGGGAGTCGTCGTGGATGATGCCCGGCGCGCCTGGAGGCATTATTGGGCCGAGTTTTATATCTATGGATTAGGCTGGGTACCTGTCGATCCGGCTTTGGCTTCGGGAGCCGTCGTGGGAGCCTTCAAGCCGCCGTTTGAAGACCTTTCGCGCTATTTCGGCAATATGGACGACCGGCATATCGCTTTTTCCCGCGGGCTTGTTCCCGTTGACCGGATGACTCCCGACGGCAGGACCGTAGCGGCCTCCCGCCGCAATTCCATGCAGACCATGTACGAGGAAGCTACGGGCAATCTCGTTTCCTATACCAGCCTCTGGAGCGATGTGGAAGTTACCGGGCTCTACTGAACCCTGCTTTGCCCTTGACCTGCAACCCGATATTCATAGTACCATCGACCCCGATGGATCCGGGAATTTTGTCCGGGCACGTCGCAAAAAGGAGGCCGTACAATGTCGATTATTCAGAAGCAGGATCCGGAACTGTTCCAGGCCATGGAGCTTGAGGCAGGACGTCAAAGAAGCAATTTGGAGCTTATCGCCAGCGAGAACTATACGTCCAGGGCGGTTATGGAAGCAGTAGGTTCCGTACTTACCAATAAATACGCGGAAGGCTATCCTGGAAAACGCTATTACGGTGGTTGCGAATTCGTAGACATGTCCGAAAATCTTGCACGCGAGCGTGGCAAGCAGCTCTTTGGGGCAGACTATGCCAACGTACAGCCGCATTCGGGTTCACAGGCCAATATGGGCGTGTATTTTGCCGCCTTGAAGCCCGGTGATACCATTCTTGGCATGAATCTTTCCCACGGTGGACACCTTACGCACGGCGCTCCTGTTTCCTTTTCCGGAAAAATGTATAAAATCGTCAGCTACGGCGTGACCCGCGACACTGAGACCATCGATTACGACGAGCTCGCCAAGCTGGCGCGCGAGAACAAGCCCAAGATGATCGTAGCGGGCGCCAGCGCCTACGCGCGCGTAATCGATTTTGCGAAATTCCGCGCCATTGCCGATGAAGTGGGCGCCTTGTTCATGGTAGATATGGCGCACATCGCCGGTCTTATCGCGGCAGGCATTCATCCCAGCCCCATCAAGTTTGCAGATTTTACGACGACCACAACGCACAAAACGCTTCGCGGTCCTCGCGGCGGCGCCATTTTTATCGGCACGGACAAAGAAAACACGATTGGCGTCATGGCCCCCAAAGGCGACCGACCCAAGCTCTGGTCTGAAATCATCGACGGCAACATTTTCCCCGGAATTCAGGGCGGGCCGCTCTGTCACGTTATTGCCGGCAAGGCAGTCGCCTTCCGCGAAGCGCTTTCCCCGGAATACAAAGCCTATATGATCCAGGTCGTGGCCAATGCCAAATTCCTGGCCAAGGCCCTGACGGACGGCGGCGCGCGCATCGTTTCCGGCGGTACCGACAATCACCTGATGCTCGTAGACTTGTCCCCGCTTGGAATTACCGGCAAGGAATCCGAGAAATGGCTGGACGAGGCGCATATCACGGTAAACAAGAACGGTATTCCGTTTGACCAGAAGAGCCCCTTCATCACCTCCGGCATACGAATCGGTACCCCTGCGGTTACGACCCGCGGCATGAAAGAGCCGGAAATGAAACTTATCGCCGGTTATATCATGGACGTGCTCAAGTCCAAGGGCGATGCGGCAGTTATCAGCAAGGTTCAGAAAGAAGTAAAGACACTTACCGGCCGTTTCGGGCTTCCCGCAGATTTCTAACGTTTTAATGGATAACCATAAAGCGAAAGTCTTATGGTTATCCATCTATTTACCCGATAATGATTTGTAAAGCTTGATCAAAATTGTGGATAATAATTTCGATACGGCTGATTGACAACGCCAATAGGCGCCCCTATACTTGATTAGAGATTGACGGGAGAAAAAAGCGCGGCATGGACAGCCCTTTACAGCTAACCTTTGTAAATTTTAAAAAAGACTCATATATTATTGTCGAAGGCAAGCAGAACGCCGATCGCTTTTTTATTATCAGAGCCGGTAAAGTACGCGTTTTTAAGGAACTTGAGGTCGTTGAGGAAGAAGGCGGCAACGTTTTTGGTCCGGGCGACTTTTTCGGCGTCGTTTCTACCATGTCCACCCATAGCCATATAGAAACCGCGCAGGCAATAACCGATGTTACGCTCATCAGCGTGCAGCGCGATCAATACGGTCTCCTCATAGAGAAAAACACGCCTGTAGCCATGAAGATTATCATGGGTTTTTCCCGCAAGATGCGTTTCCTGGACGAAGCCCTTACGCGGCTTACCCTTAAAAACACCGCAGAAGCCGATCCTGCGCATTTATTTCGCGTGGCCGAGTATTATGCGAAACTTTCCCAGTTTAACCAAGCCTACTACGCATATCATCAATACTTGAAATTTTGTCCCAATGGGCAGCATGCGGCGGTCTCTCGCGAACGCATGGCAAAAATCAAGGCATATTCCAAGGCAGTGTATCTCGACGGCTCCACTGAAGAATTTAACCGGTTTTACCCCAAGGATACGATGGTTTTCTCAGAAGGTATGCCCGGCTCCGAGCTTTATATCATTCAAAAAGGCTCGGTAAAGATAACCAAGATCGTCGATAATACCGAAGTGTTGCTCGCCGTGCTCAAGTCCGGCGATATATTCGGCGAAATGGCCCTGCTGGATAACAAGCCTCGCTCGGCAAGCGCCATCGCCTACGAAGATGCATATCTCCTTGCTGTCAATAAAGCCAACTTCGAGCGCATGGTACAGGCGCAACCTCAAATCGTAACCAGGCTTACCCAGCTTCTCGCCGAGCGCATCTGGTTTATTTACAAACAGCTGGCCAATACACTGATATCCGATCCGCTTGGCAGGATGTACGACGCCCTCAACATGCAGATAGAAAAGGACCGGATTCCCGTTCGCCCTGGAGCTTCCTATACCTTCGGTTTTGGTCCCAAGGAACTGGTAAACATGGTGGGTCTGCCTATCGCGGAAGGCAACATGCTCGTGCAGCAGGTTTTATCCAATAAATTATTCCGTATCGTTGAGAATAAGATCGTCGTTCAGGATATAACCGAGATCATCAAACAGGCGGAATACTACCGCAAAATGCAGAAGATCGAACGCTCCCGTAAAGATTCCCACCAGTAAGATCCATCATGCAAACGCTCGATACCCTGCTTCTTGAGAGCGGCATAGAGACGTATGGTTTTTGCGACACTCAACAATCGCCGCAGTCCACTGCCTTGGTCATTCTTTTCCCTTATAATCCGGTTCCGCCTGAATTGTCCGAATGCTCCCGAGAACTCGGGGTAAATTGGGGCAGCCCCCTGAGGATTGGCGCGTTCGCGGCGCGTAATCATTATGCGGCCATGGTTCGAATACTCAAGATTCTCGCCCGTGCGCTGAGCAGCGAGCATGCGCTTCCTAAAAATCAATTTCGCGTATGCGTAAACTCCGATCAACCTGAAAAACAATTCGCGCTTGCCGCAGGATTGGGGTTTATCGGCCGATCCAGCCTGTTCATCAGCCATGCCTACGGGCCTGCCTGCCTTATCGGAGCGCTTTTCATGCCTGCGGTATGCTCCGGTGATCGAGCTTGGAAGGTGCCTGTCGATTCTACGGAATCGTGCGGCTCCTGTGCGGCTTGTGCCGATGCTTGCCCGACGGGCGCGATAAGCCCGACCGGGTTTCAGCGGGAACGATGCCTGCAGCATTGGATGAGCCGGGACGATTTCCCCGACCACCTGCTTAAGGTTCGCGGAAACCGTCTCTACGGCTGTGACGAATGCGTACGCGCCTGTCCGCGTTCCAAAGGCACCGGGGCGGAAATCCCAGATATGCTCTTGCCCGCGGAGAGGCGCCCGGGCGCGTTCGTGGATGCGCGCGACTTGGCCGGAAAGGACGCCGCAGCCGTTCGGGAATTTTTTCGCGGCACCGCGCTGGGCATGGGCTGGATGCCCCATGCCGCCTGGTCGCGCTTTGCGGAACGTTGTCTAATTAAATATTAACGTCATTTCTTCTGCGCTTGGGTTCCTCTTCCGCCGGAAACAGGAGCCCGAAGGAATCCATGGCTATCTGAAGCTCCTCGTTCGTGGGAATGATGAGTATGGACGAGGGCGAGTAGGGTTGGGACACTACGCATTCCGCGCCGCAAACTTCTGAGTTTCGGGCATAATCCATGACGATGCCGATATTCTCCAGGCGGTGGCAGATGCGTTCGCGCATGCGCACCCCGTGCTGGCCGATGCCTCCCGTAAAGACGATGGCGTCTACCTTGACGAGCTCTGCCATATAGCTGCCTATGTATTTACGCACTCGGTGGGCATACACATCCAGGGCTTCAACAGCGTTTCTGATGCCTTTTTCCGCCGCTGCTTCCAGGTCGCGCAAGTCGTTGGAAATGCCGGAGAGCCCCAGCAGGCCGCTTTTTTTGTTGATGAGCGCTGTGAGGTCTTTTTGGGTATAGCCGCGATCGGCCAGGAATCCCAGGATGGCAGGGTCGAAATCGCCCGAGCGCGTGCCCATCATAAGACCTTCGAGAGGGGTAAAGCCCATGGAGGTGTCGATGGAGCGACCGGCTTCTATGGCGGTAATGGACGCGCCGTTTCCGAGGTGGCAGGTGATAAGATTGGTATTTTCCGGTTTGCGGCCAAGCATCTCCAGTGCGCGACCGGCCACGTAGCGGTGGCTGGTGCCGTGGAATCCATAGCGGCGTATCCGGAATTTGTCGTAAAGCTCGCGGGGCAGGCCGTACAGGTAGGCGGTTGGGGGCATGGTCTGGTGGAACGCCGTGTCGAAAACGGCGACCTGCGGAACGCCGGGCAATAGCTGCTCGGCCGCTCGTATTCCCGTGAGGTTGGCGGGATTATGCAGCGGAGCAAGCTCGATGTTGGCCTCGATGGCCGCCAATACCTCGGCATCGATGAGTACGGAGCTTGAGAATTTTTCGCCGCCATGCACTACACGATGGCCGATAGCGTCGATCTCGCTGATTTTTACCAAGATGCCAGCTTTGGCGTCGATGAGCGCTTGCCCAACGCGAGCCATCGCCGCGGCGTGATCCGGAAAAGCTTCTTCTATCGTAAAGGTGCCTTTTGGCGAAGTCTGCGATAGTTGGCCTTTCGGTTCGCCGATGCGTTCTACCGAGCCTTTGCCCAGGCTTTGCCTGCGAGGCATCAGGAAAACTTCGTATTTAAGCGATGAACTGCCGCTGTTGAGAACGAGAATCAGTTTTTCGTGGCTGTTTGTCTGCATGGATTCCTCTTTTCGTCAGTATATACGGAGAATCGTTTTATGACAAATTCAAAGAACCCCGCACGAAACCCAAAAGGATTTTATACGGGGTTCATCAACTTTATGTACTTGTCGTTTCTGTCAGAATTCGCCTTAAGCCGACATCTCCGCCAGGTAACCGGTGCGTACGCAGGTATCGAACAATTCATAGCTCATGAATTCTTCGCTGACGTCTTCCCAGTCTTCGCGCGTGCGCACGATGCGAACCACAAAACCGTTTTCAATCTCGTTCAGAAGTTCCAGTACCGAAGGCGAAGTGTCGGTGCTTTTAATAGCGTATTGCTTCATGTCCATCTCCTTCTTGCCGATTCGCCATTGAATCGGGCTTCATGTTTAAATTTTCGGTGTATTGACCGAGTACTTTAGCGTTTGTTTAGGAGCAGTTTTCGCTTGGCGGCAGTATTCGCGAGTGTTTGTCTTGCGTTCGGCATGGCGCTTGTTCTTGCTTTGCAGAATGTCCGTGCCGTGGTAGTATTCTGTTTGCGGCGACGCACGAAAAGGATTGTATATGGATAACGCGAAAAACTATGAAGGAACCAGGCTTACCTTGCCTGCGGGCAGTCGCCCATGATCGGTAATTTTGCCTTTTAGCATACCCCCCAGCGATTTGCTGCTCCGTCTCGTTTTTCTTTCCCTGGCGGCAGACAGCGGTTCGGCTTCCGGCGTAGCACCGGAACTGCGGGAGGCGCTTTGGGATCATCATCGGTATCTGTTATCTCTTCTTCGCTACAAGACAGGCAGCGACGAGATTGCGGAAGATCTGCTGCAAGATACGTATCTGTCTTTTCTGCGAGGCGCCGACCGACCCGCCTTTTCGGATTCCAAAAAGCTCAAGAATTACCTGATCACCATAGCCCTGAACAAGGTTCGGGATTATTACCGATCCGCCGGAGCTCCCTCGCGCCGCATCGTGTTCAGAAATGTGGAGGAAGCCGATGCCTGGCTGGAAAACCTGCCCTCCGCCGACAGTGGGCACGAAGATCGCCTTGTGGAATACGCCGATGCCGAGGAGCGGCGGCATCTCGTGGGATTGGCGATGGAACGGCTGCCGGAAAAATATCGAAGCCTGCTGGACGTGAAATTTGCCCAAGGCATGGACAATCCACGGGCGGCGTTAACGTTGGGTATAAGCATAAAGGCCCTGGAATCCAGGCTTTTCAGGGCTAAGTCCGCGTTTAAAAAAGAATTCCTGCACCTGTCCCTTTCCGCGAATGAAAAAAAGGGAAGCATCGTTAATACATCGGGGGAGGATTACGCGGATGAAACTTGAACGCCTGCCAAGCGACAGCGAGCTGAACGTACTCCTTTCCGACTATCGCCGGGCAGAACTTCCGCGCAAGCGTTTTGATCTCTGGATGAACGGCTTTGACCCGGCTTCGGCAATCAGGCCCGCCAGTAAACCCAAGCGCAAAGTCGCTTTTATTATTTGGATTCCCGCGGCCGCCATGTTTCTTGCCGCCATAATCGGAGGAAGCATTTTCCTGAAGGGCAGCTCGACGCTCGATGCTCCGTTGATTGTATCCCTGGATGGCGAAGCCGAAACGCAGGTTGCGACGCAAGAATATAAAAAGCCTTTCAAGATTATTACTGCGATTCGTGGGCAGGCGCGCTTCAAGACTCTGGGTGAACTCGTGATGCTGGGGCCTGAGAGTGAAGTTTTCATAAGCCAGCGGCCGTTGAGGGCGTTGTCCGGGGATTCAGGCTTCAGGTACCGGCTTGAGTTTGGTACCGTGCATATCGAGCATTCGGATTCCCTGGGGGCTTTCATCATCGAAACCAGGTTTGGATCGGTGGTGCCGGTCGGAACCGTTTTGAGCATGCGGGTAAGCCCGGATTCTTTCGCGCTTGCCTGTCTGGAAGGCGCCGTACTGTTTACCCCATCAGGGGGCGGCGCCTCCATGAGGCTTGAAGCCGGGAATAGCATAACTATAAGCGGACCCGGCGGCGCGCCGATAAATTCGTCCGGGGACGCGGTTGATTTTCCAGGAATCCGAACTGGTGGCCCCGATGCGATACCGTCTTTACTTCCGGTGCCGCAACGAATCCCGGAGGCGAAAACCGCGATCGCGGCTCCGGCGCGACGGGCTCTGGTTGCGAGCCCGTGGAAGAAACCTCAGGGCCTTGAGAAAGCCTCCCGGATCGAGGCATCGGGGAATACCCTCGCGGTGTTCGATGAAAAAGGCTTGAGCCTGTTCGATTCGGTTAAGGGCTCCCGGAGATTCACGCTTGAGCTGGAAGAAAAGCCGGATGTCTTGTTGCTGGATGCCGATGTGTACATGCTTTTTGGGACAAGCCTCCGCTGCGTGGACGCGCAGACAGGAACCGAAAAGTGGCGTACGGAAACAGGTCCCGCCTCTTTTTCCCGGTTGAGCCTAAGCCGGGGAGTTCTTGCGCTGGCCTCGGCGGATGGTCGGCTTTACATGCTGGACCCCGCGACGGGCAGGTCGCTGGGGACCATCCGCGACCGGGAAGGTTTCGGCATGTACGGGACGCCGCTGCTGATCGACGATCTGATCATCGTCAGCAACGTGGACAGGACCCTTGTGGCGCACAGAGCCGACGGATCAGGCAAGACCTGGTCGTTCAAGGCTGACGGGAAATTCGTCGGCGACGAACCTGTTCTGCTGGGGGACGGGCAAACCCTGCTTGACGGCGACGCTTCCGGCAACTGGTATGCCATCGATAAAAACAGCGGAACCCTTTCCTGGCGCTCGTCGTTCAAGCCCCCGCTCGGGCATAGGCCGGAAGTATTCGGAAACCTGGTCGTTTACCAGGATGCGATCGGAATATGGCTGCTGGGGACGACGGGCAAAACCGAGAGAATCGACGCTGACTTAGGCGTCTTGCTGTCGTGCATGATGCTTGACGGTAAAATTGCGCTGTTCGGCACGGAAGGCGTCTGGATGCTCGATCCTCTCGGCGTAGGTTATAAAAGTATACTCCTTGAAGCAGGCAATTATCGGGCTGCCGCGACTTTCGGCGGCGCAGCCTACACGCTCGGCCTCGATGGAGCGATCACCAGCTGGAAGGCGGGACGATGAAGCGGTTTTTTGCTGCCTTGATTTTTATTTTTGCGTTCCTGGGTTCATCATTTGCGCGGCAAGCGCCGGCCGCGGCGCAAGGGCAGGGCGCAGAGCAAGCTTTAGCCCGGGTCATCGCCGTTTTTCCTTACGGCGCCAGGGAAGGGGCGTTGCGGCCCGAGCACGCCTTTGCCGCTTATGCCGTGCCCGACATGCTTCGCGTGAATATAGCGGCGAGAGGGCGATTCCTTCTGTGCGAAAAGTTTGCAGTGGAGGAAGCGTATAAAAAACTTTCTGCCGCCGCAGGAGAGTCCGGACCGGGAATGGAAGCCTTGCGCGCCGCAGCCAAGGCTTTGGGCGCTGACCATTTTATCTGGGGTTATTTGATCAGCACCGGTTCAGACCTCGGGCTCTATCAAGAACTTGTGGAAACGGAAACCGGTGCGACCCGACACATGGTTTTTTCCAGGCTTCCATCCAACAGCATGATTTTTGACGAGGCCGAGGCGAGCGCACGGGAATTTGCCGCGGCAATCGACGCCCGGCTTGAGGTTCGGCCGCCCGATATCGTGTACGTGGAAAAAGAAGTAATCGTCGAGAGGGAAGTTCCCGTGGAACGCGTGGTGGAGATACAGGCTCCAGCTTCGGTAGAACCGAGGCTGACCGTAGCCGGAAATTTAAGCTGCAGGTTTTTCTATCTTGCTTTTGGGCAGTGGCTCCGCCCGGCTTTGCGGGCGGGTATCGAGATAAGCGGAAAAGAAACGGCGAAAGGATTCGGCCTAGGTTTTCTTCTCGAGTCCAGTCCCCTTATTCAAAAAACAGGTGTGGCGTTCGTAGCTAACGGCATAACGGTATTGCAAACTTCCGCCCTTGTCCAAGCCGCCTGGAAACTCAGGCTGTCTCCGGCCTTTATCGCGCGCATCGGCGTCAGCGCGGGAGCAAGCATTTTCGCCGGGTATGTATCTCCCCAGGTAGTTGCCTACATCCGACCGGAAGCAGGTTTGCGTTCCGAGATTCAGTGGAATCCAACCAAATTCTTTGGGATGGACCTTGGCGCACGGGCAGGATTGGTGATGGCCGCATGGGATGGCAATCAGATGCTCGATCTTGCACCATTCGCGGGAATTCGCTTCCGCTTTTGATATTTACCTGAATTGGAATATCCGTTTTGCCTTTTGGGATGTTTTTAATAAAATCCGCGAATGAATCTGGTTTAACCATCGTTCATTGATGTATGGGTCGCTAGGGAGCGACACGGCTGCCTGTGCGGCCGAACCAAGATTCAATCTATGGAGGAATCATATGATTCGCAGAACAACGACAATTTCCATCATGGTAATCGCGGCGCTGAGCCTTTTTCTTTCAGGGTGCGGCAATGCCGGTTTAACGCCTGAATTTACGACCATCGCGATTAACGCAAACCTGGGCACAGCCCTTGTTCGAGCGGTTTCAAACGGAGACGTAGTAACCAAAATCGACGCATACCGCGTCGTATTCAAGAAGATCGAGATAGGCAATTCCGAGAACGATAAATTCACGCTTTGGGAAAGCGAAGCAGGCGAAGAAAAAGATATCAGTGCCCCGGTTGCATTTACGAATGTGCTCCCGGCGAAAATCGGTACCTATGAGTTTGTGCGCCTTACCATCGGTCCCGTGCTGAACGTCGATGGTTCCATCGTGGATGCGGAAATAACCTACACGGGAACCGGCAGCCAAACTTTGGACCAGACCGTGTATGTATGGGGCGCAAACACAACCGGCGCGGTTTCCTTGAGCCAGTCGCTCGCCATCAGCGAAGGCTGCACTCTCGATTTTTCCTTTGATATTGAAGGAACCGTTCGATACCTGGGCGGACCGGCTACGGGAGCCAGTTTGGGCGTTTCCAAGCCGAATCTGGCGGTTACCATCAAGTAAACAGGTTTTTGCGGGATAGCCGTTGCGCCCTTCATCGTTAGGTGAAGGGCGCAACTCTGTACGCCATGGGCTGTCGCCTGCTTGGGGCGGTCGCGCGTCTTTCTAACCTTATTGCTTTTTGGTAAGGAGTTGCACCGCAAGTTTCGCGAAAAACCGTAAAGTACCGCAACGGGTGGACGCGATCGCGCAAAAAGTATATACTGTATCTATCTTGAGGGATCGACTCCCCACTGCTGTAGTAGCCATCAAAAGACACTGAGCGATTTTTGAGGGCCACTTTATGAACGTATGCGCGCAAAACAAAGAGTTTGCGCATGCGAAGTCGAAAAGCATGCCGCTTTTCGGCAATGTGCCGAACCCGCGAGAAATTTTAGCTCCATAAGGATTTTGATGACTACTCTAACGTTCGCTGACTTTGGCCTATCGGCCCAGGTTATGCAGGCTCTGGCCAAAAAAGGCTTCGAGGAACCTACTCCCATTCAGGCATTGGCGATTCCGCGAATGCTCAACAGCACCGTTAACCTTCTTGCCCGTGCCCGCACCGGTACCGGTAAAACCGCTGCCTTCGGACTGCCTCTCGTAGACCGCATGGCTACCGCCGCGCCTAAAGTGCGCGCCCTCATCCTGGTTCCCACCCGCGAGCTTGCCTTGCAGGTGTCCGGCGAGATCGCCAGCTTCGTAATCGGCCCCAATCCCCGCATCGCTACGATTTACGGCGGCGCATCCATGAGCGAGCAGCTCCGGAGGCTTTCCCGCGGCGTGGACATCGTGGTCGGAACCCCCGGACGCGTCCTCGACCACATCGAGCGCAAGACGCTGGACCTGTCCGGTCTTGAATGGCTCGTGCTGGACGAGGCCGACGAAATGCTGGACATGGGCTTTATCGAGGATATCGAACGCGTCATGGATGCCGCGAACCCCGCCCGCCGCGTGGTTCTGTTCTCCGCCACCATGCCGCAAGCCATCATGCGCATAGCAAAGCACAGACTGGGCAACTTCGAGGTCGTGGAAGACATGACCAACCCGGTTCAGGCCGGTCTTACCGACCAGATCTGGCTCGAGGTTCGCGACCGCGACAAGCTGGAAGCCCTCTGCCGCATCGTTGATTCCGAGGACCAGTTTTACGGCCTCGTGTTCTGTCATACAAAAGTGGAGACCGACGGCGTCGCACGCGCGCTGGACGAGCGAGGCTACGCTGCCGAGGCTTTGCACGGCGACGTTTCCCAGGACATGCGCGAACGCATCCTGGCGCGCTTCCGCGAGAAAAAGACGCTCGTGCTCGTGGCTACCGACGTAGCCGCGCGCGGCATCGACATCGCCAACCTGACGCATGTTGTGAATTTTAACTTACCTTATGATACCGAGTCGTATACGCACCGCATCGGCCGAACCGGCCGAGCCGGAAACAAGGGTACTGCGATTACCTTCGTTACGCCCGACGAATACCGGCGCCTGTTCGCGCTCAAGAAAGCCTCGGGCGACGGTCTCCGCAAGGGCGCCGTGCCCACAGTCAGCGACGTGATCCAGGCCAAGCGATCGCGTATCTGCCTCAAGACCATGGAAGCCGCGGCAAACGTTCTGGGCCTTGCCCTGGAAGTGGACACCGACGAAGACGGCAACCTGGTCGGCAAGGCAAAGCTTACCTCCGACGGATCTTCCGATATCCCCGTCGATGCCTCCGCCCCGGCAGCGGCATTGGAAAGCCAGGAGGATGCCTCGGAGGATTCTTCGGGCAAACCCGAAGCCACCGTCGTAGCCCCTAAGTACGCCAAGGCGTTTTACTCCCTGGCGGACGAGATTCTCGGCAGCCTGTCTCCCCGCGACGCCCTTGCCGCGCTCGCCGCAGCGGCCTACGCCAACGATCTCGACCCCAGGCGCTACGGCGAGGTTCGCGATGTTTCAGTGGATTCCACCGGTACCGCGAGGCTCTACGTGGGCTTGGGTAAACGCGACGGCGTATGGCCCAAGGACATCGCCGAAGTCGTAAAGAAGCTGACGGGATTGCCGGACAAGCTCGTGGACTCCATCGAGGTGCTCGAGAATTTCTCGTTTGCCACGGTACCGTTCGAGGCCGCCGAGCGCGCCATAAACGAGGCGCGAAAGCAGCGCGGTTCTCCCTTCGTGCGCCTGGCTACTCCCAAGGGAGGCGACGGTCCTCCGCGAAGGCCTCCGTACGGCAACAAGGGCAAGAGCAACGCCTACGGCGGCGATCGCAAGCCGTGGAGCAAGAGCGGCCCGAAACCCGGCCCCAGGCCCGGTCCCCGCTAGTTTTTAAAATGTGATGAAATTATATGACGCGGCGGTTTTCTTCCAGAAAGCCGCCGCGTTTTTTATGACGGGAGAATTTTATAATAATTTGACCGAATGGCCGAGGAAATCCCCGTCGAGTGATGTTGACCCGCCCAAGGTCCGCGGAGTAGGCTCGATGCATGAAAAGAATATTTTTATTCAGCGTTCTGTGCATAGCGGCCTTTAGTTCCTGCGCCACCCGAAAAACCACCGTCGCAGATGAATCGAAATTCCCTGAATTTTCCATGAAGCTCTCGGAGAATATTATTTTCGAGATAGATCCGCGTATCGAGCTGCTTTCAGGCGTGCAATCGGCCACGACCTGGCTGACCGAGTCCCGCCCGAACAGTGAATACAATATATACCTGAACGAGCTTTCGGAGTATTTTAAGCCGTATGCGAAGACGCTCGCATTCAAGTTGAGCCAATCGTTCACCGATCGGGGTTTTTCCTATGACGCGCCTCCGGGATTCGCGCTGAGCCTTGAAGGCGGCACCGCGATGCTTGCTCCGAAAGCTGGCTGGTCCGATTACCTGAAGCAACGCGCCGGCGGAAAGGCAAAGCTCGATTCGTTCGGTAAATCCCTCACGGCTCTTTACCTGGAGAGCGCGTTCAAGAATTTCCTTCTTGCCCACGAAGGCGATTATCGACGTTGGCTTACGGAGGCAAGCAAGGATTTTAACGCGGAACCTATAGCCGCATGGCTCGCGGGTTTTTATGGAAAGTCCGAATTTCCCATTGTCTATCGATTCCTGCTTGCGCCGGCGATGTTTCCAGGCGGCGGCTACGGTTTCAGCATAGTGCGGGAAAATAGCGAGGGCATAAAGACGCTGAATATTTATCAGATCGTGCGCGCGATGGGTTCGGCCGACGGTCAACCCGGTTTTCCGTCGGGGCAAGATTTAGCAATGCTCGGCCTGCATGAGTTCGGCCATTCCTTCGTGAATCCCGCCGTGGAGGCTGTATCGCACGATTCCCGCCTTGCCTCCGGTCTCGAGGCTATTTTTAAGCCGGTACGCAGTATTATGGATTCCCAGGCGTATGGTGCCATGCCTGTATTCTTGAATGAGCTTGTCCTCCGCGCAGCGTGCATCCTGGCGGAGCGTGAACTCGGTATTCTCTCCGCGAACGAGGCGGAGCAGGAAATAAAATCGGAGCGCCGAAGAGGATTCTATCCAATCGGGCGAGTCATTGCCTTGCTCGAAGAGTATCAAAAAAATCGTGCGGCTTACCCTGATTTTAGCACATATGCGCCGGTGCTGGTAGAAAAGCTTGCTTCCGAGTCCGATGCCATCGTACGCGAGGGTGCCGTAGCCGGTTACTCAAGCGCAAATCCCGCCGCAATTCCCGCGGTCGATTCGTTTTTTGAGGGTTTCGAGGGTGACGCGGCCGGTCAGGATTATCCGAAAGAATTTTCCCTTGAGCTTGGCGCGACCAGCGGCAAAGGCGGCACTTCCTCGCATCTTGCCTTCGACAAAACCGATCCCGGTTCCGGTTCCGTTTCATATACGTTCATCGCGGACGCCGCGACCAATTACTGGTACTGCTTGAGTCGGCCTGTATCCATCAAAAACGGTACGCTGACGTTGCGATACAAAGCCCGGGGACAGGCTATCCGCACGGAAGGATCGCAGTTCGGGGGAAGTTACGTCGGTTTCATCATCACCGAAAAGTCCGGCAAGAAGCGCTTCGCCGTTGCCGGGCATACGGGCAGCTTCTCGTGGGCGGATTTTTCCTTAGAAGAGAAAATCAATGGAAACGAGGTCCGGTCAATCGACTTTACGGCCTTCCTCAACGAGTCCGGCACATTGAGCATCGATGACATTGCCGTGGGGTATCGCTAGCTTTTACGGCTTTACGTAGTGACTAGCACGGTATCCATCTGCGCCTGGGAGGCTTTACGGATAAACTGCCGGATCTTGGTCCGCTTTTCGTCATTGAGCGTGGCCGGTTCGAAAAGCAGCACGCGCAATTCTCCGTCAAGTCCGTGATTCTGTATTCCCACGACGATTCCGTTGGTAATGACGCGAGCGCCCCGTAGGGTAAGTTGCATGTCGTGCAGCCTTGAATTGATGGGTGGAGCCATACCGTCGGTAAATATGGCGGCCATGCCGACGATACTCAGATCCAGGATCTTGCCCCGTACCACGTCTCTATTGATCCTGCAGTTGAACTCCGCGGAATCGGCAGGGCATTTCGTGCGAACGAATTTTCGTTGACCTCGAGCCTCGTTGGCTGTCAGTGTTTTAACCAGGATTTCACCGGTTTTAGCCGCCCCCATTTTCAGGATTATAAAGCCGCAGTCGACGCCCATTTCCATGAGGTAGGCGGCGCGCTGGTCGTCATTGCCCAGCATGGTAACAACGCCTATGCCGATGGACGAACAATCAGGGTCGTCGCGCAGGGATTTGATCCATTTACGCCAAACATTTTCGTCTTCCCCGGCATCGATATTCACGAATACCAGGCAGTTTGGATGGCTTTTCAGGTAGCGCCCGAGCTTGAGGTGATCTTTAATGGTATAAAGCTCAAATTCCGACTCCGCGAGAATCGGCAGCACTTCTTCTATGACGGCGGGAGGATTAAGGAAAAATACTTGTTTGCCAAATGAGGCGGGAGGAACATCCATCACTTTAGACTAATGCTATTCCTGCCCGCCCGCAAGACGGCGCCGGCATTTTAATCGATTTTACGGTAAGATTTTGCCTTCTGCGCAAGTTCCACATAGTGAAGATTGTTTTTGAGCATTTGAGCCGCGTCCTCGTCGCTGATGGTTCGGACCACTCGGGCAGGACTTCCGATAATCAGCGAGCGGGGTGGGAATTGCTTGCCCTGGGTGACCAAAGCTCCCGCGCCGACGACGGAGCCCTCGCCGATGACGGCTTTGTCCAGCACGATGGCCCCCATGCCGATGAGGCAATAGTCCTCGACGATGCAGCCGTGCAGTATTGCGCCGTGACCGATGGTCACGTTCTTGCCGATGATGCAGGGTGAGTCTTCCTCGACATGCACCACCGCGCCGTCCTGGATATTACTGGCTTTGCCGACGCGCACCATGCCTATATCGGCGCGTATCGTCGCCCCGAACCAGAGAGAACTGTCTTCGGCCATTTGAATGTCGCCGGCGGCTTCCGCGTTCCAGGCGATGAATGCGCTCTCGTGGATAAGCGGTACCTTGTCGTTGACTGCGTGAATCATGAAATGCTCCTTGGTGCGAAATTTATTTTAGACCGTAGCCGAGACGCCGTCGATCGAGTTGCCGTTTGTCGCGGTTACGCGATTCTTGCCTTTTGCCTTGGAATGATACAGGGCGGCGTCCGCGGCTTTTACCCCGGTATCGAAATCCGCCTCGCCGTGACCGAAGGTGTACAGACCGAAACTAGCCGTTATGCAGATTTCCCTGCCATCGCCGATAGGGTGTTTTTTTGCCGCGATTTTGGCGCGGAGCCGTTCGGCGATGATGCCGGCACCCACAGAGTCCGTTTCCGGGAGAATCAGAAGGAATTCCTCGCCGCCGTAACGCCCCAATATGTCTATGGTACGGATAGCTCCCGAAAGTACCGAAGCGGCCCCGACGAGGATCGCGTCGCCGGCCGCATGCCCGAAGGTGTCGTTGACGCCCTTGAAACCGTCCAGGTCGATCATGAGCACGGAACATGAAGTTTTTCCGCGCCGCATGCGGGAAAATTCGGCCTTGCCCGATTTGAAGATGCTCATCCGATTCAGGATGCCGGTAAGCATGTCGCGCGTGGCCAATTCGTTTACTTCGTGATAAAGCCGCGAGTTCTCCAACGCTATGGCGATATACGAAGCCAGTGCCCTGAGCCCGTCCAGGTCGTGGACGGTGTAGGCGTGTTTCTTGTAGCTTTGCACGCTGACGATGCCGATGGGTTTTTCAGAGACCAGAAGGGGACAGCAGATCAACGATTTCGTCGATTTGTTCTCGTCTCCCACGCGAATGGATTTATGGATGTATCGGAGCGATTCGGTATCCACGTCGTTTACGAAAACTTCGCTGGCATGCCTGAAGCACCAGGCTCCGAACGACGACGTATCCGAAACCTCGATGCGGCCGACATCCAGCCGGACGCCGCGTTCCACCATGAGCGCGTAGTCCAGAGTGTCGCCGTCGTCCACGTGCCGCGCGATCGCGAATACGTCCGCCGGCATGATGCGCTGCACGACCTCGTACACGCGGTTCAGGATGGTTGCGATATCCAGTACGGACGTAATCTGGCGACCGGCTTCGCCTATGGCCGTGATCCTGTCATACATGCGGCGGTAGATCTCAGTCTCCGAGCGCGACCTGTCCTCCCGCACTTCCTGCACCAGCCGCTCGGCGTTCTCGCTGAAAAGCGTGGCGCGTATCTCGTGATACACGTCTTTGTGCCCGAAAGCTTCCTTCCACTTTCCGAGCGCCTGGTAGGCATCCGCTATGGCCAGGTGGGCCATAGCTTCGATGTACCGGGCCTTTACCTCTATCGCTTTTTCCAGGCCGAGGCGGAACATGACGAGGGCTTCGTCCACGCTTCCCTTGGCGAGAGATGCCCTGCCGAATCCAAGATGGAATACGGCCAAGTTCAGTTTATCGCCGATGCGTGCGGCAATCTTGGTGGCTTTGACGAAGTGCCGCTTTGCCTCTGCGATGTTTCCGGCCAGGATCAGGGCGTTGGCGGTTACGGATGAAGCCTCCGCCACGACCGCCGGCATCTCCAGCCGCTCGGCCAGGGCGAGGGCGGGTTCCGCCAATAGTATCGCCTTGGCGCTATCCCCGTCGATGATGGCCAATTCCGCAAGCCGCAGCGATGTGATGATCTGCGTCTCGTCCGACGGGTTGGACTCCAACGCTCGCCGCAGGTGATTCCTGGCCTCGTCGTAACGGTTCAGGTGAATGAGCGTCTCGCCCAGGTTTGCAAGTATCCCCGCGAGCATCGGGCGGTCTTCGGCGGCTCCCGAGGCCGCGAGCGCCTTGCCCGTCCACTTCAGCGCGTGGTCGAACATCCCCAGGTATTTATAGCTGGCGGCGACTCCGTGGGAAACCCGGCCCAGCCCGTAATTGTTATCGTTGAGCTCGAAGAAATCCGCCGCCGAAAGGTGGTATGAAAGCGCCTTGCTGAAATTGGATTTGTCGTGCTCCATCCACCCGCGCCATACGGACGACCAGGCTTTGATCTCTCCGTAATTACCGCGTTCCGCGATCTCGTCGACGGACAAAAGAGCGCTTTCCAGGGTTTGCGGCTCCATTCTTACGAACTCGCCGGCCCAAACGTTAAAAGCCGCGATTGATGAAGGGTCTTCTTTAAGCTCGGCCAGCAACTTGGATAAATCCGCCTTCAGGGGCGTTCTGGATACATGTTTCATGGCGCAAGTGTACGCAAGAGCGCCCGATGATTCAAGTATCGAGCCGGGCAAACAGGCCTAGACTCGCGGAATTCCGAGTGTCTTGGCTGGATATTCCCGTAGCCCGGCGGTCATCATGGCCCCCGGCTCCGACAGGGCAGGTTTCCATCTTTGCACGGCGGGTGGCCGGAGCCGGCCGGTTCCGGCCAGGCAAGCGCCTTGAGTGAATAAATATTTAATACTTGACAAAATTAGGGGTGAAGGTTGATATTTAAGTTTGGCCGGGCCGGGTTTTTCGAGATAGAAGCAATTTGCATGCCTGAAAGTAAATTTTTATTTTTCCTACGAAGAAAGTAGGTGACGCATGAATAAAAATTATCACCGGCTTTTCGTCGTTTTTTCTTTATTGCTGGCGTTCGTTCCGCGCATGTTTTCCCAGTCGCAGATGATCGGCACTACTTTCCTTGATTTTGCGATACGCCCAGAGATTTCGTTTCCGCTTGATTTCGTGACGGGCGGCGTTTCCTATGGGGCGCAGGCCGAAGCCTGCCTGAACCTTCCGGGATCGCCGGCGGAGGCGTTTCTTGAGGGCGGCGCCGCTTTCATGCCCCTCAACCTGAATGCCCGCATGGACACCTACCGCGTCGGCGCCGGCGTCGGCTTGAGGCTGAACCCAATTCCGAGGCTGGCGGTTCAACTGCGCCTGTCCGCCGGATGGATGCACGGAATATTCGGCAAAAACGATTTTATGGCGGAGGATCTCGTCGGCGAATTCGCCTGGGCCACCTTGCGCGCGCGGGCCGGCTTTTTCTTTTCACCGGGTATTTCAGCGGGCGTCGAGGCTTCCTACCGCTATGATTTCGGCTTGGCGGGAGCCTTGAGCCTGAGCCCCTTCGTGGCTTTTCACGTTTCCGACGGCAAGCGCCTGGTACCGCTCGCCATCGAGACGGAGCCGCTTTTCCCCTCGCTGGCGGGGTACTATGCCGCGCATCCCATCGGTATGGCGAGGTTCAGGAACCGCGAGCGCTTTCCGTTGGAAAATGTCACGTTGACGCTGAAGTCCGCCTCCTTTGCGGAACGTCCCGTATCGCTTTCCGCCGATTCCGTAATCCTGCCGGGGAATACCCTGGAAGCGGATTTCGGGATTCTTTTCTCCGATGCCGCGCGACTGTCGAATCAAGGCGGATCGGTGCGGGGAGATCTCCTGGTCTCGTATGCGGCCGGTGGTAAGCAATTCGAAGAAACTTTCCCCGTTCAGCTGCGGCTCAATGAGAATAACGCGATAGTATGGGATGACGACCGGAAAGCCGCTTCGTTCATAACGGAAAAAGATCCTGCCGTCCGCGCTTTCGCCGGTGCCGCAAGCTCCGCGGTGCGCAAGTCGGAGGCGCGCTTTCCTTCCAACGCCATACGGGTGGCGTGCACGCTTTTTACCGCGCTGCAGGAATACGGAACCGCCTACGTACTGGCCCCCGTAGCGGCCTATTCGGTGGCCGTAAAGCAGAATCACATCGTGGACTTCATCAAGTACCCGGCGCAGACGCTCGCGTATCGGGCCGGTGACTGCAGCGACCTTACCGCGCTCTATTGCGCGTTGCTTGAATCCGCCGGCGTGGAGGCGGGCTTCATTACCGTGCCCGGGCATATTTATTCGGCTTTTTCCACGGGCTTGAGCGCGTCGGTCGCAAAGCGATTCCTTGCCACGGCGGAGTCGCTGATAATAATCGACGGCGTTGCCTGGATGCCCATAGAGACGACGCTCGCGGTCAAGGGTTTTGACGCCGCCCGGGAAGCCGGCGCAACCCAATGGAAGAAATGGGAAGCCGAGGGCAAGGCGGTGCTCTATTCGGTGCGTGAAAGCTGGAAGGAATATCCGCCTTCCGACATGCCAGGGATGGCCCAAGGCGCCGGTGTAGCCGCCGAGGCTGCTGTCGCGAGCGCGTTCGAGACGGAATCCGGGCTTTTCGCGAAGCGCGACCTGATTCCCCTCGTCGATGCGCTGACGAAGGCGATGAATCCGAAGGACGCGAAGACAGGGAACACCCTGGGCATTCTTTTTTGCCAGTACGGCAAGCTGGAGGACGGCGAACGACAATTCAGGGCATCGCTCGCAATCGCGGCGAATGTACCCGCGGCGGTAAACCTCGCCAATATCTATTTCATCCGCGGAGACTATGCTTCCGCGCTCAAATACTTCAAGTCCGCGCTGGCCCTTGATCAAAATAACCAGTCGGCGCTCGCCGGCGCGATTCGTTCCCTGGTCGCCTTGGGAGACGCGAAAAATATCGGGCAGTATTTGAGCCGCCTCGAAGCGCAAAACCCGGGGATGGCGGGTTTACTGGCGCGGGAGGCTTCGGCTTCGGGGCGCGCCGCCGAGTCCCGGGCGGACCTGGCCGTGCCATGGGAGTCAAGTGAATGAAAAATAACATAACAGGATTCCGATCCGGAGGTTCCGGTCATCGGGGTTTTTTCGGCTTCATCGCCTTCATCGCCTTCATCCTGCTCGCTTTCTCCTGCGACAGCCCGTTCCGGACTAAGGTAATGACGCTTACCGAGGCCTATACCTCCATCCATGACGAAAATGCCGTCTACGTAGACGTCGCGTCGGGCAGCGACTCGAATCCGGGCACGAGGGAGTTGCCAAAAAAAACAATCCAGGCAGGCATCGATTTTGTGGTGGCTTTTCTCGGCACCGGCACCGTCAAAGTTAAAAACGGTACCTACCTGCAAACGGAAAAACTGGTCATCAAGGAGGGAGCCAGCATAGAGGGCGGTTACGACGGTAACTGGGTGCAGCGGGAGAATCAGTTGACGGTCGTACAGGGCAGGGATGCCCAGAGCGGAGCGGACAACATCGTTACCGCCGAGACGCTGCCCGGCGTAACGTCGGCGACGATAGTTTCCTACCTGTCGTTGCAGACGGGGCTGGGGTTCAACACGATGACGGTGGCCATAAAGAACGCCTCGCCGACGTTTAAATACTGCACGATAAGCGGAAGCGGCGGCATTTACGAGACTGCCGCCGTTGCCGTGATGTCATTGAGCGGTTTTACCCAGAGGAGCGAGCCGGTTTTTTACGGCTGTGTCATCGAGGGCGGCGACGTCGGGGATATCGGCACCGTGCCTAGCGGCGATACCTATGGGATTTCTACGGCCGGTGACGCTTCCGTAACATTGAAATATTGCGGGATTTCTCCGGGGCGGAGTTCAAGCGGCAAATCATATGGAGTAAATTTCAATGCCAGCGAGTTTACCATCGTAAATTGCATTGTGGCCGGGGTCTTTGCAAGCGCGGCGAAATCCAACGCCATTGGAATATATGGAAAAAACGGTACCCTCAATCTCGAGAATTCCAATATAACCGGCGCGGCTTCCGGGCTCAACTCGATCGCCGTCTATTCGGATAATTGCGGCGGATACATCAGGAATAACACCGTATATGGAGGTAAAGGCTCTTCGCTGTCCGTAGGAGTATATCTGGCGGGCTCGCGCTTGCCCTACGTCAGGAATTGTACAGTAAACGGCGGAGGCAGCTTGGACGAGGCATATGGCATATTCGCTGCCAACGAAGGCGCTCTCGTGGAAAACTGTCTTCTATGGACCGATAATTTGGCGACGACTTCCTGGTCTGTCGCCCTTGTAAGCTCCGGCGCGGAGATTTTTCCGGCGGCGCTGAATAACAGCGTGTTTTTCAGCGCGATGTATTCTTACGGCTATGCCTACGAGGGCCCAAGCGGACTTTCCTTCGGCATGAGCTCGTCAGGTGTCGCGTCGATGCAAAATTACCTTAACTCGGCGCAGGAGAGAAGCTCCGCGAACCAGTGCTTTTCCTCCGTTTCCGGAGTGGGGTTGAAGTCCGCGGCCTCGGATCTGGATGGTTCCAACTGGATGTTGACCGGCGCGTCGCCTGTTTCGGTAACATCCGGTGGCCTCAACCTGAGCGCTCTTTTTACTTACGACAAGACCGGGAGGCAGCGTCCGATCTCAGGGATGTGGTCCATCGGGGCGTTTCAGTACCCTTAAGACCGCCATTCCCTGATCATGCCGGAGTTCAGTCTATTTTGGTCCAATCGATCGCATAGCCTATTTTCGCCGCAAGCGCCTCGACGCCGGCATCCGTGTGGTACAGCATTCCCGCAGTCTCCGCGGATATTGTGCCGCTCTTGTCGCTGTATAGCCGTGCGGCATGATGGGATGCTTCCAACTCCTGCTCATTGGAGCCTTTGGAGTCGATAGTATGAACTTTGCCGTTGCAGGCGCAGACATAGGTGTTTTTTTCATCGGCCCATACGCATAGCGAGGTTCCTCGGACGCCCGCTACGGCGGTAGGTCCGGAAATCCGGAAGGAGTCCGTCCCCGCGACCGCTTCCAGTTTTTTTAGAACGGCCGCAACGCCGCCTTTTTGCAGCTTGATCTCTTTTCCGACCTTGCTGAAATCCAGTTCGGCGAAGGTGTTCGGCATTATCTTAACGATGTTCTTGCCGTCGAAAAGTATCTCGCAGGAGGAATCCGCCCCGGTTTCGACGCGTGCCGTCGCTTCCAGCGCCGATCCTACTTCCGCTATCTTCCCGTCAATCGTAACCGTGCCTTCCACAAAAACGACGGATCCCCGTAATATCTTGGAATCAGGAGTCGAAGCCTGCTTTTTTGCCGAGCAGGAAAGCATCGTTGATAAGCTTATGAGGCAGAAGAGAGTTAGAATGAGTGTTCTCGATACATTGTTTCCTTGTTTTCGTTTCACGGTATTCCTTTCCTACAGCCATCGCTGGGGGGTTATCTGATTCAGTATACCGAATTTCATGGGTAATAACAAATGGATGCAATTTCGGTGCGCTGGTAGTTTCAGGAGTTCCAGTCCGGTAAGAAAAAGAGGAAAAATAGGTTTAATTTAATTTACACGTGAAAACTAAATGTGAAAGGATTGCTTCGTGGACGACGGATTTTGAAATTATGTAAATAAAAATCACGTATCCGAGTTGATGTGCTTCGAATAATTGTTAAAAAACATTATTGCGCAAAAAATGCTTGACAATTCATGCGCTTGGTACAAGAATGATATCCCCCGGCGTTGCTGGGTACATGACTGCCGTAAAAATCGGAAGAAGCGGAGAGAAATAACCGGTATGCCGCTCCATCGTCATGGATGCGCGAATCCGGTTTTTTTCGTCGCTTGCCCGGTTCCGGCAGCGAACCTTTCAAGGAGCAAGCGATGAAAAGAAAATATCTCCTCCCGCTGATCGCCATAGTCATCCTGGCTTTCACGGCAGCAGGTTGCATATCGGGGCCGAAAGCGATCTACAGCGAGAAGCCGCTCGTCATCACCATAATCGAAACGAGCGACACGCACGGCGCTTATTTCCCCTATGATTTCAAGACGGATAAACCCAAGGCTACGAACCTGTCCCAAGCCGCCACCCTCATCAAGCAGGAGCGGGCTAAAGCGGGGGCGCAGGTGCTTCTGCTCGACGGCGGCGACAATCTTCAGGGCCAGCCCATCATTTACTATTATAACTTCGTGGCGGACAAGGAACCGAGCGTTTTTTCACAGATGATGAACGAGCTTTCCTACGACGTCATCGGCGTTGGAAACCACGATATCGAGACGGGGCACCCTGTCTATGACAAGGTAAACAATGAGCTTAATGCAAAATTCATAACCGCGAACCTCGTAGACGAGAAGACCAAGGCGCCTTATTTCGCGCCGTATAAAATCGTCATGAGGGACGGCGTTAAGATCGCGGTCCTCGGTCTTACGACTCCCGGGTTCCGCAAGAATTTTCCCACGATTCTCTATTCCGGAATCGAGATCCAGGATATGCTCGATACGGCCAAAAAATGGGTTCCGATCATCATGGAAAAAGAAAAGCCCGATCTGCTCGTCGGGTTGTTCCATGCCGGAGTTGATTACACCTATGGCAAGGGCGAGGGATACGACACTCCGCTCAACGAGAACGCCGCCCAGATAATCGCCGAGAAAGTCGCCGGCTTCGACATGATATTCGTCGGGCACGACCACCAGGGCTGGGAAGGACAGGGTTATGATCCTGTAACAAAAGCCAAAAAAGACGTGATAGGCCCCAACGGCAAGATCGTTCCGATATTCGGCGCGCTCGACGATGCCCGCAAGATCGTGATCGCGACCGTGGAAATGCAATGGAACAAGGATACGAAAGCCTGGTCCAAGAAAATCGCGGGCAAGCTCGTCTCCACCGAAGGCGTAACTCCCGACGAAGCGTTCGTGAAGAAATTCGACAAGCAGTTCCAGGATGCCAAAGTATGGGTATCGCGCCCGATAGGCAAGGTGGACGGAGTCATGAAGGGGCGCGATTCGCTGTTCGGCGATTCCGCCTTCGTGGACATGGTCCACTTCCTTCAGCTGGAGCTCACCAAGGATCCCGCCAACAAGCTCAAGCCCGCGCAGATTTCTTTCTGCGCGCCGCTCGACGTAAACGCGGTCGTTCCCTCCAGCCCGGACGGTACCGTTTACGTCCGCGACATGTTCAGTCTCTACAGGTACGAGAATTGGATGTACACCATGGACCTGACCGGTAAGCAGATCAAAGGATTCATGGAAATCTCCTACGGCGACTGGTTCAACACCATGAAGAGCGCGGACGACAACCTCATCGCCTTCAAGATCGGAACCGACGGCAAAATCGTCTTTGACACGCGGTCGAACCTTCCAGCAACCAAGGTCGCGACCTATAACTACGATTCGATCGCCGGCGTAAAGTATACTGTGGATGTTTCCAAGCCAGTGGGCGAACGCATAGCCATACTTTCCATGGATGACGGAAGCGCGTTCGACTTGGCCAAGACGTATTCCGTGGCCATCAACAGTTATCGCGCCATGGGCGGCGGCGGCATACTCGAGCGCGGCGCCGGAATCAGCGCGGCCGACCTGCTCAACATGAAGTACGTCACGAGCGCGACGACCCGCGACCTGCGCATTTACCTTACCCAATGGTTTGAGAGGCAGAAGGGCGCCATCCCCGCGAAGAGCGACAACAACTGGTCCATCATTCCCGCCGATTGGGCCGCCGCCGGCAGGACCCGCGATTACGACCTTATGTTCCCGCCCAAGAAATAAATAAAAGCACAAAAGAAATCCCGCCTCGGCTTTATTCGCCAAGGCGGGATTTTATTTTTTGGAATCCGCCCATTCTTCCCTTAGCAAACCGAAGTACGCGGTGTTTCGGAGCTTTCCGTTGATTTTCGAGTTTCTGCGGAGATTCCCCTCGAGCGTGAATCCCAGGCTTTTTGCCACCGCCTTGCTTCCTTCGTTGGCGTCGGTGCAGCAGATCACTATTTTTTGCATCTCGAGTTCCGTAAATAAGAAATTAATCAAGCGCCTGCAGGACTCCTTGACGAGCCCTTTTCCCGAATATTTTTCGTCGATCATATAACCGATCTCGGCCCACTGCGCCGCTTCGTCGATGTCCCGTATGAGTACCAGCCCGATCATCGAGCCCGAGTCCCACAGGCCGTAGAAAACACCCGTGCCCCGGGCGTATTTGTCAAGGTATTTTGTTATAAGTTCTTCCAGCTGGCTGACTTTCGCGGTGCGTGACACAAAGGGGATCACGTCGATGAAATAGTCCCTGTTCCTTTCCACGAAATCGAACATCGCGGCAGCGTGCCTTTTTTCCGCGACCTTCATGGTTATCGTGCCTTTCAGGATGGTCTCCAGCATGTATCTCTCCTCCGCGATGGATTATTTGACGACTCTGGCCAGGGCATCGCCCAATTCGGTCACGGAATACGGCTTTGCCACGAATATGAACTCGTGGTCTATTCCCTCGGTTTCCTCGGGTACGTATCCGGAAGCGATGATTACGGGCATTCTGGGCCTTATTTTCCTTATCTCGCGCGCAGCCGCGTCCCCGGGCATACCGGTCATGCGGAGGTCCATCACGATCGCGGACCACGAATCGGGATTGGCCGAGAAAATCTCGATGGCGTCTTCTCCCGAAACGGCCGAATGGGATTGGTAGCCTAAGGCTCCGAGCATCGTCGTGGCTACCTCGCGCAGCATGTCGTCGTCGTCGACGACGAGCACCTGGCCGCTTCCGTGCTTGGGCGAGGTTTTGCTCTTGCCCTCGGGTATCGAATCTCCCGCCGGCAAATATACGGAAAACTCGGAGCCGTGGCCGGGCTCGGAATGCACGTTGACGAAACCTCCATGGCCTTTTGCGATGGAATGCACCATGGACAGGCCGAGGCCGCTCGATTTGTCCAGGGATTTCGTCGTGTAGAAAGGATCGAAAATCCTCGCGAGGATGTTCGAAGGTATGCCGACTCCCTGGTCCTTCACGGATATTACCCAGTATGGGACGGCTTCGGCTTGGGGGTTGGTGGAAAGAAATTCGGGCTCCGGTAAATATTTTTTCAGGGCAAGCCGGATCGTCCCTCCGGGTTTCGCCCCGTCGGGCATCATTACGGTCATGGCCTGTTCCGCGTTGATTATGAGATTGAGCAGCAATTGTTCCACCTGCCCGGAATCGCCTGAAATGAGCGCTTCTCCCAGAAACGGTTCCATCTCGATGGATACCGAAGGATGCACCGACCTTGCGGCGAATTCGATGACGTGGCGCAGAGTGGTCTCCAGGCGGAACGGCGCGTTGTCGTGGGGGCGCTTTTTCGTGATGGACAGGAGGCGCTTGACCGATGACGCGGCTCTCTCGGCCGAGCGCTCCATTATCGTCAGCTCAGGCTCGATATCGGCGGGTTTCGAATAACTGCCGTCGTCGAGCCCGAGCCGTATCAGGGACAAGGTTCCTATTATGCCGGCCAGCGTGTTGTTGAAATCATGCGCGATGCCGCTCGTCAGAGAGCCTACCGCGTCCATTTTTTGCGCATGGTCGAGTTTTTTTATGCGCTCTATGGTGTCTTCCGCCGCCCGCTTTTCGTCCGTTACGTCGCGGATGATGGCGGCCAGGACGGCGCCTTGCTGCGACGGTATGACAAAAATATTACTTTGAATCTTTCTCTCCGTCCCGTCGGGCCGTTTTATCTCCTGGTCCAGGACTCGGTGCCTGAACGGGGACGCCTGTATCTTGAAGAGCGCGTTGACCGATCGTTCGAGGCTGAAATCCATGGGGTCCGGTGCGTCGCCGCCGGGAAGGATGGATTGCAGCACCTGCCATAATTTCTTGCCTATGGCTTCCTGGGCGCTTATCCCCGATATTTCCGCCACCGGTCTGTTCCACCTGGTGATGACTCCATCGCTGTCGGTGAGGAGGATGCCGTCCCTGGAATTATCGATGAATTCCTCGAGCAGCAGTCCTTTGTCCGCGAGTCGGTGCTGCGAGCTTAGATCCACGCCGGTAACCACGGCGCCTCGGCCGATTTTGTGTTCCTTGACATGATGGAAGCGCAGTGCGACGGGAAGTTTCAAGGGCCCGAACGAGCTCATCGCCTCGTAGGAAAAAGCGTCTCCGTATATGACCGAGCGCAACTTGGCCACGTCCGATTCGGCTATGAAGGTTTCCGGGCTTTTTCCCCGGATGTCCTGCAGGTTTTTGAAACCCATCGCGAGAATCGCGCTTTTATTGGCCCATGCTACGTGTCCGGTTTCGTCGAAATAGACCACGATATCCGCAAGCGCATCCAGGACGCGCGGAGCTTCCGTTACCGGCAGGCTGGAAAGGAATCCATAGCGATTCATCGTGAACAGCATGCCGCTGGATAATATGAGAATCCAGAAAATAGCCATGTTTGGGAAATCTATCTTGAGCATTATGAAAATCGCGTCGGTTACGAGGCTGAGCACGAGAGGTATCAAGGTGGTAACGGCCAAGATGGCCAATCGGTTTCGTTCGATGGTATTCGTGGCGCGGACGCTTCCGCGAAACGCTATCCAGACGGCGGCGAGGGTATAAATCAGGAAATGCGCATCGTACAGGAAATACAGGAAAGACATCCTGGGATTGACCATCCAGTAACCGCCGTGGAATTCGGGCGGATCGAGAAAAACATAGCGAGGTATCAACAGGATGAAAATAAACGCCGGAAGGTAGAGCGCGATGACCTGGGGTAAGTGCCGGGGCAGGGAGAGCGCTTCGGGATTCCTGCTGGCCTTGAGGTTGAAATGAAACCCGAGCGGAGGAAAAACGCACCAGCACCAGTAAAATCTATCGTACCAGAATTGGGCGCTCCCGGCGTCCTTTGCCGAATACCAAAAAATCGCCGCTATCGCCCAAAGCATAAATACGACGTTGAACAGGGCTGCAATCCGGTTCGCCGAACCTCGGGGGTTCAAGAAGAGTACTTTTACCGAGCTGTAGGCAAAAATAACTGCAGCAGCCAATGCGGCGCGGGGCAGCCAGACCGACGCGAAAGTTTCCATGCTGATAATTTTCGTTTGAGAAGCACAGCTTGTCAATAAACAATCTTTGGATCTGCGCCTTTGGGATACGCTAAGGCAGCCGCCATTTTAATTTCGGACAGCGTCCTGCAGGTTTTTTTAAGGGAACTAAAGTTCATTGGACATATCGTCTCTTTGAATTCAGAATCGATTCAAATAACAAGGAGGTATCATGACATTCAAGCAAAAATTCGCAAAAACCGGGCTTGTAGCGGCGATCTTCGTGGGGGCCCTTGCTCTAGCAATCAGCCTGCCTGGATTCGCCGAAAGCGGAGCTCAGGGTGCTTCATACGGAACGGTCACCGATTATGACGGCAATGTCTATAAGACAGTCAAGATCGGCAAACAAGTCTGGATGGCTGAAAACCTGCGAACAGGCCATTATAGCGACGGCAGTCCGGCAAAGTTTGCGGACTACGATAATCGTCCGGCGAATTCCCTTGTCTACGGCAAGCTTTACACGTGGGCAACAGCGATACGGGGATCGTCACAAAGCAATTCGAACCCCAGCGGAGTATCCGGTATCGCGCCTGAGGGATGGCATGTTCCCAGCAGGGCGGAGTGGGAAGAGCTTATAACTTTTCTGGGCGGCGCGAAAGCGGCCGGCGGAAAGCTCAAGGAAAACGGCACGGTGCATTGGCTGGCTCCCAATGCGGCCGCGACGAACCTGTACGGATTTTCCGCCTTGCCGGCGGGCTTTCTTGGTTTTGAGGGCAAGTTTGAGAGGCAGGGAGACCGATGCTATTTCATTACTTCTTCGTATCCCGACCCTTTTGATTACGATAGGGCGGGTATCCTTTTAAAGAACGACTCGGGGGAATTGATCCTGGGAGGAATGCATCCCGACGACGCTTATTCCGTCCGCTGCGTAAAAGACTGACCTTGCCAATTACCCCGCCAGAGCGCATCATTGCGTCTCGCAAGCTTTGCCTTGCCTCATGCCCGGCGCACAACGATATAACCAGGCGCCTGCTTTTATTACCGCAGGCGTCCGCCGGGGTGGCACAAAAAAACACAACGCCAAAGGCGATGCGTTTTTTATGTGACAGGACCCCGCCAACAACCTCCCCATACAAGCCCTCCGCCGGGACTTGCCAACCATCCTCTCTTTTACCTCGCCATAGCGCTATCGTTGCGTTTCGCAAGTCTTGTCGTACGCCATGCCCGGCGCACAACGATATAACCAGGCGCCTGCCTTTACCGGTGCAGGCGCCTCTCGGGGTGGCACAAAAAAACACAACGCCAAAGGCGATGCGTTTTTTATGTGCCAGGACCCCGCAAGCCACCTCCCAGTACAAGCCCTCCGCCGGGTCTCTCCTTTACCCAGACATTGCGTTCTTGCAAAACCCAGCCCGAGACGCTATGATTCGCAGGCAAACTTGGAGGATTCATGAACGACGACGCTATACGCCTCATCATTACCGGCGGGACTTTCGACAAGCATTACGACGAGCTGAAGGGCGAACTGACTTTCAAGGATTCGCACATACCCGAGATCATCAGGCAGGCACGGATAATCACGCCGGTCGCCTTCGAGATCCTGCAGCTGATAGACAGCCTGCAAATGACCGAGGACCATCGCCTCATCATCAAGGGCGCATGCGAAAACTCGCCGGAGAAAAGAATCGTCATCACGCACGGAACCGATCGCATGGCGGAAACCGCTCGGTATCTCGGACCCTTGGGGATCAATAAAACCATCGTGCTTACCGGCGCCATGATTCCCTACCAGGTATTGGGTTCGGATGCCCTGTTCAACCTGGGCAGCGCCTTCATGGCGGCGCGGCTCCTGCTTCCGGGGGTTTACGTCGCCATGAACGGCCGCACCTTCATGTGGCAGGACGTTCGCAAGGATTACGAGCGCGGCGTATTCCGGCCCAAGGACGAATAAGGTGGCCAGGGAGCGGGACGAGGGCAAGCGCCAGGCGATACTCGCTGAAGCCAAGCGGCAATTCGCCGAGCGCGGCTTTCACGCGACGAGCGTGGCCGACATAGTAAAGGCCCTCGACCTGCCCGTAGGTACGGTGTATACCTATTTCCGGAACAAGGACGATATCATCCGGACGGCGCTCGAGGAAGGATGGGCGGACTTCTACTCCGCGCTTTCCCGCGCCTGCCGCGACGAGCCTTCCGCGGTGATGCGCGTTTCCTTGATCGTCAAGCGCTTCCTGCCCGCGCTGTTTCGGGATACCGAGCTCGTGAATATTTTTTTATCAGAAGGCTTGCGCTTCGTGGCCATGAACGAGAAGCTCGAGGCCCTTTCCGCCTTGATAGGCGGCGTCATCGCCGAGCTTTGCGCCGAACGCGGGGTTTCCCTGAATCTGTCGCCGCGCATGATGCAAGCCGCGCTCTCCGTCATTTTTCTCGGCGCCATGGATTCCGTCCGGGTCTCCCGCTCCGGCGGTCTGGCGATCTCGGAAAAGGACATAAGCGCCTTTATCGCCCTGATGGTCGAGAATGCCTTTGGCATCAAGCTCGTCGACCTGCCCGATGCCCCGAGCCTGGATGCCTTGCTGGATTACCCGCGGTCCCCCGGCTTGAGCGCAACCGGAGATCGGCCGATTTAACATTGACAAGTCCCGGCGATAGTGAGAGTATTTATCGATACGGCGTTGCCGGTATTTCCAAAAGTGCAGTTTTCTTCACGGGTATGCCACATCGGGATCTTCATCGCATGGAAACCTGCCGGGTGTTCAGGGAGGTCAGCTATGATGAAAAGAGCCGTCGCTGTTTTTTTGGCCGCTTGCCTGTCGATTTCCTTTTCCTTCTCGCAAGCTCCGGGTTCTCCGGTAACGCCGTTCTCAAGCCCCGTCGGCATGACCGGGCTGATCCTTGAAGCTACCGGATTCGGGCTTGTCATAGGCGGAGGCGCGGCCGCGTCGGTGGATCTCGGGGCCGCGATAATCCTGATGCAGATAGCTCCGGTGGCCTCGCTGTCGGGTGCCTGGGTAACGACGGGCTTCATGCAGAAGACTACTGATTACTGGGTGGGGCAAGGCGTTGTTTTCGATGGGCAGCCTTACATAAAGAAATCCCGCACCCTGGCCATCGTCACCACGGCTTTAGGCGCCGGTTCCTTATTGGTTCCGCTTTTCATCGATGACACCCCCGGCGCCATAATTTCCATCGTTTGCGCCGGCGCAGCCGTCTGTACTGATATAGTCGGTCTTTACGGAACGCGTTTGGGTTGGACCAAAGCCATAAACGAAGCCATCCTGAAATCCGGCAAAGACTGGAAGGCTCTCCTGAAGAAGTAGCGAACCTTGGGGGCAAATGCGCCGACATGATGCCGGCGTTCACAAGGAGGCTTGTATGCCCATGCACGGCAAGTTAAAAGGCGTTGCTAAATTGCTCTTTTATGCGCTGCTCGCCATCGTTGTCCCGATGAGCGGCTGCGCCTTGGTCAATCTAATTTTAGGAGACGTAAAGTTCAACGACCTCACGGAAGGCAAGCTGGATTTCAGCGATGACAACGCCGTTCATGGGGCCTATACTTTTTATTCGGACAGGTTTGAAACGTCCTTGAAGGCGGGCAAGTCGTATTCCCTGGAATTATGGACGGACAGCGGAGTTCCCATACATTTTCAGTGCGATGATCTGGGGCAGGACCTGGGGTGCTGGTCCGACGCCGACGGTACCTGGGACGGATATCTTCTCTACGAATTCCCCTCCGCGTATACGGGGAAATTGGCGTTCTGCTTTTACCTTCGGGCCGATCACGTGAGTGCGGACAGCTGGTATAAATTCCGGATCAATGAAAAATAGCCCACTCCGATCTTATGGCAGCCCCGCTTGGGACACCCTCGCGGGGTGCAGTATCGCACCTTTGCCGCGTTCCACCAGGTAAGCCCGCAGATAGGGCGACTTGGCCACGATCGCCGCCCTGACGGCGGGGCGGAACAGCCGGGCCCAGAATTTGAGCGGGCGGGCTTCAGCAGCCACTTCCTTGTAGTAGTCTTCGAGGCTCAGTCGCTGGAAATCGAACAAGGCCTGCGGCTCCTCGGTATCCATATAGCCGCAATGATAGCCAGAAGGCGAAAACGCCTCTTCCGGCAGGAAGCCGATGCCCCCCAGGCCGAAAAGCTTCATCATGCGGTCAAGGTAATCGCGATATGTGGTGCGGCATTTTTCGCCCCCCGCCAGGTTGAAGGTTTTTCCCAGGGCTTTGTCGCAGCTTGCCGCTTTGGCTAAAGCCATGCCGGTATCCAAGGTGTGGCATATCTCGATCCTTGTGTCCAGCGGCATGCGGTACATGAGCGGATCCATGGCCAGTTTCTTGCGCCAGACGATGTACGAAAGCCTGCAGATAACCCAGTCGAGGCCGCTCTCCCTGACCAGTGCCTCGCATTGGACTTTCTGCTTGGCGTATTCGTCGTCGGCGCAGGGATGGAGTTCGTCCGTAGTCCTGATGTAAAAATTTTTAACACGGTCGCCGTAGGTCGCCACCGACGAAGAGAAAACCAGGCGCGGTTTTTTAGGTGAGGAGGCGATGGCCGCAAGGATATTCGCCGTACCCCCAACGTTTATCCGGTGTGCCAAAACGGGATTCCTGTCTGCTCCCGGCGGAATCATGGCTGCAAGGTGTATGACGGCGTCCACGTCGCGCACAGCTTCCAAAACATCCTTGGATTCCCGGATGTCTCCCCATTGGACTTTTATGCCCAAGGCGAGGGATTTTGCGAGTTTCTTGTTCAGGGGGCTCGGGAATTCGAATATTCTTGCAGAAAGGCCTGAGACGGCCAAGGCTTTGAGTACGCTTCTGCCTACATTGCCAAACGCCCCAGTGACGAGTACTGTCTGCATAGTATCCTCCTCGTTTAAATGAACGATCGTTCATTCATTTATTATACTAGATTTATTTGCATTAATCCAGTAAATTGATTACAATTTGGAGCTTGACCAGCCGATTTTATTGTATAATGCTTTTGATTAGTATGAGGAGTAGAAAAATCCGATGGCGCTTGATAATGAAGAGATCCAGCAGATAATACGCATTGACTCCGAGCTGAACAAGATTCGCGACTACGACCTGTTGCTTGAGCGCATCCTCCAGGAAGCGCGGCATGTGGTCAATGCAGATGCAGGTTCCATTTATATAAAGGAAGGCGACCTTATCGCCATCAAGTACGCCCAGAACGATACCAAACAGGCACGGCTGCCTCCCGGCGAGAAAGAAGCGTATCCTTCCTTCAAGATTCCCATCAACGAAAAAACCATTTCCGGTTACGTGGCCATGACCGGAGAGCTCCTGAATATTCCCGACGTCTATCATATAGCCTCGGAGTGCCCTTTCAGCTATACCAAGAAATTCGACGAAGAAACCGGCTATAAAACCACGTCCATGATCACCTTGCCGCTCAAGACGCAGAACAATGTGGTGCTCGGCGTCATTCAGATAATCAACGGAAGGGACTCAAACGGCACTGTCGTTCCATTTTCCAAGGATGACGAAGCCCTTGTCACGCATTTCGCGTCCAACGCAACCGTCGCCTTGCAGCGCGCCTACATGACCCGAGCCATGATCATGCGCATGATTCGCATGGCCGAGCTGCGCGACCCCAAGGAAACGGGACCGCACGTAAACCGGGTTGCCGGATATGCCGTGGAGCTTTATGAGCAGTGGGCATTCAGGCGCGGCTTCGAGAAGAAGGAAATAGATAAAAACAAGGATTTACTCAAGCTGGCGGCAATGCTTCACGATGTGGGAAAAGTAGCCATATCGGACTTGATCCTCAAGAAACCCGGAAAGTTCACCGCGGAAGAATACGTCATCATGCAGACCCACGCCTTGAGCGGGGCCCGCCTGTTCGACGATCTGCAGTCCGATCTGGATACCATCGCCGCGGAGGTCTCGCTGACGCACCATGAGAACTGGGACGGCACCGGTTACCCCGGCTGGATAGACCACGTTACCGGCAAAACCATCAAGGCGGATGCCGAAGGCAACCCGCAGCGGCGCAAAGGCGAGGAAATTCCCGTGTGGGGACGCGTCGTGGCCATCGCGGATGTTTTCGATGCCCTGGTATCGAGACGCGTCTATAAGGAAGCCTGGAACGAGGCTGATGTGCTCGCCGAGATGAAAACAATGTCCGGAACCAAGTTTGACCCCGAGTTCGTGGACATTTTCTTTCAGATTTTTCCGCGCATCCAGCAGATTCGTTCCCGCTATCCCGATAACGACTAGCATGCGAATTCAGAATCCGCAACGGTTCTCGCACTTTTTGCTTGTCATATTCTGAACTCCGTATTACAGTACATTCCCCCAGATTGAAAAAATCGAAGTTCGCAGGAGGATCCATGGAACACATCGTCGAGATGTTGAACATTACCAAGGGCTTTCCTGGCATTGTTGCCAACGATGATATAAGCATTCAGCTTAGGAAGGGCGAAGTCCTTGCCCTGCTTGGTGAAAACGGTGCCGGAAAATCTACGCTCATGAGCATTTTGTTTGGCTTGTACAAACCGGAATCGGGCAGTATCAAGGTGCACGGAAAAGAAGTGCAGATAACGAATCCCAATATCGCGAACGCGCTGGGAATCGGCATGGTCCATCAGCATTTCAAGCTGGTGCACAACTTTACCGTTACCGAAAATATCATCCTGGGTATCGAGCCCACCGTCGGCCCGTTCCTGCACACCAAGGACGCGGCGCTCCGCATCAAGGAGCTTTCCGTGCGCTACGGCCTCAACGTGGAGCCCAACGCCAAAATCGAAGATGTATCCGTAGGCATGCAGCAGCGCGTCGAGATTCTCAAGATGCTGTACCGCAACGCCGAGGTGCTCATTTTCGACGAACCCACCGCCGTTTTGACGCCCCAGGAAATCCATGAGCTCATGAAGATAATGCGCAATCTGATAGACGAAGGCAAGTCCATCATATTGATCACGCACAAGCTCAAGGAGATTAAGGCCATTGCCGACCGCTGTACGGTAATCCGCCGCGGCAAGGTAATCGGTACCGTGGACGTTGCCTCCAGTTCGGAAGCCATGATGGCCGAGATGATGGTTGGCCGCCAGGTTAATTTTACGGTGGACAAGCAGGATCGGGAGCCCGGCGAAGTGGTACTCCAGATCAAGGATCTGCATGCGCTGTCAGCCCGAAAGACGCATGCGCTCAAAGGGTTTTCGCTGGATGTGCGGCGGGGCGAGATTGTGGGCCTTGCAGGCGTGGACGGCAACGGACAGACCGAGCTTATCGAGGTGCTTACCGGCCTCCGAGCGGCGGAATCCGGCACGATCCTTTTCAAAGGCAAGGATATTACCCACGAGAGCATCCGCAAGCGCATTCGCGAAGGCATCGCGCATATCCCCGAGGATCGGCAGAAACGCGGACTCGTGCTGGATTATTCAATGGAAGATAACTTGATCCTTGAGATATACGGCCTTGAACCGTTTGCCAAGCGGGGCTTCCTGAACCGCAAGGCAATTCGATCCTACGCCGAAAAACTGATGGGCGATTTTGACGTGCGGGCGGGGCAGGGCGCCGTGGCCATCGCGCGCCAGCTCTCCGGCGGAAACCAGCAAAAGGCCATCGTAGGCCGTGAAATTTCCCTGGACCCCGATCTTCTCATCGCGGTACAGCCGACGCGGGGCCTTGATGTAGGGTCCATCGAGTATATCCACAAACGCCTGGTTGAACAGCGCGACAAAGGCAAAGCCGTCCTTCTTGTGTCCCTGGAGTTGGACGAGATCATGGATTTATCTGATAGAATCGCGGTTATCAGCCACGGAGAGCTTACCGGCATGAAGTATCCCAAAGAAACCAACGAGGCTGAAATCGGCCTCTTGATGGCCGGAGTCGTCGCGGCCAAGGCCGCCCCCGGCGTCATTGCAGGCACAGCGCAAGGAGGCCAAGCATGAAAGGGTCCAAAGCTCTTTTTACCGCCCTCGCCGCCGTTGTGCTTGGGCTTCTGGCCGGCGCCGTTTTTATGATGGCCACCGGGTCAGATCCCATCAAAGGGTATTTTTACCTGTTCCGCGGCGGTCTCATGAATATCGAGCGCATCGGCAATACGCTCGCCTCCGCCACGACGCTCATCCTTACCGGTCTTTCCGTTGCCTTCGCCTTCAAGACCGGCCTGTTCAATATCGGCGGAGCCGGACAGATGCTCATGGGTGGGCTCACCGCGACGGCACTCGCACTAACCCTGCATCTGCCGCAGCCGCTCATGATTCTTGTCGTCTGCGTAGGCGCACTGCTTGCCGGTGGAATATGGGCGGCGATACCGGGATTACTCAAGGCGCGATTCAACGTGCATGAAGTGGTTTCCACCATCATGATGAATTGGCTGGCGTACTGGATTGTGTACTATACGATACCCAAATATTTCAAAGGCCCTACCCTGGAGACCGAATCTGCGCGCATCGTCAATGAATCATCCTTGAAGCTGGATTGGCTTACGCAGTCCTTCAAGGGATCGTATATCAATTTTGGCTTGTTCGTTGCCCTGATAGCGGTTGTGATCATCGCCTTTATACTGGACAAAACCGTCATGGGCTACGAGCTCAAGGCAGTGGGTTTCAACAGGCATGCCGCCGAATACGCGGGCATAAGCGTGCCGCGAAACACGGCGCTTTCCATGGCCATTTCCGGCGGCCTGGCGGGCCTTGCCGGAGCCACCTATTATGTCGGCTACGCGGTGAATATGCAGATCGGCGTAATGCCCACAGCCGGATTCGACGGAATCGCCGTGGCGCTCTTAGGCTCCAATTCTCCCTGGGGCGTGCTGGCATCGGCGCTGTTCTTTGGAATACTGCATTCGGGCAAAGGGTTCATGAACGCGATGACCAAGATCCCTCCCGAGATCGGTGACACCATCATCGCCACCATAATCTACTTTGCGGCGACCAGCGTGCTGTTCGTGAAGCTATGGGATTTCATTCGTAAGAAATTCAAGAAGGGGGCATAACGTGGATATTGTATTAAGCATTTTCCCCTATGCGATAGCCTATACCATTCCGCTCTTGGCCGCGGCGCTTGGCGGACTCTACTGCGAACGCTCCGGCGTCGTGAACATCGGCTTGGAAGGCCTCATGGTCGTCGGATCTTTCGTGTCGGCAGCCACCATAGCCGCGCTCCAGAAGACGATGGGTCCCGCTGCCCTATGGGTGGGTCTTTTCGCCGGCATGGCGGCCGGCGCGCTATTCAGCCTCCTGCATGCCTTCGCCAGCATCAACCTCAAGGCCAATCAGGTAATCAGCGGCACGGCCATCAACATGATAGCCGGCGCCATGACGGTGTTCCTGGCGCGGACCATTTCCGGTTCGGGTAATATTTCCATAAAACTCGGATTCCTCAAGCAGGATATTCCGCTCCTCCACAACATCCCGCTGCTTGGCCCCATGTTCTTTACCAAGACCTACGCCACCACCTGGCTGGTCCTGGCCATCCTCGTCATCTCGTGGTTCGTCATCTATAAAACGCCGTTCGGCCTGCGCCTCCGCGCGTGCGGCGAGCATCCCCAAACCGCAGACGCCGCCGGCATCAACGTGTACCGCATGCGCTACGCGGCGGTCATGATCTCGGGCGCGCTCGCCGGTTTGGCGGGAGCCGTAATCCTGGTTACCTACTCCGGCGAGTTTAACGGCTCGGTGGCCGGCCTAGGCTTCCTGGCCTTGGCCGCGCTTATTTTTGGCCAATGGAAACCGATAGGCATCCTGGGCGCCACGTTCTTTTTCGGATTTGCCGCCACGGTTGCCAACGTGTCGCAGGTAATACCGCAGCTGTCCAGGATTCCCGGGCTTGTGCTCAAAGCCTTCCCCTACGTTGTTACCCTCATCGCGCTCATCATCTTCTCAAAATCCTCCCAGGCGCCTCGCGCGTCGGGCGAACCGTTCGACCAAGGCAAGCGCTAAGTTTACCGGCGCCTCGGATACCCTTACGGGCCGTTCGAGGCGTTTTTATTGGCGCATGCCCGCGCCTGGGCGCGGGCACCGGGTCGCCGGCTGTCGGCAACGGGGACAGTCCACACAGGATTCCGGTTAAGGAGAACAGCATGATTCAGAATTACGTCGTTTCCAAAGAGAAGGGATATTACGCGGTTTCCCTGATATTCAGCGTGTTCGTCTGGGCATTGCTCGCGTCCGGAATCGGCTTTACCATCTACCTCACGGCCAGGGCGCCGCGCTTTGACTTTTCGGGCGATTCACCGCTCGGTGGAGAATCGACCGCCGACGATAGCGCATGGTGGGACGAGACGCCTTCGCTCGAGGAATCGGCTGGAGCTCCACTGAACGATCTTGGAGCCGACGCGACTTCGGAGTTCGCGGAAGACTATGCAGGGGGCGAATCCGAAATGCCGCCCGACGAGGTCGTCGCTACCGAAGAAGCTGCAGGCGGCGACGAGGTCGCAGGAGACGAGACTGCAGGCGATGACGCCTTGAGCGATGATTCCATAAGCAGCCGCGAAACTGAGGGCTACGATTTTTCCCAATCGGATTTCTCCACCGACGCTTACGCTCCTTCGCTGCTTTCGGCGGGGCCGTCGCTCGTGACGCTCGCGCTCGTGGTAGTTTATGTCCTGCTTCTCGTGTTTATCGTTTTATTCGGCCAGATTATCGCCGTGGGGCACCTCATGGGTAACGGCGTGCGCGTCAGCGAAAAACAGTTTCCCGAATTGTGGGCAATTTTTACGCAGGCGGCTTCCGCTCTCGGCATAAAAAAGCTCCCGTCCTTCTACCTCGTCGAGTCGGGGGGCATGCTCAACGCGTTCGCTACGAGGCTGTTCACGCGGAACTACGTTGCCCTCTACACCGACTTGGCCGAGTGTCTCTACGAGGGAGACGAAGCGTCCGTATCGTTCGTCATCGCCCATGAATTGATTCACGTAAAACGGAACCACATGATCAAAGGAATAATAACCCTGCCCGCGACCATGATCCCCTTTCTCAGGCAAGCCTGGAAGCGCGCCTGCGAGTATTCCTGCGACCTCGGCGCTTCCATGTTCGCCCCAAGCGGCGCCGAGAAAGGCCTGACCTTGCTGGCGGCCGGCAAGAAGCTGTCTGCGCGCATGAGCGCCGACGCCTACATCCAGTCCTTCGACGCGGAAAAAAGCGCCTGGAAGCGTTTCGCGGAATTGTTTGCTTCCCATCCGCACCTGCCCAAGCGAATCAAGGCCGCCCGGGAAGGCGCGAGTCGCCCAATCGGCGGATAAAGCCACTCCGATTCCTTGATATATGCGCTCTATAAAAAACACCGGCCGGGAATATTTTCCCCGGCCGGTGTTTTGTCTTGCTGTTAACTAAAATTAGCGTTTGCTGCGGCGGGTGGCCACGTCAAAGACCACGGCGAGGGCGAGTACCGCGCCTTTAATTACATACTGGAGCGAGATGTCCGTTCCCAGCAGGTTCATGCCGTTCATGAGGGAGATGTACACGAGCGCGCCAACGAGCGAGCCGGTTATCTTTCCCACGCCTCCGGCGGCGGAGACGCCGCCGATGTAGGCGGCCGCAATCGCATCGAGCTCGAACAGCGTACCCGCGGTTGGGGTGGCGGACTGCAGTCGCGAGGCGAACAATATTCCGGAAAGGCCGCACATGAGGCCCATGGAGCCGAACACGATGAACGTAATTTTCTTGACGCTGATTCCGGACAGCTCGGCAGCTTCGGGGTTTCCTCCCACGGCGTAGATATGCCTGCCCAATACGGTTTGCTGCGCCACGAAATCGTAGGCAAACACGACCGCCAGCACGATTACTATCGTCCATGACAAGCCGTTGTATCCCGCGAGTACCCAGGTTATGGCGCCCAGGATGAGTGTCATGAACACGAGTTTCAAGACGAATAAATCGGTGGGCAGCACTTCGAAGCTATAGGCTTTTTTGCTGTTCCTTACCCGAATCTCGCGCAGGCTGAACATCACGATCGCGAAGATTCCCAATAGCAGGGTGAGTTTATGCACACCAGGCAGAAAAGCCGAAGCTTTGGGAATCACGTCCGGAATATATCCGTTGCCGATCGCGTTGAATATGTCATTGGAGATGATGATCGTTCCCGTCTTGGACGTTACGAGAAGCAGCACGCCCCGGTAGATGAGCCATCCCGCCAGCGAGGCGACGAACGACGGCAGCCCGAGTTTTGCCACTGGAAAAGCCGTGATGAGCCCGGCGAGGGTGCCGATGCACAGGACGATCGGGATCACGAGGAAAACGGGCAGCTTCCACTGCTGCATGCCTATGGCCGCGACCGCTCCGAGGAATCCCGCGAGGAATCCGACGGACAGGTCTATATGACGGATGACTATTACAAGGGTCATGCCTATGGCAAGCACGGCGATGTATCCGGTCTGGTTCATGAGGTCGGAGATGTTGCGCGAAGACATGAACACGCCTTTTGTGGCCAATGTGAAAATGCCCATGATGACGAACAGCGCGATGAACATTCCGTACGCCCGCACATTTTCCCGGAGGTAGCGGTTAAGGTCTTTGAATATCATAAGTATCTCCCTTTCAGCTCGTGGCCAGACGCATTATTTTTTCCTGATCCGCTTCAGATGCGGCCAGTTCGCCGCTGATCCGGCCGGCGGAAACCGTATATATCCTGTCGCTCATGCCCAGTACTTCCGAGAGCTCGGACGATATCATGATGATGCTCATCCCCTGTTCAACGAGTTTGTTCATGAGCGTGTAGATTTCGAATTTAGCACCTACGTCGATGCCCCGGGTCGGTTCGTCGAGTATCAAGATCTGCGGGGCAACGAAAAGCCATTTCGCGATGGATACTTTTTGCTGGTTGCCGCCGCTCAGGTTTCCCACGATCTGTTCCACGCTCGGGGCCTTGATCTGCAGGGCGCCTTTATACTCGTTGGAAACCTTGATCTCGGCGTTTTTGTCGATCACGCCGCTGTTCGAGAGTTTTTCCAGGTTGGCCAGCGTTATGTTATTTTTTATATCCTGAATCAGGATGAGGCCGTTGCCTTTCCTGTCTTCGCTCGCGTAGGCGAGGCCGGCGTCGATGGCGTCGCGGGTATGCTTGAAGCGGCGCGTCTTGCCCAGCACTACCATCTCGCCGTCGAGCACGTAATTATCGGGGTTTCCGAAGAGGCTCTTCGCGAGTTCTGTCCTTCCCGATCCCATGAGCCCGGCGAAGCCTATTATCTCGCCTTTCGCGAGCCTGAAGCTGATGTCTTTCAGAACCTTGCGGCCCAGGTTCTTGTCGTAGGCGCACCAGTTGCGGACTTCAAGGATGGTCTCGTCCGATACGGCGGGCTTTCGCTTGGGGAATATATTCTCTATCTCTCTGCCCACCATGTGCTTAATAAGTATATTTTCGTTTACTTCGCCTTTTTTCGCGTCCAGCGTGCAGATGGTGCTTCCGTCCCGAAGCACGGTTACCGTGTCCGCTATGCGCACGACTTCCTTGAGCTTATGGCTGATAAGCACGCAGGTGACGCCGGTTTTCTTGAGGTCTCGGATCAAGTCGAGAAGATTGTCGCAATCGTCCTCGTTGAGCGCTGCGGTAGGCTCGTCGAGTATAAGCAGCCTGATGTCCTTGGAAAGGGCTTTCGCTATTTCCACGAGCTGCTGCTTCCCGACGCCCAGGTCTTTTACCTTGGCGCTCGGATTCACGTCGAGCTTTACTTTCTTGAGAACTTCCTTGGCCCGTTTCAGGGTTTCGTTCCAATCTACCGTCATGCCTTTCCTGCATTCGTTGCCGAGGAAAATGTTCTCGAAAACTGACATCTCGGGTACCAGGGCAAGTTCTTGGTATATGATGGCTATCCCGGCTTTCTCGCTGTCGGCGATGCCTCCGAATTTTTGAACCGATCCCCCGAACAATATTTCGCCGTCATAGCTGCCATGCGGGTACACGCCGCTCAATACTTTCATCAGCGTGGATTTTCCCGCTCCGTTCTCGCCGACGAGGCAGTGCACTTCGCCGCGCCGCACGGCGAAACTGACGCCGTTGAGGGCCTTTACGCCCGGAAAAGTCTTCGTGATGTCCTTCATCTCAAGAATCGGTGTTTCCATGTCGTTCCGCCTTCCGGCAAGCCTGCAGTTGGGTCTTTGCATTAAAAACCGGCTCCGGCGGCTTTCGCTTCCGGAACCGGCTGTCGCTCTCGCTGTCTCGAGCTGTCGCTTACGAGGATTAGAGACCGGTAAAGTTTGTCTTCGGGTAGTAGCCGGAATCGATGACGGCTGCCTTTACGTTTTCCTTGGTGACGGTAACGATGGCGGTCGGTTTCGCGGGAACGTCGATCTTGCCGTTGTTGTAGGTCGAGGTCTTGGCGGGGACGGTTCCCTTGAGGTAGGCGAGGGCGGCCGTGATGGCGTCGCTCACCAGGGTGCGGACGTCCTTGAGCACGGTCATGGACTGCTTGCCGTCGATGATGTACTGGATCGATGGGATTTCCGCGTCCTGGCCGGTGATGTAATATTTAGTAACATCCTTGTCCTTGGCGAAGGTGTCGGCGATGGATCGCGCGGTGCCGTCGTTCGGCGCGCAGATGAACGCGGTGCCCTTCATTTCCTTGGTGGCGGTGGTCAGGTTGGCCTCGGCTTTGTTCTTGGCGTCGGCGAAGCTCCAGTTCGTGGTTACCTGGCCGATTATGCTTGCCTGCTCGTCGCGGGTAAGCACGGCTTTTGTTGCCAGTCCGGCTGCCTTGGCGGAGTTCCGTACGATAAAGGTGCCGTCGGCGATCTTGGGCTGGAGCACGGTCCAGGCTCCCTGGAAGAACAGGAACGCGTTATTGTCGGAAGGAGCGCCGGCATACAGGTACAGGTTGTTTCCCTTGCCGGTAGCTTTGCTAACGAGGTAGGTGCCCCAAGCGGCTCCGACCTGTACGCTGTCAAAGGTCACGTAGTAGTCTACCGCGTCGGTCTCCCGGATAAGCCTGTCATAGGAAATTACCTTGACTCCGGCTTTGCGTGCCGCGTTGGCCGCGGCCGCTGCGGCGGTTCCGTCCTGCGGGCAGATAATGAGCACTTTGATTCCCTTGGTAATAAGGGTTTCGACATTGGCTTTTTCCCTGGCCGAATCGCCCTGGCTGAAAACAACTTCAGCCGTAACGCCGGCGGACTTGAGCGCGTCGAGGAAGCGCGTCTGATCCTGGAGCCAGCGCGGCTCGTCTTTGGTCGGAAGCACGATGCCTACTTGGACTTGCGCGATTGCGCTCATCGCGAAAACTGCCGTCAGTAACAATGCGGAAAAAAGAACCAGAGTACGTTTCATATAGTACCCTCCCTTGCGTGATTTCGCGGAATCTCTCCCGCGTTGTCACTATTGTCAATCCGCTTTCAAATTCCGTCATCAGGAAAGATATGTTGAAATTCTTCACTTATCCGCTGCGGGTTTCCGTCAAAACTCGGTTAGCATTTTTCGCGCCTGTCGCAGCGTAATAGTCCAGATTATCGGACGACGTTTCGGTAGATATCGTCTTTTTCATGGAATCCATCCCGAATAACGGTGGATTCCAGCAACTCGCGGGTAACGAGCATAGGGTCGAGGCGAACAAAGGGAATCTTGCCCAGGCCATCGTCCACGGTAGCCGAAGTCTGGGCGGATTCTCCCCTGGCAAGCATCACTGCGAAGCCTGCGGCCTTCAAGGCGAGGGCGTCGATCGGCTTGTACACGGTGATGAATTGCGATCCCTCGGCTATTCTCTGGCACGCGGCAAGCTCGGCGTCCTGCCCCGATACCTTTACCGTATCGATGAGCCTGTTTTCCGTAAGCACTTGGATCGCTGCCTCCGCGAGCATGTCGTTTCCGCAGAGCACGGCGTTTATCGGTTTGTTTCTGAGCACAACCTGCTCCATTGCCCTCCTGGCCTCTTCGCTGTCCCATGTGGATGGCCATATCTCGGCTGCTATCTTCAATTCTCCGGCCGCTATTTTCGAATCCAGTATTTTATGTATGCCTGCGTTGATCATCGCGGCGTTATTGTCGATTCGGGGGCCGTTCAGAATAACGTAGTTTCCTTCCGGTACGGATTTGCACATTGCCTCCGCCATGAGGCTGCCGACTTTTTCGTTGTCGTAGGAAATATACAGGGTGGCGCCCGCCTTCCTGACGAGCCTGTCGTAGCTGAGCACCGGGATTCCCGCGGCCTTGGCTTCGCGAACCACGGCGCTGAGCTTGTCGGCATCGTTCGGGATGATTACCAAAACGTCTATGCCGGAGGCGATCAGCTCCTTTACCTGCGCGATCTGCACGTCCGGGTCCTGGTCCGCGATCTTGACGATGAGGCCGGCGCCGAGATCCTCGAGCGACCGGCTGAATATCTCAAGGTCGCGCTTCCATCGCTCCACGACGAGGGAATCCATTGAAAATCCCACGAGAACTTTCCCGTTCTTGGGGTGTACCGCTTTCCGTGGCGCGCAGGCGAGGAGCGTTTGCGCCGCGAGGGCAAGAATGCAAATATTTAGTAACAGAAGCCGGATGCTGATTCTCCGGTGCCGCCATTTGGTCTGCCTGTTCCGGTTAGACATTGTCGTTTCCTTCCGCCGCGCCTGACATGAAATTAGTCGGCGTAACGCCGGTGATTTTTTTGAAAAGCCTCGAGAAATAGTTGGGGTCCCCATAGCCGCACTCGCTGCTCACTTCCTTGATGGAGGCGTCTTTACTCGATAGCAGCAGCTTTGCGTGGTCTATCCGGAGTTGAATGAGGTAGTCGGAAAAGCCCCTCCCGGTCTCCTCTATGAAAACCTTGGAGAGCCGCGACGGGGAAACGCCGAGTTCGTCCGCGCTCGTCTCCAGGCTTATCTGCTTTCCGAAATTCCGCTCGAGGTAATTGACGGCCTTCAGGGCCAGCGGCGAGCGCAGCCGCGCGCCGTCGGTAATCGCGGAGAGCACTGCGAACCGCAGCCTCGCGTTTGCGCGCAAGGTTTCCAGCGAGGACGACGCCTCGATATCCTCGAAGCGCAGGAAGGAGGCCGCGGCCGACGGGGAGATCATCTCCCTGCCGCATGCCGCCGCGTAGGCCGAGCCGAAAAGAGCGATTATTCTATAACGGAGCGCGGACTCTGGACGTCCGGGTCCGTCGGGCGCGCCCAGTATGCTCTCGAGCGAAACCCTCGCCGATCCGGCGTCGCCCGCCATGAGCGCGGAGTGGAAATTTCCGTCGTCACGGAAATTCTCGGTGGTCTGCTCCGCTGCCTCCGATTCTCCCGCTGCCTCCGCGAGCGCCTTGGGCCAGGCCCTCCACGCGTCGGCGAGTTGTCCCGGTTCCGAAAGGCCGAGGCGAATGCCGCCGCGCGAACATTCCTCCCGATGGCTGTCCGCGAGCATCGCGCGCAGCTGCCTGCCTGTCTCGGCGGCGTCTTTTTCAGCGTCCAGGGGTACGGCGAACGCCGCGACGTTCCCCACAAGCGGGCCCGCCACGGCCTTCGTCTTGTATCGGAAGCTCGCGCGGACGCTCTCGTGCAGCCGCTCCGAGTAACTGGCCGCGTCGGCGAGGCCGGGGAGTGCCCGGTAGCAAAGCGCCCCGGTGAGCATGGGGCCGGAGCCGAAACCGAATATCTCGCGGTATTTCGCGTCGTTTTCCGGCGTGAGCCGTTCTCCCAGCATCATCCCGTGGAAAAAAGCCGATTCCATGAACGCGAGCATCCATTCCTCGCGCTCCCGGTAGGCTATTTCCTTGCTCTCGAACTCCCTGCTTTTCCTTATGTAATCGCGGGCGGAATGCAGGGCCGACGCGAGTTTGTCCTTGGATACGGGCTTGAGCAGGTAGTCGACGATTCCCATGGCCACCGCTTCCTTGGCTATGTCGAAACGCTCGTAGGCGGTAATCAGGATGAATGCGGCGGAAGTTCCCGCCCTGCGAATCTCCCGGATCACGTCCAGCCCGGAAATCCCGGGCATGCGAACGTCCATCAGGATTATCTCGGCAGCCGACGGCGCGGCTTTTTCAATCGCTTCCCGGCCGGACGACGCCGTGGCGCACACGGTGAATTCCGTTCCGAGGTCGCGCTTGACGATGAGGGAAATGGATTCGGCGACCGGCCTCTCGTCGTCCACGATCATGATGCGCGTCATGAGCGGTATCCGTCGAACGGTAAATAAATCGTAACTACGGTTCCCTGCCTGGGGCCGCCGGAAATGGCTATCCTGCCTTTGCCTGCGGTTGCGAGCGATACCCTTTTAATCACGTTGTGGAGGCCTATGCCGCCGGGAGCCTGATTTTCGTCCTGCGACTGGTCCGCGAGCAGCCTGTCCATCTCCGCGCGGGACATGCCCTCGCCGTTGTCTTCCACCGAAAGGACGGCGTCGGCGCCCAAGCGGTACGAGCGAAGCTTTATGACGCCGCCGGACTCGACGTTCTTGAGCCCGTGGGCAAAGGCGTTCTCGATGAGCGGTTGCAGGACCAGCGCGGGGGTTTCCACTCCCGAGACTTCCTCGTCCGCCTCTATCTCAAAACGGTAGCGGTCGCCGAAACGCAGGCGCATCAGCCAGATATAGCGCTCGGCGCACTCGATTTCCTCGGAGACGGATACCGAGCGGGACGGCGGCTTCAAGGCGTAGCGTATGAACGCCGCCAGGTTCTCCAGGAAGTCGGCCGTTTTGTCGGCGTCCTCGGTGAGGGCAAGGTTCATTCCCGCCGACAGCGTGTTAAAAAGAAAGTGGGGGTTGATCTGCGTCTGCAGCGCCAGAAGTTCGGCGTCCTTGAGTTTGTGCTCCATGGCAAGGTTGCGTACGCGCTCGCCGAGCAGCGTGCGCTCGAGCTCCGCTTTCGTCTCGAGTTCGCTGAAGGCGTTTTGAATGCTTTTCTGCATGCTGGCAAAGGCCGCTGTGGTGGTGCCTATCTCGTCGGAAGAACTTACCGCGGGAAGCTCATGCGCGTACTCACCGTTGCCGATGGCCACGGCCGCGGCCGCAAGCTTGGACAGCGGATCGGTGAGCCTGAAGGAATACCGTACCATGAGCATGAATCCCGTCAGGTGCGCGGCCAGCAGCAAAACCGTGTTGGTAAGCAGGACGGTGGATATCCTGGATTGAAAACTCGAGAAGGCTTTCAGCGAATCGGCTAGGAATATCTTTTCGCTGATGGAGGCGATCTGCCGCGCGAGCAGGGCGAGATTCCGGGCCGTCTCGAACCCTGCGGTGTAGCCCCCGATATCCCTGCCGCGTTTCGCGCCGACGCACGCCTCCGCGGCCCGCAGGTAATTGCGCAGTATCCCCGAAAGATTACGCTGAAGCAAGAGTGATTCGTCATTGCGGATTTCCCGGTTGAGCTTGCCCGTGGAGTCCGCAAGCTTCGTTGAAAACCTGATGTAGCCTTTCAGCGATTCCGTGCTTTTCGTGGTCAGGTATATTGTAAGGCTCGTCTCGGTCGCGTCCAACCCGTCGCGAATTTCCTGCATGAATATATTGTTGCGAAACAGTATCTCCACGCTTCGCGTCAACCCGGCGCTCGCCAGCCCGGTGTAGAACGTGGCCGACGCGGTGATAAGCAGTATCAGGGCCGAGTAGGTTATGATTTTACCGCGCATGGTCGTGGGCATCATTCGCGGTACCTGTTTCCCGTTTTTATGGTGACTCCCGTTTCCGTGCTTACTATGAAATCGCGGCTCTCGTTTATGCGCATCACGGATTCCAGGGATTCGCGGCCCATCGTACGTGCATCGCGCAGTACGCTCGCCGCTATCACGCCTTTTTCAAGATAGCGGTTTATCTCCGGGGAATCGTCCGTGCCGATTATGGCGATGTCCCGTACCCTGTTCATGTCCACGATAAGCTGGGCGACGCCGGCGCTGTCTTTCGCGTCCGCGCAGAAAAGTATGTTGATCGACGGATTCTGGCGTATCATGAGCGCCGCGGTTTCCTCCCCGGAGAACAGACCGGGTCTCGAGCGGGCTACCGCGACGATTTTTCCCGCGCTTCCCAGTTCAGAGCGTATCCCCTGGTAGATCGGGTCATCCGCGAGAAGGCCCTCGGAGTCCGGCCCCAGAATAAGCCCTACGCGGGGAATCACGTTCAGCGTCCTTATAAACGAGCCTCCGGCTTGCCCGTGCCTGAACGCGCTTGAGCCGATGAAAATGCGCAAGCCTTCAGGGGGCGGATTGGTGCTGGCCGGAACGAACGCGGTTCCGGCGGCCTCGGCTTGCTGGGCATACGCCATGAGCCTTCCGGTCTTTGGTATATACATGATAATTCCGTCCACGCCCGCGTTCAGCCCTATCTCAAAAAAACGCTCGGCCTCCGATTCGGAATCTTCCGTATATCGCAGTATTTGCACGGCCGCGTTTTTCTTTTCCGCTGAATCGAGTATTCCGCCAAGGAAGCCTGAGAAGAAGGAAGTGTCGCGTCCCTCGGGCAGAATTACGAGAATGTGGAAGCGGGCGGCGGGAATCGTCGATTTGTCCCTGAACACTCCGCTCGACAAGGCTGCGCGCGAAGCGCGGATTAAATCTATGTTCAGCAGCGTCGCGCCGAGAAAGAGGAGACCGAACGCGATGACGAGCGCCTTGGAAATTCTTTTCATCTCGAAAACAGTATACCACGTTTCAGCGCAAGGCTGAAAGCTTCCGTTTCTTGGTTGTAGTGCATGCGTTTTTTCTGTATTGTTAGGCCCATGAGCGATACTTTGGAACCGGCGGCGGAAAATCTCAAAACAGGCAGCGCCATGCTGCGCGAAAGCGGCAAGCTTTCGCTTCTCACCATGGTGTCCCGCATTCTCGGTTTGCTGCGTGAAACCACCCGCGCACGGCTTTTGGGAACCGGCAGCTTCGGCGAGGCTTTTTCGGTGGCGTTCAGCGCTCCAAACCTGTTCCGAAAATTGCTGGCGGAAGGCGCCATGTCGGTAGCGTTCATTCCCACCATGAAGACGTACTTTACGGAAGCAGACGACAAGAAGACCCGCGATTTCCTGTCCGCTACCTTTTCGGTCTTGACGGTCTGCGTTCTTTTAGTCGTAGCCGCCGGGATGTCCGGGGCTGTTTTCCTCACCCGGGCGTATTCCGGAGTGGGGCTTAAGCAGGTTCTGGACGTGGGCGAAACGGCCATCCTCATGCGCATGATGTTTCCGTTCCTGGCTCTCGTGGCCCTGGCCGCTTTTTTTCAAGGAATCCTGAATGCGCACGGCATCTTCTCGCCATCCGCCTACGGGCCTATCTTGTTCAACCTGTGTTTTCTCGTGGTGCCGGTCTTCATCAGCAGGTTTTTTCCGAATCCCGCGCGAGCCATGGCGGTCGGCGTGCTCGTGGGCGGTTTTGCGCAGGCTGTCTGCCAGTTGCCGTTCGTGCTGCGCCTCGGGAAGCGTTTCGGTTTCGTAGCTCCCTGGATAGCGCTTCGCAACCCGGGCATGAAGCGGATTCTTCTGCTGCTGGCGCCCACCATCGTCGGTACGGCGGCCTACGAGCTGAACGCCTTTATTTCCACCGGCTTGGCCTCGGGCGTCGGCGCAGCCACGAGCCTGCAGTATTCGCTCAGGCTACAGGAGCTTATTTTAGGCGTGTTCGTCGTATCGATCAGTACCGTTCTGCTGCCTGAGCTTTCGGGGCTCGCGGTGCTCGAGGACTGGGTTCTTTTTGTGGACAGGTTCCGCAAATCGCTCGAATCCATCATCCTGGTTACGGTGCCCATCATGGTTTTTTCCATCCTGGAACGATTCGATATCGTTGCGCTTCTCTTTCAGAGCGGCAAGTTTACCGCAGAATCCGTGAAGATTACCGCGAGCGCGTTTCTCTTTCACAGCCTGGGGCTGGTGTTTATCGCCGCCAACCGGATTATCACCCCGGTATTCTATTCCAGGAAGGATTCGCGGAACCCGACGTGGGCCGGACTCGTCGCTGTGGGCGTCAATACGCTGTGCGCCTGGCTTTTCTCGCTGTTCATGGGCGGCTCGGGAATCGCCTTTGCCTTGACCTTGGCCAGCATCGTGAATTGCGGAATTCTGGTGCTTATGATGCTGCGCATGAAGCTTCCCGGAATGGGGCATGCCCTGTTGTCGTCGCTCGGATATGCCTGCAAGCTGCTTGTTTTTTCGGCAATTGCCGGGCTCCCGCTCCTCTTGCTGCGTTCGCCGCTGCAATCCTGGTTGGGTTCGCATTCGTCGCGTTTCGTATTCGCAGGCGTTCCTCTCGTCATTTCCACTCTTATATATGGTACACTTGGTGTCGGTTTGTTGATTCTGACCCGAGATCCCATCGCCCGGTTCCTTGTGTCGTCTTTTCGCAGGAGAGGAAAAAACCGAAGCGCCTGATGACTAGACGCCGTCAGAGAGGATGGCGGGGACGATTTTCCTGGCCGTAAGGTGTCGGTCTGTATTTTAAAGACCATGCGGGCAACGGCTTCGCGGACGAATCAGGTCGCGAGCGGTGTTTCTTGGCATGCATAATCATGGCGGTCGTTATTATAGTGCTTGCTATTGACAAAAGCCGTCCGGATTGGTAATGTACCCCCGCTGTTTATGCCCTTATAGCTCAGACGGTAGAGCACATCCATGGTAAGGATGAGGTCAACGGTTCGATTCCGTTTGAGGGCTTCCAAAGAATTTTCATTGCGCTTCGCGAAATGAAAATGGAGTGTATGTCAGGTTTTGCTATCAGTTTGGATTTTATGGAGTCGGGCGATCGGGGTTTGCAAAAATGCCGGGTCGAGGCTTCTTTTGTAGGTACGGGGTTTATCGCCTTAGTCTGAGGAAGGATTTTTTATGGCCAGCAAAAAACAAACAATAGAGATTATCGCCCTTGCATGTACCGAGTGCAAGCGACGCAATTATACCACAACCAAGAACCGCAAGACCCAGCAGGAAAAGCTGGAACTCATGAAGTACTGCAAGTGGGACAGGAAGCACACGCAGCACAAGGAAACCAAGGTAAAGTAACTAAGGAATTTTCAAATTGCGGTGCAACTTGAAAATCGTTTACTTGATTCGAGGAATCCGGGCTGAACAGTAAGCGCGTTATCGAATTTCGGTTACGCGCCGTAAATCAGGAAAACTTTCGTTGTGTAACGGCAAGTTTTCCTGATTTACGCTTAGGCCAGTAGCTCTAATGGTAGAGCGTCGGTCTCCAAAACCGAATGTTGAGGGTTCGAGTCCTTCCTGGCCTGTTTTTACATCGTGCTGCTTGCGGCTTTAATGCAAGTCGCGTTTCTGGTGTTAGCCGCACTTTGGTGAAAACCGCGCTTTCGGGCGCGGTATATTCGTTGATTTTATAGGTACGCGTTGCCGTATTTGATTTTGCCCGCTAAGAGCTCTCTGTAAGGAGTCGATATGAAAAAGATAATCCAGTTCTTCAAGGACTGTGTTGGCGAGCTGCGCAAGGTTATCTGGCCGAGTCGCGATGACGTCATTGCCGGTACCAAAGTGGTAATTGTATCTACGATTCTCGTGGCGATATTCCTGGGCGTGGTGGATTTCCTCTGCGTTAAGGGTATCGACCTGTTGTTGTAAGCGGTTATTTTACATGGCCAAATCTTGGTACGTTCTTCATGTTTACTCAGGATACGAAAATAAGATCGAGAAAACCATTCGGATGCTCATGGCAAACGGAGAGATCGATCCTGCGGTGCTCACCGACATCAAGATTCCCAGCGAGGATGTCGTCGATGTAAAAGACGGCAAGAAACGTACGACGACGCGCAAGATGCTTCCTGGATATCTGCTTGTGGAAATGGATCTTCCCGAGGCTAACTGGAAGGCGACATGCTCTTCCATAAAGAAGATCAACGGCGTCACGGGATTCGTCGGCGCTACCATGCACAATAAGCCCGCCCCGATTTCGGCCGATGAGGCCAAGCATATCCTGCAACGCGCAGGCGAGATAAAAGGCGAGAAACCGATGCGTTCGCGGCAGAATTTTTCCGTCGGCGAGCAGGTTAAAATCATCGAGGGTCCGTTCGACTCGTTTACCGGCACCATCGAGGAAGTTAATACCGAGAAGAGCAAGCTTCGGGTCATGGTGGGAATCTTTGGAAGATCCACTCCGGTGGAAGTGGATATGCTGCAGGTAGAGAAAGTTTAATTGCGGCGCCTGAATGGGCGCTTCTCATAAAAACGCGTACAGCAAGATGAATGCCTTTCGGCATTCATCCGCTCCGCATGATGGGAGCCTTTTGCGTTCGAAGCCTTTGGGTGGAAGGACGCCGCGGAACTTGATCGTTTCGCGGTCATATGACAAAAGGCGCTATCCCCGGCTCCCTATCCCCGTCAGGGGAAGGTCCAGGGCTCCGGCAGTTTGCCGGAGACACCACGAAAGGAGTTTTTTATGGCTAAGAAAGTGGTCACAGCAGTTATTAAATTGCAGTGTCCTGCCGGTAAGGCAACGCCGGCTCCGCCCGTAGGCCCGGCACTCGGTCCTCACGGCGTCAGCGCCCCCCAGTTCTGTCAGCAGTTCAACGACAGGACCAAATCCATGGAAGTGGGTCTTACCATTCCCGCGGTCATCACCGTCTATAAGGATAAAACCTTTACGTTTATCCTTAAGACCCCTCCGGCTTCCGTTCTTATAAAGAAAGCCATCGGCCTTGAAAAAGGTTCCCCGGTTCCCCACAAGCAGAAGGTTGGAAAGATTCCCCATGCCAAGGTTACCGAGATTGCCAAGTTGAAATTCAAGGATCTTTCGGCCAACGATATTCCGGCCGCCGAGCGCATCATTGCCGGTACTGCCCGCAGTATGGGCATCGAAGTGGAGTGGTAAGTCATGAAGCATGGTAAGAAATACAGAGAAGTCGTAAAAAAGGTAGACTCTACCAAGTTCTACGATCTCGACGACGCTTGCAAGCTCGTCAAAGACATGAAAACAGCCAAGTTCGACGAGACCGTCGAGGTCCATGTTCGACTTAATCTCAAGAAGAGCCAGACGGTGCGCGATACCGTCGTGCTTCCCTACCAGTTCCGCGCCGAAAAACGCGTGCTCGTGTTCTGCAAGCCCGACAAGGAAAAAGAAGCCCTCGATGCAGGTGCGACCTATGCGGGCAGCGAAGCCCTCGTCGAGAAGATCAAGGGCGGCTGGATGGAATTCGACATCGCCGTAGCTACGCCGGACATGATGAAAGACGTCGGTAAGCTGGGTATGGTTCTCGGACGCCGCGGCCTCATGCCGAACCCGAAAACCGGTACGGTAACCTTCGATGTAAAGGCGGCCATCGCCGAGCTCAAGAAGGGTCGAACGGAATTCCGCGCCGACAAGACAAATATCATTCACCTCTCCGTAGGAAAAGTTTCCATGGACGCGGACAAGATTTCCGCCAACGTAAAAACGCTCCTCGCCGAGGTTCTTCGCAAGCGTCCTTCCGACGTGAAAGGCGAGTTCGTGGAGTCGGTTTACCTGGCCTCGACGATGAGCCCGAGCGTGAAGGTCGTCATGGCAAAGGTAGAGAGGTAAACTATGGCTATTCGTGCAAAAAAAGAACAACCCAACAAGGTTGAAGCCATCGAAGCAGTCAGCGCAAAGATCCGTGGCTGTAAAGACTTTATATTCACCGATTACCGCGGCATGACCGTGTTGCAGATCACTGCGCTCCGCAGCCAGCTTCGCGAAAAGAATGCCGAGTATCACGTTCTCAAGAATAACTTTGCCCGCATCGCGTTCGAGAAACTTCAGTATCCCGACGTCAGCGGCTTGCTGAACGGCCCCACGGCCGTAGCTTTCGCAAAGGACGATTCCAACGAAATCGCCAAGATTATCGCTGATTTCAGCAAGGAATCTCCGGTTAAGATGAAGGGCGGTCTCGTAGAGAAGGCTTTCTTCGACGTAAAGCAGATGGACGCGTACGCCAAGTTGCCTGGAAGGAATCAACTCCTTTCCAACTTTATGGCCGGTCTTAAGAGCCCCACGCAGAAGCTTGTGTACACCCTTGTCGCCCTCCATGAAAAAATGGGCGGCGGAGCGGTGGCTGAAGCTCCCGCGGCGGAAGCTGCTCCTGCCGAAGCGCCGAGCGCACCTTGATTTAGCAACTGTTGCGGAAATGTGGATGTCGGGTTAAACCCCGCGCATCCATCATACCGCGCAAAACGGTCAGGCTTCCGGTTTGCTGCCGTTCCTGACCGCTCGATTAAAGGCCCCCCGTACGGGAAGGCTACTTTACAGAAGGAGAAGATAATATGGCAGCTTTAACGAACGCACAGATCCTCGACGCGATTGCCGAGATGAAAATCATGGAGATTGCAGACCTTATCAAGGCTATGGAAGAGAAATTCGGCGTAACCGCCGCTGCTCCCGTTGCCGCCGCCGGTGGTGGAGCCGTTGCCGCAGCCGTGGAAGAGCAGACTGAATTCACCGTAATCCTCAAGGCTGCTTTCCCTGCAGACAAGAAGATCGCCATCATCAAAGAAGTACGCACGGTAACCGGTCTTGGTCTGAAAGAAGCCAAAGACCTCGTCGAAGCCGGCGACAAACCTTTGAAGGAAGGTATCTCCAAGGCAGACGCCGAGAAAATCAAGAAACAGATCACCGATGCGGGTGGCGCGGTAGAGATCAAATAACGATCTTGTCCGATTTTCTTTCTTTTGCAACTTCCGCTCCGGTTTCTCTTTCCGGAGTTTGAGGTACCGGGCGCATTGTGCGTCCGGTACCTTTTCGCGCGAGTACGATCGTTTGTGCAACACGGTTGCATTATTATGTAAAAAGAACCCGAACCACGAGAGGGGGTAACGATGGCCTATACCGAAAACAAGATAGCCCGTACGTATTTTGGCAAGGACTATAAAGAAGCGCGAGAGCTTCCGGATCTCATAGATATTCAAGTATCAAGCTATGAGCGCTTTTTGCAGCACAACAAGGTGCTCAAAGGTATTTCTCCCGATGTGCAGGGCCTCGAAGAGGTGTTCCGTGCCACATTCCCCATAGAAAGTCCGAATGGCGACATGCTTCTCGAGTATGAACACTATCAGCTCGACGAATCCGCCATGAAGTACACTGAATTTGAATGCAAACAGAAAGGGTTGACCTACGCCGTCCCGCTGAAGGCGCGCATCAACCTGATCTTTCAAAAAACAGGCGAAATCCGCCAAAAAGACATATATTTAGGGGATATCCCCCTGATGACCGACCGCGGTACCTTTATCATAAACGGTGCCGAACGTGTCGTCGTCTCGCAGATCCATCGTTCTCCCGGCGTAATTTTTTGCCACGAGAAAGGTATTTACAGCGCGCGAATCATTCCCTATCGCGGTTCCTGGCTTGAATTCGAGATCGATCAGAAGAAAGAGCTCATTTACGCCAAGATTGACCGCAAGAAACGAATCCTCGGATCCATGTTCCTGCGCGCGGTCGGTCTGGAATCTCGCGAAGACATCATCTCGGCATTCTACAAAACCAAGACGCTGACGCTGTCCACCGAGCGAGCAGACCGCGACAATGCCGTAAATGCCATTCTCGCGCGTTCCATCATGGAAACCCAGGATGATGAAACCAAGCGCATCTACCGCGCCGGCGAAAAAATCCACCTGCACGATGTGGATGAGCTCGTGGCCAAAGGCATCACCACCATCGAAGTGGTGGACTTTGAGCATGCGGACGGTTTGCACTGGAACATGATCCTCAACTGCCTTGAGCGCGAAGACATCAAGCTGGTAAAAGAAGACCCGAGCCAGGACGAGCCGACCAAGGCCGACGCCCTCGCCGCGGTTTATGCCACGCTGATGCCCGGCGAACCCATTACCGTAGAAAACGCCGAGCGCGACCTGCACTCGCTGTTCTTCAGCAACCGCCGCTACGATCTGGGTAAAGTGGGCCGCTACAAGCTGAATAAAAAATTCGACTATTTCGTTCCCGTTAAAGACTTTACACTCGTGCGCGAAGACATTATCGCCACCATGAAATACCTCATGACCGTGTATTACGGCGAGAACAACCTCGACGATATCGATCACCTCGGCAACCGCCGCGTTCGTTCCGTGGGCGAACTTCTTGCCAACGTCATGAAGAGCGCCTTCAGCCGCATGGAGCGTATCGCCAAAGAGCGCATGAGCCTTAAGGAAACCGACACGATTCGCCCGCAGGATCTTGTTTCCATTAAGCCCGTCGTAGCGGCCATCAAGGAATTTTTCGGTTCCAGCCAGCTGTCGCAGTTCATGGATCAGGTTAATCCGCTCGCGGAGCTTACCCACAAGCGCCGCCTCAACGCGCTCGGTCCCGGTGGACTTTCCCGCGACCGCGCAGGCTTCGAGGTACGCGACGTCCATTATACGCATTACGGCCGCATGTGCCCCATCGAGACGCCGGAAGGCCCGAACATCGGTCTTATCGTCTCGCTGGCCACGTATACCACCGTCAACGAATACGGCTTCCTCGAGACGCCGTACCGCAAGGTCGTCGACGGCCGCGCCACCGAAGACATCGAGTTCCTCTCCGCCATGGATGAAGACAAGTACTTCATCGCCCAGGCAAGCGCCAAGATCAATAAAAAAGGCGACTTCATCGACCCGAACGTTTCCTGCCGCCATCAGGGCGACTATACCCCCAGGTTGCCGAAAGACCTCCCGTACATGGACGTCTCCCCCAAACACGTCCTCTACGTATCGGCCGCCCC